>WANW01000019.1 GCA_015521615.1 Candidatus Hydrothermarchaeota archaeon
GCTATGCCCGTGGCGGAGCACTTCAGCTTTGCCTTCGCCCACAATACCTCATCCCGGAGATTCTCTGGATGCTTAGCATAAGGCTTCCTCCCTGGTCTTCTGAGTACAGGAAACTCGCCAGTCTCCCTGTAATGCTTCACCAGCTGCTGAATCCTGCGCCGGGTAACTCCAAACTGCCTCGCCACAAACCCCGTATTGAGACCATAGTCAACCACCCGCACCACGATCTTCTCTACATCATCCTGACTCAGCTTCATCAAAGGCTCGTGCCTAATACCGCACAAGCGAAATGTTTGGCAGATAACACAGTGAGGTAGATGGGGCAGCATTTCACAGGCGTTTATCTAAAAAATTATTCCATGCGCACCGTATCATCAAAAATAACTGGCTGTAAATGCCATAAGGTCGTCTCAATAAGCTTTATATCCCGCAACGCTCAATATTAAACTGATGAAAAAAGCTCTTCTGGTAAATGAAAAGGCACAGGTTAGTCTGGAATTTATACTCCTCGTGGGAGGCGTTCTTGTAGGTGCACTTACAATATTTACCCTTCGCGACTCTCTAAAAAATTTCGCCCAGGTAATAAGCGACTGGGTTGAAGCAGAGAGAAACCTCACAATAGCCCAGGTGACCAGGTAGGTTACTCTTTGTTGTTAAAATGCACCCTGCGATGATGCTCATCGAAGGGTTCTACATGCACCAGCGCAGAGGCGATCTCTGGCATGTTCTCTGTTATCTTTACCTGAACCTCGTGGGCTATCTTATGGGCATTTTTTAGGGGTATGTTCTCATCCACGCACACGTGCAGGTCCACCTTGTTATATGCGCCCATTGCATGCACACGTACGCGATGCACATCAATAACACCCTCCACCTCCCTGCTCAACCTCTTGATTTCCTCCACCATCTCGGGCGAAGGCACCGTGCCCATGAGGTGCAGAATATTCCTCCAGCCAATTTCTACCGCAATCTTGAAGATGAGTAAAGTTATGGCCAGAGCAATAAGTGGATCAAGGATATAGAAGCCCTGCTGGCTTGCAAGAATGCCTGCGAGAATCGCAAGAGAGATGTAGATGTCCCCTTTAAGATTGGCCGCGCTTGCGGCAAGGGCAGGGCTGTTTATCCTCCTGGCAACCTCTCCTGTGTACCTTGCGAGAAGTGCTTTACCCAGAAGGTTAACACCAACTGCAAGAAGTGCTATGAGCTTTACCTGCTCTGGAGCATAGAACAAACGAGTTATGGCATGCCTCGCAAACTCATATGCAAGCAGTGCAAGCATTATAGATATGATAAGCCCTGCTATGGCCTCGGCATCGTAGTGACCATAGGGATGGGCCCTATCCGCAGGTTTATAGCTTATCTTTATACCTATCCAGGTTATAAGGGAGGAGAGCACATCAGAAAAGGAATCCAGGGCATCTGCGATAAGCGCCGCACTGCCTGAATATACACCCACCACAAACTTCATCACCGCAAGGACAAGATTTCCAGAGATTCCAATCAGCGATGCTCTCTCGCCCGCTCTGTACCTCTCCACATCCATTTTTCTGTACTCCCTACTGTTTTATAGTACTTTCGCGTATATATTTAATCGAAATGTTCAAGCCAGCACGTATGCTTAAACTTTTCTGCATTGTCCATGAGTCTGCTCTCGAGCGGGTGGTGGAGCAGCTTCAGCGCATGGCGTGTGTGCAGTTCTTTGATGTGAAGGAACAGTTGCGCTTTCTGAAGCCGGTTGATACCAGAAAGAATGAGATTCTTGCCCTTGAGGAGAGAATCTCCAGATTACTCTCTGATTTAAAGCCTGAGACCGTAACCGACTTTATTGAGAAGCTCCTGGGCCCAAAAGCTGTGCCGGTGGAAATAGTCGAGAAGGTGCTCAGTATAGAGGAGATAGAGAATGAGGTAAACAGGCTGGAGAATGAGTACCTCGAATACTGTGAGAGACTCTCGACGATTCAGCGCAGGCTGAGAGAGATGGAGGAGACCGGCAGTGATAAGGTAAAGGATGTGGAGGAGTGCCTGCGCACAGTAGAGGCTGAGCTTGCCCTCTTTAAAAAGAGAAACTATCCACATCTTCTCGCTCTGAAGGAGGAGCTCGAGAATCTTAAAATTAGGGCGAAGGCTCTGGAGAAATTCGGACGCTCGCGCAGTGTTGTATTCCTCGCCGGCTGGGTGCCTGAAAAACGCGCTGATGTGGTGCGCAACGCTATTGAAGATGCCGCAGGAGGACTTGCAATACTGGAGTTCTATCTCCCTGAAGCGCAGGAATCGCCGCCCATTTTGCTGGAAAATCCTAGGATAATAAAACCCTATGAGGTACTAACCACCACCTATGGCTTGCCGGAGTATGATGGAATAGATCCCACGCCCATTCTCGCGATAACTTTTACAGCGATGTTTGGAATGATGTTTGCGGATGTTGGTTATGGTCTGGTGCTGAGTATACTGAGCCTCATCCTATACCTCCTCACCACTCACCGCGAGCGCGTAATAAAGGACATAAACCTGATAATTTTTTATGCAGGCACAGCCTCAATGTTCTTTGGCTTGCTTGCTGGTGAGTTTTTTGGCGGACTCCTTAAAATAAAGCCTCTTCTGGCAGGCTACATGCAAAATCTTCAGCTTTTGCTTGCCATTTCTTTCCTGCTGGGATTCGCCCACATCTCCCTCAGTCTTCTATCGCGAATAGCCTCAATGAAGGATGTGCTCTACTCCCTCTCGCTGCTTCTCATCCTCTGGGGCTCTGCACTATACTTCACCATCCCGGGCATTAAAATCTTCTCGCTAACTGTGCTGCTTGCAGGCATAATCCTGCTGACAAAGGATAGAGGACTGGGAGCTGTGGAAGAAATAATTGCCCTAGCAGCAAACGTAATATCCTATGCCAGGGTCGGTGCGCTGGCAGCTATCCATGTAACCCTTGCAAGGCTACTGGTGAAGGTGGTGGCCGGGGTGCAGAACGGCATTGTGGGTATGATAATCGCTCCAATTCTCTTCGTCCTTGGCGCTGCGCTTATCCTTGCATCAAGCACCTTTATAGTCTTCATTCAATCGCTGCGTCTTCACTGGCTGGAATTCTTTCGCAGATTTTATTCGGGTAAGGGAGAAATGTTTAAGCCTTTCGCCTATAAACATGAATATATATACCTGCTGTGAGGCTTTGTAATGATCTCAAGAATACTTCTAGCCACAGACGGTTCTGCCTTCTCAGAGCTTGCTGGTGAATATGCCATTTATCTGGCTGAAAAGCTTGGAGCGAGGTTGACGGCACTCCACGTTTTAAAAATTGAACCTCCCAAGAGGCTCTCACCGGAGGAAGTTGACGAAGAGAAGGCAAGAGCCGCAAAGATTATATTTCATCACCTGGAGAAGACTGCTGCTGAGAGGGGTGTGAAACTTGAAACCAAGGTGCTTATCTCACGGGATGTTAGTGAGGCGATAGTTGAGGAGGCAAAACTCGGAAGGTATGAGCTTCTGGTAATGGGAAGCCTGGGCAAAACTGGCTTAAAGAAGCTCCTCATGGGCAGTGTGTCAGAGCAGGTGGTGAAACATGCACCCTGCCCCGTACTTGTTGTTAGATAACTAAAAAACCGAAATAAACAAAATCCAGGTGATTTCTGCAGAATAAAATTCAATCTGGATGATTCTCCCACCACATATAAACGATTTTTAGGGATATTTTAAATCCCTCTGCGCTAAATTTAAATCATGGAGGTGAGCAGGATGAGAAGGTTGGTAATGCTCTGCCTGGCAGTTATGTTTTTAATGCCGACAGCCCTTGCGCAGGAAAATAATACAGACGATACGGTGAGTGAGGAGGAGGCTGGTATAGCCCCGGACTCCTTCCTGTACCTCTTCGACAGACTGCTGGAGAAGCTTGAGCTTGCTCTGGCACTGAGCGAAGAGGCAAAGATAAAGGTGCGCCTTAAACACGCGGAGGAGCGTCTTGCAGAGATTAAATTGATGCAGAAGAAGAACAAGACCAAGGTCATAGTAAAGCTGAGCAACGAATACCAGAAAGAGATTGAAGAGGTGGAAAAGGAGATCGAAGAGGCAGAGAAAAAGGGAAAGAATGTGACAGAGATCAAGATAAAAGCTATTGAGGCCACCGCAAAGCATCAGGAGGTGCTTCAGTGGGTCTATCAGTTCGTGCCCCCTGAGGCGAGACCGGCGATTGAGCATGCGCTCAACGTTTCGCGGAGGGGACATGAGAAGATAAAGATGGAGTTTGAGACAAACGCGGGCGAGCTGGAGATAAAGGTTAGCAAGAAGGGTGTTAAGGTCGAGTTTGAGTCGAAGATTCCAAAGGGAGAACGGGCAAAGGCAGGGAAGCAGAAGGATGGGCATGATGAAGAGGGTGAGATAAAGGCAGAGATAAAGGGCAACATAACAGAGGTTGAGGTGGAACTACCCGGCGCAGAGTACAAGCTGAAGCTGAACACCACACAGCGGGAGGAGATAATTGCAGAGATAGCAAACATCACGGGATTGACACCGAACGAAGTAGCTCAGCTTCTAGAGCTTGAGGTGGAGAAGGAAGAAGAGCATAAGCCAAAGACCAAGATGAAGACAGAGGTAGAGGTGGAAGAAGAAAAGTCTGGAACCAAAGCTAAGGTAGAGATTGAGGTGAAGAAGGAAGAAGAGAGTGAGGAGATGGAGGAAGAGAAGGAGGAGGAACATAGTGCAGAGGTAGAAGTGGAAAGAGGCGGTCCCGGAAAGGGCCGGAAGGGCTGGGGTAGATGAACTACCCCTCTCCTCCAAACTCTTTTTTTAGAATAAGCCTGTTCGTCTTCCGGTAGGGCTCCTTTTTTATTATACCCTTCTCTTCCAGATTTCTGACCAGCTTGCTCACCTTTGCCTTGGAAAAGCCGGTCCGCCTGACAATCTCCTCCTGCAGTATCTCTCCCTTTTCCGTCAGGAGGTCGTATATTTTCTGCTCATCCTCCCTGAGTACGAGTTTGACCACCCTCCTCCTCTCCTCACCCCTCCTCTTTCTCTGATAGTAAAAGTATGCATATGTCAGCGCCACCCCTAATGCAAGACCGGCCAGCACGAGGGCATAACCCGAACGCTGCTTCTGTCCCACTGTGGTGTACATAACAAAAATCCTGAAACTCTCACCTGGAGAGAGTTCCCATTTCTTCCACCTGACTATTATGTGCTCACCGTCGGTGAGAATACGCTCCGGCGTGGGATAAACTGCAGCTACTGCCTCACCCGCACCACGTTGCTCAGATACGAGAACGCTACCCCTGGGGAGCTTCACCATAAAGGTAAAGTTTACCACTCTCACCTCCGGCACATAGCTCATTGTTAGGATGCTATCACCACGATAGCTGGAGACTATGCCGGGAAGTGTGAAGACAAAGCGCAACCTCTGACTTTCGCCGGCATGTAGTTTTTTACGCAGGGGCACAACGAGAGTGCTGTCTTCCATAAATACTTCAAGCTCCCCTTCATCGTCATACACCCTCACCTGCGAGGGTACTGCAGCTATCGCATACTCTACCGCCGAGATGTTTCCCCCCAAATCCACAACTGTAAAGGAGACCTCCTCAACGACATTACCCTGATAATCAGGTGCAATGGATATGGTATAGTCCCTGAAGAGATACTCCTGCGCCGAGGCTACGGGTATGAGCAGCAGGAATAGTATTATGAACCTCATTGATTAGGATTTGATTTCCTGCTCAAATAAAGGTTTCTCGAAGCGACGGCAGGATTAAATACGAGAAGCACTCACCTTGAAGCATGGAGATAGGCGTAGTCGGCAAGCCAAACGTGGGAAAGAGCACCTTCTTCAGCGCCGCCACGCTGAGCAGGGCGGAGATAGCCAACTACCCGTTTACAACCGTCGAGGCGAACAGAGGTGTTGCCTTTGTGCGTGTGCCCGAACCTGCGGTTGATCTCGGGGTAGAGCCTAATCCGCGCAACTCTGTCAGCATTGCAGGCTACCGCTTCGTACCTGTGGAGATGATAGACGTCGCCGGGCTTGTGCCAAAGGCACACGAGGGTCGTGGCTTGGGAAACAAGTTTCTGGACGACCTGCGCCAGGCTGGCGCACTCATTCACATTGTAGATGCCAGCGGTGCCACGGATGAAGAGGGGAACCCTCTTAAGCCGGGAGAGCATGACCCATGCGATGATGTGCGCTTTCTCGAGGAGGAGATAGAACTCTGGTTCTTCGGAATATTCCGGCGGAACTGGGAGAAACTCGCACGCAGGGTGCAGCTCGCGGGCGAGAGCTTCGAGCGCCTCTTCCAGGAGCTCTTCGCGGGGCTCGGGGTGCGTGAGGCGCACGTAAAGGCAGCGCTAAGGGAGACAGAGCTTGACCCGGAAAAGCCTGCCCAGTGGAGCGATGAGGAGCTGTTCTCCTTTGCAAGAGCGCTCCGCCGCCTCGCAAAGCCGATAGTCGTTGCTGCGAACAAGGCTGACGTTGCGGTAGCTGAGGAGAACATAAAAAGGCTGAAGCGGGAGTTTCCTCACGCCAGGATTATTCCCACCAGCGCGATGGCAGAGCTTATGCTCAAGAACCTCGCCGAAGAAGGGATCATAAGCTACGTGCCGGGGGAGGGCAGCTTTGAGGTCCTCAAGCCGGAGGAGCTCTCCCCAAAGCAGAAGAAGGCACTGGAAATAATTAAAAAGAACGTGCTGGAGCGCTATGGCAGTACAGGAGTGCAACAGGCGATTAATACCGCAGTACTTGATGTACTGGGGAAGATCGTCGTATTCCCGGTGGAGGATGAGAACCGATACTGTGACGGTGAGGGCAACGTGCTGCCGGACGCTTTTCTGCTCGACGCAGGTGCAACCCCGCGCGACCTCGCCTACAAAATCCACACCGACATAGGCGAGAACTTCATCGCCGCCATAGACGCGCGCACAAAGCGGAGAATCGCCAGCGATGCTCCGCTCAAGCACCTTGACATAATTAAGATAGTCACAAAAAAGTAGGTGCTCACCATGCGCGTCGAAAGCTATGAGATAGAGGTGGAGCTTGAGGCTGAGAAGGGTTTTGCGGACTTGACCAAAAAGGTGCAGGAGCTGATAGCAAAAAGCGGCATAAAGCAGGGCATTGCAGTGGTCTTCAACGTGGGCTCCACGGGAGCGGTCACCACGATGGAGTTTGAGCCCGGGCTTAAGAAGGACATCCCCCGCGCTCTGGAGCGAGTAGCACCGCGAAATGAGAGCTACGAGCACCACCTCACCTGGGGCGACGACAACGGCGCGGCGCACGTCAGAGCTGCACTTCTGGGACCAAGCCTGGTTGTACCCTTTGTCAATGGCAGGCTAACACTGGGCACCTGGCAGCAGATAGTGATCATAAACTTCGACACCCGCAGAAGAAGACGCAGGGTTGTGGTAATGCTTTTAGGCGAGTAGCTATCTATTGGTTAAGATATCTCCTGACTTTCTCCAGAAGTTCACCGAGGTCGTGTTTGGGGGTCACCGGGTCGAGGATTACACTGCCCTCGCTCTCCAGTTCCAGCCTTTCCATACTCTCCGGGGATAGCAACGCATAACCGCGGCGTGCATCTCTGTAGCTGTAGTGCACCCGCCTGTCCACCTCTATCACGTAGTGGCGCTGCCTCAGGAAGTAGGGCTTAACCTCGCCCAGACGATAGACAATTACCTCGTCCATCGCAGAAATCTCACAGCCTCGCAGATGCTCCCGTGCAAAACCTATCTCATTATCCCCAACATCACCCTCACGAACGCGTACAAGGTATTTGTTGCCCAGCACTCTCTCAAGCATCTCAGTAAGTGCAGAGAAGATTAACGTCACCTAAATACACTTTTTCATAAATTAAATAAGAGGATTAGATGGTTATCTCTATGTCAAGCTTCTCTGCCAGCTCCTTGTAGCGGTTGCGTATGGTTACTTCTGTAACACCAGCCACTTCAGCAACCTCGCGCTGCGTCCTGCGCTCGCCCAGGAGAACACTCGCTATGTAGAGTGCAGCAGCACTCACGCCGGTGGGACCTCTGCCAGAGGTGAGCTCCTTGTCCATAGCCTTCTTCAGAATTTCCCTGGCCTTGCTCCTAACCTCGCCGCTAAGCCCCAGGGCTGTGCCGAAGCGCTCAATGTAGTCCACCGGCGTGGTCGGGCGCAGGCTTAGCCCAAGCTCCCTTGCCACGAAGCGATAGGTCCTGCCAATCTCCTTGCGGTTAAGCTTCGCCGCATCCGCGATTTCGTCGAGGGTGCGAGGCACACCGCACTGCCTGCACGCGGCGTAGATAGCCGCGGCTGTAACGCCCTCTATGCTACGCCCGCGGATTAAGCCCTTCTCAACCGCCCTGCGGTAGAGCACCGCCGCCGCCTCGCGCACGTTCTTGGGCAGGCCAAGGCGGGAGGATATGCGCTCCAGCTCCGTCAGGGCTATGGCGAGGTTGCGTTCCATCGCATTGCCCACGCGGATGCGCTGCTGCCACTTCCTTAGCCTGTACAGCTGGGCACGCTTGCTCGCTGAAAGCTCCTTGCCGTAGCTGTCCTTGTTCCGCCAGTCTATAATGGTGCTCAGGCCCTTATCGTGAATTGTGTAGGTGAGCGGAGCTCCCGTGCGGGTGCGTCTCACCGCCTGCTCGTGGTCGAAGGCACGCCACTCAGGACCCTCATCCAGCAGGTCCTGATCTATTACGAGACCGCAACCGTTGCACACAATCTCAGCGCGCTCATAATCGCGCATCAAGCTCGTGCTCCCACACTCGGGGCACTCATCTACGTACTCTACTCTTCTTTCCAAGGGACCTCCTCCTCTCCTCTTTCTTTGATAACACGAATAACCCCCCGCTCTTCGCAGCACGAAGCGCCTTCTCAAAGGCTCCCTCCTCCGGCTTTACCACAAAGTACGGATTGGAGACAGGACCAATTATATCAACAACCTTTCCAACCTTTACGCCATTTTTTGTGAAAACATCTGCATAAAGCGAGGGAAAATCCTTTCCACGAAAAAGAAGTGTTCCACTCTTGCTTGCATGGCTGAAAGTCCCCAGCATCCTCAAAGAACTCTCCTCCGGGCATAAAACTTAAAACTATAGACGACCTAATATTCTCTTGGGGTTAACACTGGTAATAATTTCTGAATACTTTCTGTTCATCCCTGAGCCAAGAGCGACGTTGATGAGCTCTTCTGGAGCTAGGATGTCCTCCGGCGAGTGTGCATCGGTGCAGACTATGAGCTCCGCCTTTGTCTCCATGGCAACTCTCACAACGTGCCCATTGGTAAGGCAATGCCCTCTTCGGGAGGTCAGCTCCAGGTATACCTCATGCTCTCTCGCAAGCTCCGCCTCCTCCAGGGTTATAAAGCCGGGGTGCGCAAGAATATCGACGTGCTCACACACCACTGCTGCAGCATTCGTGCCCCTCGCCACAGGCTCAGCGATGCTCTCGCCGTGCACCACTACAATTCTTGCGCCTAGCTTCTTTGCCCTCGCCGCGAGCTCCGGAATCTTCTCCGGCGGAAGGTGGGTGAGCTCTATCCCCGGCACCACCTCTATTCCGTGCCCTTCAAGCTCCTTTTCAATACCCTGCAGGCTGCGCAGTATAAACTCCAGGTTTGAGCTGTCTGCGTGGTCAGTTATGGCAACCGCCTTAAAACCCTTCTCAGCGTAGCGGCGTGCTATCTCCGCCGGGATAAGCTCGCCATCGCTGAAGGTGGAGTGTACGTGAAGGTCATAGGCCATGCTCATTAGTGCGCCTTTTTAATATTAGTTATTTTCTGTGAAAAGATGTATCAAAGCATGGACACAAATAACTACACTGAACAAAATATAAAAAAGTGAGGCGCAGTGGCGCGCCGATAAACACAAGTTTCCCTAGAACCTGTAACTTCTGCTCCTTCTCTCCGCCTTCTTCTTGTCGCGGCAGGGTTTACAGCGCTTGGGGTCAGCGAACCCCTTCTCAGCAAAGAACTCCTGCTCACCCACGGTGAAGATGAACTCTTCCCCGCAGTCGACACAAACCAGGGTCTTATCTTCCATTTTACATCTCTCCTTTACTTTTTCCTGTACCCTTTGTTCGGGGGCGGCACAGTCTCCCCCCTGAAGATTCTGCCGCAGTCGCAGCTAACCACCTGATAGAAGGTAGCCTTGCCGTGCTTGTAAACCCGGGTTGTTCCCACAACCGAGCTGAGCGAACAAAGAGTACCGCAAGAGGGACATCTTATCTCTGACAACTGCACATCTCCTTTAAAAGAAGTCTCCCCCCTCAGGAAGGAAACCTCTTTTCCTCCTGGTACCAATATTCACGAGGATAAGGGTTGCTGGAAAAATTTAACATCTACACCTTCCTCATCCTCAGCGGCATGTAGCTGCAGTAGGGCTCTTCATCCAGGTAGTCGCCGGTGACGGCGTATGCACGAGCCCTGCAGCCACCACAGACGGCGAGGTACTCGCACACACCGCACTTGCCCTTGTAGCGCTTGAAGTCGCGGAGCTCCTTGAAGAGTTCGCTCTCCTCCCAAATCTCCTTAAAGCTCTTCTCGTAGATGTTGCCCGCGCTCTTTGGGAAGTAGGAGCAGGGATAAACCTCGCCTTTGTGGTTTATGAGCGCAATGAGCTGCCCGGCGATGCAGCCTTTGCCCCCTCCCGTTGAAAAGCTCAGCGCACGGCGCTTTATGCTCCTGCCCTCCTGCTTTGCCCGCTGGGCGAAGATGCGGTAGTACATGGGCGCGCAGGTGGGGCGCACATACATCTCCCTCTCGCGCTTCTCCATCTCGTAGTGCCAGTTGAGTATCTTCTCATAATCCTCCTTGCTTATCAGCTCGTCCATTATCTCCTTTCCCCTGCCTGTGGGCACTATCATGAACATGTACCAGGCCGTGGCTCCGAGCTTCTTCGCAAGCTCATAAACCTTCGGAATCTCCTCCTGGTTGCGCTTTGTGAAGGAGGAGTTGACTATGAAGGGAATGCCGTGCTTCTTGAAGAGCTTCGCGGCGCGAATCGCCCCCTTAAAGGCTCCGCGCTGCTGCCGGAAGTTGTCGTGCACCTCGGCAGTGGACCCGTCCAGGCTTATGGAGACTATCCTGATGCCGCTCTCCTTTATCTTTTCGCACACCTCGTCGGTGACGAGGGTGCCGTTGGTTGCCATCGCCATGCGCAGCCCCCGCTCAGTGCCGTGGCGCGCTATCTCAAAAATATCCCTGCGCAGCAGGGGTTCGCCTCCGCTTAACACAAGCACGGGCTTGGCGTAGCTCGCTATGTCGTCTATCACCGCCTTAGCCTGAGCTGTGCTCGGACCCTTCTCAGCCTTTACTTCTGCCTCGGCGCGGCAGTGCACACAGCGCAGGTTGCACCTCTGGGTAATCTCCCATGCAATCCAGCGGGGTTCAAACTTCATTGTAATAAGCGCGAGCCTTAGCGATAAAAAGCAAAGCTGAAGTTTCTGCTGTTAGGATTGGCGGCTTTTTAAATGAAGATAGAGGGAGATCTGAAGCAAGGTACCTTTATCCAGCGCCTTAACAGGTTCGCCTGCTTAGTTGAGGTTGAAGGGAGCCAGGCGAGAGCATACCTCCCCAATCCGGGAAGGCTGCAGGAGCTTCTCATCCCTAGCGCAGCTGTGCTGCTGCGAAAGTGCAAGGGCTCTGTGAGAAAAACCGGCTACGACCTCATAGGGGTTAAAGCCGGCGAAACCTGGGTGAGCGTTGACTCCCGCGTGCCAAATGCGCTGTTCAAAGAGGCGCTGGAGCAGGGCAGGCTTGCCGAATTTAAGGGCTACCACATAGCGCGGGAGGAGGTTGCCTTCGGGAAAAGCAGGCTGGACTTCCTGCTCGAGCCTCCCGCCCTGGTGGAGGTGAAGTCCTGCACCCTGGTGGAAGAGGGCATCGCCAAGTTTCCCGACGCTCCCACTGCGAGGGGAAGGAGGCACCTGCTTGAGCTGATTGAAGCAAAGGAGGAGGGCTACCGCTGTGCCGTCGTCTTCGTAATCCAGCGCGGCGATGCCTTTGCTTTTGCGCCCAACGACGCCACAGACGAAGCCTTTGGAGAAGCTTTGAGAGAGGCGCATCGCAGAGGCGTTGAGGTTCTTGCCTACCGGTGCAGCTTCAACGGGAGGGAGATTGAGATCGCTGAAAGGGTGAGGGTAGTACTGGGATAGCAATGCTACTCCCTGAGTTTATCTATAAATTTCAATCCCTTTTCTGTGATTCTAACTCTGTATGATGCCACTCCTGAGGCGCTTTCCTCTCTGCTGACTTCAAGAATTTCAATCAGATTTAATAACTCGAGGAACTTACAGTTCTTTTTCACCGTATTAAAGTTTGTTCTGGTAATTTTAGAAAGATTATAGTAGGTGTGCACCTTCCTATCAGACAGCGCTTTCAGAATTTCTATTTTTTTCCTATCGCTCACCAGCAAATCTTCCATATTGTAGTGAACACATCAAAAACTTATAAATGTCAGTTGAGAAATTTGTTGTGTGCACTATAATTTTGTAGTAAAATTTTCTTTCTTTCTCTGGTTATATAAACTTATATAACTGAGTGGCACAATGAGCAGTCCTGCACTATCCCAGGCTTGACACCTTAAAGAGTCCAACAAGATAGCTGTTGATAAAAACGGAAAGGTCGCGTGGATATGGAATCCAGAGCTCGTCAAAAAATATCTGCTCTCCTCAGAGCTGGCTCTTGAATGAAGGCAAACCTCTTTTTCGCCGATGCAAGAGGCTGATTCCAAAGGAGTACCTTAAGAAAATACGGAATAAATAACCTCTGGAAATACAACCTCCCGGAAGGATGGAGGTTGCTCTATTCCATCGCTGCAGATGAGAGGAAGGTTGTGTGCATAATCATTGAGTGGCTCGACCATAAAAACTACGAGAGACGGTTCGGATATTAAGCATTTTTCCTTTGATATTTTAATTTCAAAAGATTAAATGGACCTATCTGTAGATTTAGCAAATAAACCTTATGCATGAAAGGGTTAGCTTTTTTATACACCTTCAGCAAAAGATTACGAAGTTAAAGGACGAGGATAAAGTGAGATTTATGTCTGAAGTTGAGTTGTTGAGGAAAATTGCCGAAGATGTGGCAGTGCTCAGGGAGAAGGTTGACAGTATGGAAGCCCTGCTAATTGAGGCTATCTATCCCGACGAGGACCTCATATCTCCGGAGTTTATTAAGAGGGTTGAAGAGGCCGAGAAGAGAATCAAAAGAGGAGAGGGTTTAAAATTCTCCAGCATGGAAGAGTTCCTGAAGAGCGTTGAAGAGTGAATTTCTTGATTTTTTACTTTTATTGTAATGGCAGGAAAATGCGCAATATGCGGGGTCAAGGGAGAGGAAATCGCCTCAGAGCTCGGGGTGTGCCTGCGCTGCATAAGGGCCAAGCCGGAGGAGGCGCTCGCGCTGGCGCAGGAGGCGCACGCAGCCTCGCGCAGGCGCTTCGGCTTTGCAGAGAGCGTGCCGAGAGGCGGCGAGGTTAAGTGCACCCTGTGCGTTAATCAGTGCGAGCTCCGCGAGGGGGAGCGCTCCCTGTGCGGGCTGCGCACCAATCGCGGAGCTCGCACTGATTAACGCACAGGGTGCACTTAACCTCGCCGCCTCTCGGCACGCTCTCTGCAAAGCCGAAGCGCCTGCGCGAGGCTGCGTGCGCCTCCTGCGCCAGCGCGAGCGCCTCCTCC
>WANW01000020.1 GCA_015521615.1 Candidatus Hydrothermarchaeota archaeon
TTAAAAAATATTGTAAACACATTAACAAAAAATTCAACAAATGCTACAGAAAAAACCGTTGCTATTTTGACGTGGTTTGATGAATCTTCAAAAGGAATGTATAACGTTTATGGTAAGCCACTTATATTCCAAATTTATCCCTTACATATTTATTTTACTAAACCGTATATTTGTATTCGATTAATAAATCATAACTATCCATTGTGGATATTAAGTAGTAGGTGTGGCGCCTGTGGTGAGTATTCATTATTATTCAGAGAAATGGCAAACATCGCAAATTTAACTGTGAGAAGTGTGCATAATAATGGTGAAGACCACAATTGGGATGAAGTTTTAATAAATGGCAATTGGATAATTGTTGATCCAACAATGGGTGTAAAAGGTTTTAACTTATCCCCAAGAGTTTTCGAAGAAGGAAGGAATCTAAACATTTCATACGTTTTTGCAGAATATCCTAATGGCACAATAGGAGACATCACTTTTCGTTATACTAATACAAGCAACATAACATTTTTACTTCTAGATGAAGATAAAGAACCAGTTTCAAATGCAACGATAATCATTTATTCCAATAATTACAAGAAAAATCTTAAAACTTATTTAAACTGTACCACAAATTATGAGGGAAAATGTAATTTAATTTTGGGTGAAGGTTATTATACGATAATCGCAGAAACGCATGATGAGAGAAAATTATACAACAAAACTGAAATTAAAATTGAAGAAAATAAAAATTATGAAAAAACGCTCCTTCTTAAACCAAAAATTGTTATACCCAATATAATAATAAACACCATTTATAACATACTTCTGCCGGTATTTCTGTGGCTAATCATCGTCTTCTATTTAGAATTGCCCATATTTAACATAAATAAACGTTCTGACTAACCCCCACCCAAAAACTCCTGCGTCAGCTTCATTGCGCAGAAGTTGCCGCACATCGTGCATGCGTCGCTCTTCTTGGGCAGGCGTCGCCTGCGGTACTCCTTTGCCCGCTCCGGGTCTAGGCAAAGCTTGAACTGCTTCTCCCAGTCCAGCTCGACCCTCGCCCTGGACATCTCCTCGTCTATCTCTCTCCCCTTCCCCCTCGCTAGGTCAGCCGCGTGGGCGGCGATTTTGCTCGCCACAACGCCAACGCGCACATCCTCGACGCTAGGCAAAGCGAGGTGCTCCGCGGGCGTGACGTAGCACAGGAAATCTGCGCCCGCGTAGGCGGCTATGGCACCGCCTATGGCGGCGGCAATATGATCATAGCCCGCGGCAATGTCGGTGACAAGTGGGCCAAGGACGTAGAAGGGCGCGCCGTCGCAGAGGCGCTTCTCCAGCAGCACATTCGCCTCAATCTGGTTCAGAGGCACGTGCCCCGGTCCCTCGACCATGCACTGCACCCCCGCTTCGCGGCAGCGCCTCACCAGCCTGCCCAGAATCATGAGCTCGCGGAGCTGAGCCTCATCGCTCGCGTCGGCAGTGCTGCCCGGGCGGAGGGCATCGCCCAGGCTGAGGGTAACGTCATGCTCGCGGGCTATCTCCAGCAGGTAGTCGAAGTTCTCATACAGGGGGTTCTCCCTCTCGTTGTGCCTCATCCAGGCAGCAAGGAAGCTTCCGCCCCTGCTCACTATGCCGGTAACGCGGGGGCTCTTCTCCAGCGCCTCAAGAGCTTCCAGCGTAATTCCTGCGTGCACCGTCATGAAGTCAACGCCCTCCCTCGCCTGCGCTTCTATAACCGAGAAGAGCTCATCCTCGCTCATATCCACTATGCTCCCCCGCTTTGCGGCGAGCACCCCGGCTTCATAAATGGGCACAGTGCCAAGGGGCACGGGAATCTTCAGAATCTCCCTCCTTATCCTCCTGAGGTCCCCGCCGGTGCTCAGGTCCATAAGCGTGTCCGCTCCATACCTAACCGCCACCCTCGCCTTCTCCAGCTCCTCCTCAATACTCACATGCTCCGGCGAGGTGCCTATGTTGGCGTTAACCTTAACCCTGAGCCCCTCCCCTATTCCTACCGGTTTAAGCTCCCTTCCGGCGCTGTTCCTGGGTATAACCACTCTGCCCTTCGCCACCCTGCGCAGGAGCACCTTCTCCTCTATGCCCTCTGCTCTGCTAACCTCCCGCAGCTCATCGCTGACAACGCCTCGCCGTGCCTCAAGCATTAAGGTCATGTGTTCCTACTCCAACTATAACATTTATAAAGGGTTGTGAGATGGCTAGCACTCCTTCAGTACCCTGTAGATTACAGAAAAGTCGAGGTTGCTCACATTTTTCGCAAAGGTCATGGCAAAGAGCTCCTTGGCGACGCTTCCCATAAAAAGCGGCCTCCCAAGCTCCTTTGCCAGGTCCTGCAGGTAGTGGAGGTCCTTGTAAATCAGCGCAGAGGAGAAGTGCGTGGCGAAGTCTTCCTTGAGCAGCTTTTCCCTCTTGGCATTCAGCACCATGGAATTTCCGGCGCCCGAGGCCAGGATTTCCAGAACCTTCTTTCTGCTCAGCCCTATGGCTTCGCCGAAGACGAGAGCCTCTGCAATAGCTGCCATAAAGGAGCCTAGGGTGAGGTTATTAACAAGCTTCATCTTGGTAGCCAGAGCGGGCTCCCCAAGGTAGAATATCTTCTCTCCAATCTTTTCAATGTAGGGCAGTGCTCTTTCGTACGCTTGTTTCTCACCGCTGACCAGCACGGTGAGCTTTCCCTGGGATGCGGGAATCACGCTTCCGAGCACCGGTGCTTCGAGGTAGTGGGCGCCATGCTCCTTAAACATGCGGTGGAAGCGCAGCACCGCCTCAAAGTGGTTCGTGGTGGTATCAACAATAACCTTTCCCTCAACCTCGCCCTCAAGAAGCCCTCCCTCGCCTGTGGCGACCGACTCAACCGCACTGCTGTCAAACAGGCAAAGGAAGGTAATGTCCACCTGCGATATTAGAGAAGCAGGCCTGTCTACTACCTCCACTCCCAGCTTCTCGGCCTTTTCCCTGGTTCTGTTCCAGACAACCAGCTCCACACCCTGAGAAGTCAGCCTTCTTGCCATCGCTTTTCCAAGGTTACCCAGACCTATAAAACCTGCCTTCATGTCAGCGCCTCCTGTCACTATATAGGAGGGTAACATAATAATTTTCCTCCCGGGGCTGCAAAAAGATTATAATTTCAGCGGTGCTAAAGCGTGAGCATGACCCTGACCACTGTTATACTCAACGACCCTGAGCTTGGCAGACTTCTTGGCAAGCGGGGCACAACGAGCGACATAACCCTGTACAACCGCAAGATGGGTGAGGAGATTTTTATTTTTGTGGAGCCCAGTCAGGAGAAGCTGGGAGCACTGCTTCAGGCTATAGCAATGGCGGATGCAGCCATTGTAAGGGTAGATGCTCTCACACCTGAGATTGGCGAGATGCTTCTCGCCCTGGACATGCTCGGGAAGAAGCAAGGGTTGCTGATTCTGGATGGTGTGGTTAAGGAGCAGGTGCTTCCTGTGCTCAGGGGCACAGTGGCCGAGGGCTACGCCATAGTGGAGAGAGACTTCAATGCGATAATCACAGAGCTCAGAGGTTTTTCTCATGAAAGCAGACCTCCGTGCAGAGTGGAGGTGGACCATGCCTTCACGGTGAAGAGCGTCGGCACAGTTGTGCTGGGCAATGTAAAAGGCGGGAAGATAGAAAAGCACATGAAGCTCACCCTTCTGCCTCAGGGCAGAGAGGTGCTGGTCAGGTCGATTCAGATTCAGGATGAGAATGTAGCCCATGCGGAGGCTGGCGACCGCGTGGGGCTGGCACTTAAAGGCATCGACAGCCGGGAGATTGAGCGCGGGGCGGTGCTCACACCGGAGCCTGAAAGCTTCAGTGTGAGTAGGGAGGTTGAGCTTGATTTTACGCCCTGCCCCTACTTCAGGGGTGAGCTTAAAACAGGTATAAAGTGCATGCTGAGCGCAGGCCTGAGCTATAGGGCGGCGGTAATAAAAGATTTATATGAAGCGGATGACAATAAACTTAGGCTGGTGGTAGAGGCAGAGAGGCATGTGGTGCTGATACCAGGCGTTAGTATTGTGATTGCCCGTCCAGAGGTTCGCGGTCTCAGGCTGGCGGGTAGTGGTAGTGTGGTTTAAGAGGTGCACTTATGGAGGTGGTAAGAACTGGCATTCCGGGGCTGGACAATCTGTTCGCCATAGGGGGTTTTCCGAAGGGAAACACCATACTGCTTATAGGCGGTCCCGGAAGTGGAAAGTCCATATTCGGGATGCAGTACCTCTATGCCGGAATAACAGAGTATGACGAACCCGGGATATACATAACCTTTGAGGAGACTCCCGAGAAGATAAGGAGAAATATGTACTCCTTCGGGTGGAATCTGGAGGCGCTTGAGAAGGAGGAAAAGCTCATAATTATGGACGCGGTAACATACAGAATCTCAGGCGACGTTGACGAGGAGACGCTGCGCTCCGGCCTGGATGTGGACAACCTCATCGCAAATCTCGACGATGCGATATCAGCGATAGGTGCCGAGCGCGTGGTGATAGACTCGCTGTCTGTTATGGGCCTCTATGCCTATGATGAGTTTGAAAAGCGTACAAAGCTGCTCCGCCTGTCCAATCTGCTGAGCATGCGAAAGGTCACCAGCCTGGTGATTACAGAGGCGAGGAGTGCAGATATAGGCATAAGGGAGTTTCCCATAGAAACCTTCATGTTTGATGGCGTAATAAGTCTCCGTCTGGACACAGAGACGCAGGAGAGGAAGATTTCAATACGCAAGATGCGCGGCACAAAGCATGTTATAGGCTCCTTTAAGTTCTCAATAACCGACTATGGAATAGAGCTCACGCCATAGGTGTGTATTATGGAAGGCAGGGAGATTGTTGGTATAAGTGTGTTCGCAAGCGACCGCAAGGGTTTGCTTCGCGATGTGAGCACTGTCATAGCGGAGCACGATGTAAATATAACCTACATCCAGCAGTTCATGCAGGATGATGTGGTGCAGATATACTTTGAGCTGGAGGGGGTGCGTGACCTAGAGGGGTTGAAAGCGGATCTCCTTAAAGTGAGTGATGTCATCGAGGTGGAGGTGCATCGCCCCTTCCAGGACATTTACGGCAAGCGCGTCATAGTTATAGGAGGAGGTGCCCAGGTTGCACAGGTGGTGCTCGGCGCTGTAAGCGAGGCCGACCGTCACAACCTTCGCGGAGAGAGGATAAGCGTGGATACAATTCCACTGGTAGGCGAGGAAAAGATCGCCGAGGCGGTACGTGCAGTTGGCCGCCTTCACCGCGCCGCCATTCTCGTACTTGCGGGCTCGCTGATGGGAGGTAAGGTGAGCGAGGCGGTGCAGGAGCTCAAGGCTGACTACGGCATACCGGTAATTTCGCTGAACATGGCTGGCTCAGTGCCAGAGGTGGCGGATCTTGTGGTCACCGACCCCGTCCAAGCTGGAGTAATGGCGGTCATGGCAATAGCGAGTACCGCAAAGTTCGACCTGGAGAAGGTGAAGGGGAAGAGGTTTTAAATCTGGAGGAAGGTCATGAGAAGAGGAGAACTGATTCTTTACCTTGCGGTGCTTCTGGCGCTTCTCTCCACCAGCTTTGTGGGCATAGCTACGGATTATCTTTGGTTCTCAAGCCTTGGTTATGCTCCGGTTTTTATTAAAATCTGGAAGACAAGGCTAATACTAGCTCTTCTTGTGGCGCTTCTCTTTTTCGCTGCAGCCTACATAAATCTTCTCGCCTCAAGGAAGTTCAGTGCAGCAACGCCACCGCGAGCGCTCTACATGGCAGTTTCTCTGCTCCTCAGCCTCTTCGTCGCAATGGCTGCTTCGCGGGGGTGGGAGCTCTTCCTGTGGTACTCGCATGCTAAGTCTTTCGGAATAACCGACCCCATTTTTCAGAAAGATGTCTCTTTTTATGTGTTTCACCTGCCCTTCTATGAATTTCTCTGGAATCTTGCCCTCCTTGCCATGATTTTTATAGCCGCGCTTACCGCACTCATATACCTCTACGGCGCAGGTGCTGTGCTGCGCGAGCGCATTTTCGGTGAAATTGTGGCGCTGCTCCCCCCTCAGGCGAGGTTTCATGCAGGTGCAGTCGCTGGCATGTTTGCTCTGCTCTTTGCCACCAAATTTTACCTCTCCCGCTACCGTGTGCTCTTCACAGCCAAAGACACCTTCTTCGGTGCTGGTTATGCTGAGATCAATGTGTATCTCCCCGTGCTTTCCCTGCTTACATTAATAGCACTGGCTGCTGCGCTGCTTTTCTTTTCCGCCAGGTGGGTTGGATTTAAGATACCTGTTGCCATATCTGCGCTGGCTGTGGTTGTTGCCATAGGAGGCAGCTTTATAACCGGTGCTGTGCAGCACTATCAGGTGGCGCCAGATGAATTCAACTATGAGCGCCCGTATATAGAGCAGAGCATAAAGTTTACCCGCCTTGCATACAACCTGGATAAAATAAAAGAGGTGGAGTTTCCTGCAACGCAGAATTTAACCATTGAGGATATTGAAAACAACGAGGATACAATAAGAAATATTCGCCTGTGGGACTACCGTCCGCTGAAGCGCACCCTGGAGCAGCTTCAGCTAATCCGCACGTACTACGCCTTCAACGATGTCGATGTGGATCGCTATTTCTTGAACGGGGAATATAAGCAGGTTATGCTTGCAGCAAGGGAGCTCAATACAGAACTTCTGGCTGAGCAGTCCCTCACCTGGGTCAACAAACACCTTGTATATACCCATGGCTATGGCATAGCAATGAGCCTTGTTAATGAGGTTTCAGGTGAAGGCTTGCCCGTGTTTGTGGTGAAGGATATCCCGCCGCGTTCCGAGTACATAAACATCACCCGCCCGGAAATATACTATGGGGAGCTGACCAACACCTATGTTATTGTGAATACAAAGACGGAGGAGTTCGACTATCCCAGCGGGGATGAGAATGTTTACACCACCTATGAAGGTGATGGTGGTGTTGTTCTTGACTCAGGCTTTAAGAGACTTGCTTATGCGCTGCGCTTTGGAAGCGCCAAGATATACCTCAGTAACTCAATTACCGATAACAGCAGGATAATGTACTACAGAAACATACGGGAGAGGGTGGAGAAGCTCGCTCCCTTCCTGATCTATGACAGAGACCCATATCTCGTCGTTGCAGAAGGGAAGCTGTACTGGATAATCGACGCATATACGGTTAGCAGCAACTTCCCATACTCTGAGCCCACAAAAGGGATAAACTATGTGCGCAACGCTGTAAAGGTGGTGGTGGACGCATACTCTGGCAAGGTCGACTTCTACATTGCCGACAGTAGCGATGCGATAATTAAAACCTATGCAGAAGCCTTTCCGGAACTCTTTAAGCCCCTTGAGGAGATGCCTCCTGAGCTTAGGATGCATCTGCGGTACCCTGTGGATTACTTTTTAATTCAGGCGAATAAGTACGCCACATATCACATGCTGGATCCGCGGGTGTTCTATAACCGCGAGGACGTGTGGAGCGTGCCTCAGGAGCTCTACGAGGGCAACAGGGTAAAAATGGAGCCATATTACCTTATAACAAAGCTGCCCGGTGAGGATAAGGCGGAGTTCATTCTGATGCTGCCCTTCACACCGAGAAATAAAAACAACCTCGTTGCATGGCTTGCAGCCAGAAGTGATGGTGAGCACTACGGCGAGCGTATAGTGTATATCTTCCCCAAGGAGAAGCTCATATACGGGCCGATGCAGATTGAAGCCAGGATAGATCAGAATCCAGAGATTTCCCAGTACTTCACCCTCTGGGACCAGGCAGGTACCCGTGTTATAAGGGGCAATCTTCTGATAATTCCCATACGCGAGTCGCTGCTGTATGTTGAGCCCGTGTTCCTGCGCGCTGAGCAACGCGACTCCCTGCCAGAGCTGAAGCGGGTTATTGTGGCCTTCGGCGAGCGCATAGCCATGGAGGAGACGCTGGACGCTGCTATAGAGAAGGTATTTGGTCGCGCTCCGGAGGCGGAGGAGGTGGCTTTACCACCCACTCGCAGGGAAAAAGAGGAAATAATAAGGCAACTGCTGCAGCACTACTCCGCTGCAAGAGAGGCACTCCGAAATGAGGATTTAGTTGGCTTTGGGAGGGAGTTTGAAGCTATGGGCAGGCTGCTGGAAGAGCTTGAAGGGAGGTAGCTGTATGCTTTTCCTGCTGCGCATAGTAATTTTTGCTCTCGCTATATTCCTGCTCTGGCGAATTCTGCGCGAGTACTACGACACCCTGAAGGAACGCTTCCAGAGGGGAGTTGAGAAAGGTAGGAGAGTTGTTGAGCCGAGGGTGGAGAGCTTTAAGAAGGGTGACAAAAAAGTTGTGCGCATCTACCTGCCAGGCGTGGCTTCTGAGAGGGACATAGACCTGAAAATACTGCAGGAATCCATAGAGGTGCGCGCACACACGGCGAAAGAGTCCTTTTTCAAAATTATACCAGTAAATTCCAAAAACCGGGTGCGTTCAAAAAAATTTAAGCCACCGGTGCTTGAGATAGAGATGGAATAAAAATAAAATAAAAGAGGCTACCACCAGCTTATAACCTTGTCTGCCTCGAAAATCTTGTCCACAAGCTGGGCGTAGTCCTTGTTTTTATAGAGCTCAAAAATCTCCACGTCCGCCTCCTTCTTGTGGACTTCAATGATCTCCTTAACCCTGTCGCTGGGCTCGGAACGCAGAATCTCAAGAACCTTCATCTCCACCACCTCAGTATGGTATAATTACATCGAACTCCAGAATCTTCTTTGCCATTTCCTCGACGCTCATCTCGTCGATGTACTCGCTCTTCTCGACATTCTTTGGATTATTGCTAACCACCAGTCCGCCGTTGTCCTTTATCCACTCCAGGTTCTCGGCCACATCGCCACGGTCAACGTCGTACTCCACGTCAATAATCATTAAGCTCGGGTCATTGCCGCCGAGCATTGTTCCCAGTGCCGAGCGGCTTGCCTCCTCCTGGACATAACCATCTTCGCTATTGCTTATAAATACCACAGAAACCATCTTCTCCACCTCCTAAAACACCACATACCTGTCCACTTCTTTCATCATGTTGGCATTGTAGTCCTGGGTGCTCTTCTTTATGCCCTCAGGCACCTGGTCCTCACTGAAGCCAAGTTCCTCAAAGCTATGGAGACACATTGCCACGTCCGCGCCCGCCTTGACTATCTCCTTTGCATGCTCTGTGGGTACAAGCTTAACTCCCGGGCCGGTGAAGAACACCTTCACCTCATGCCCCTTTTCAATTGCCGCCTTAACCACGCCTTCAACATCCTCGCCGTGCTTGTCGGTGCATACAAATATGCCAAGCTTTCCCATGTCAATCACCGATTACAACTATGCTTGCTTTTATTTAAACTTTATTTTCACAAAAATCGAACTCCGTCAGGGATGTGCTTTCGCTTATACTACGCAGCTTCACAGGAGGTGTATTGGGTTCACCAGGTCAAAATTCATCCTGAAGTAAAATTTAAATACACCTCTCCCGAGGATTAGCGCAAGGTGATAAAATGAAGCTTGGCATCTTTATCAGCGACTTTAAATACGATGCAGAGCTTTTTAATCGCATAGCAGACGATGAGACCGGTGTATTTCTTGTCCATGACGGCGTTTACAATGCTGTTGTTGAGGATAATGGCGGAGCATCCCC
Source organism: Candidatus Hydrothermarchaeota archaeon (assembly GCA_015521615.1). Classification (GTDB taxonomy): domain Archaea; phylum Hydrothermarchaeota; class Hydrothermarchaeia; order Hydrothermarchaeales; family BMS3B; genus Pyrohabitans. The sequence continues at coordinate 9,622 of WANW01000020.1, forward strand.
ACTTATCAATAAAGCGTCCAGAATCTTTGTATTGAGGGAAGACCTCAAGCTTCGTGGCTTCACCGAGGACAGTGTTCCCAGTAACGTGGAGGTTGTGGATTATGGTGATATTGTGGACAGGCTCATGGAGGAGTATAAAAAGGTTATATGGCTTTAAGGAGGAGGCCGGAGATGGGGACCCTGGCAATAGGAATTCTTACCGGACCGTATGGTTCAAAGAACATGGCTTTTGCTCTCAGGCTGGCGAAAGCTGCTCTTGAGAAGGGGCACAGTGTCAGGCTCTGGCTGAGTGGTGATGCAACGACAGTCGCAAAAAAGGGGCAGCACGAATATCACAGATGCTTCAACTTTGAGGCAGAGCTCAGGGAGCTTATAGAAATGGGCCTTGAGGTGGTTAACTGCGAGAGCTGCGCTTACATACGTGGGATAAATAAAGAGGAGATGATTGATGGGATTCAGGTAGATACCATGACCTGGTTCATTGAGAATGCGCTTTCCAGCGATGTGGCTCTCATGATAGGAGAGGAGTGATATGACAGCAAAGAGGGTGTTCTTTCTTATCAGAAGCACATTCAAAAAGGAAGTTCCACTTATCGCCATGGACCACGCCCTGGGCTGTCTTACAGCAAGGGGGTTCAAAGTTGAGCCAGTTGTAGCTTTCGTCGGCGCAGGCGTGCTTAACTGCCTCCGCGGGCAGGATGGCATGGGCACCTATGGCATTGAAACCCCAGAGGAGCGCATAAAGATGCTCCTTGTTAGCGACGTGAAGGTGCTTGTATGTGGTGAGGATATGGAGCGCTATGGTATTACCATGGATATGCTCACCGATGCCAGGGAATTCAATGCAGAGAATACCATTCAGCCGGTAAGCTTTGAAGAGATCAGGGAAGGCATTGAGAGCTCGGACATGGTGCTGGTTTTTTGAGGTGCAGTTTTATATGCTTGAATGTGACAGAAAAAGGGACTGTTAAAAAATGGTAAAGTATTTATATTAAATTTAAATACATGAGAGTGAGGTGGTACCATGGGAGTCATGGCAAACTTTGTTGTGAATGTGCTACCGTATATAACCTTCATAGTTTTTGTTGTGGGGGTTATATACCGCATTGCGGTATGGTGGAGCAGACCGTCGCCAATACCCATCCCCGTCTTTCCGGGACAGCGAACCGTTGGCAGCGCAATAGTGAGGGTGCTGAGCGATGTGATTTTCTTCCGCTCCCTGCTGCAATTCAGAGGGAATCGCATACTGTGGCTTGGAGCCTGGGTTTTCCACATAAGCTTCGGCCTGATTCTGCTGCGCCATCTGCGCTACTTCCTGGGCGCTGAGGCAGTGCCTGGCTGGGTCGCAGCGGTTCAGGGTATAGGCATAGCTGCTGCGCTTGTGATAAGTATACCGCTCCTCTACCTGCTGCTGCGCAGAATAGTGCACGCTGATATCAAGTGGATTTCAACGCCGGCGGACTACTTTGTACTTCTGCTGATACTCAGCGTGGTACTCTCGGGGCTGTACGCCAAGTACGTTGCCCGTCCATTCGTGGTTGACGTAAAGTACGTGATACGCAGCCTGATGGCGCTCAAGCCGGTGGACCTGAGCACAGTGACGCTGAATACAGCATTCCTGGTGCACTTCTTCCTGGTGCAGGTGCTTGCGATGTACATACCCTTCAGCAAGGTGATGCACCTCGGCGGGATATTCTTCTCGCCCACGCGAACACACCACTTCGGTGGTGAAGCGCATACAAAGCAGCTTGAGGAGGCGTGAAAATGGGAGAGCAGCTCGAGAAATTATACGATGTAGAGCTCAAGCCCGGAGCGGGTGAGAATTATGTTTGCAATCTCACCAAGCCAGAGTTTGCAGAGGTCATGAAGACAAACATCCCCAAGGAGCCCCTGCCAGATGAGCAGATGGTGGAGGTAGCGCTTAAACGCCTTGACCAGCTCCGCAAGGAGCGGAAGAGTCTGCAGCTTTACCTTGATATATGCGTGCGCTGTGGCGCCTGCGTGAAGCAGTGCCACTACTTCCTGGGCACCGGTGACCCGAAGAATACGCCCGTGGGCAGGGCAGAGTTACTGCGCAAGGTATACAGGGCGCACTTCACAATCAGCGGAAAGCTTTTCGGTCCTCTTGTTGGAGCCCAGAAGCTAACCCCAGAGATTCTGAAGAATGAGTGGTACAAGTACTTCTACCAGTGCTCAGAGTGCAGGCGCTGCTCTGTGTTCTGTCCCTATGGTATAGACCAGGCGGAAATTACAATGGCTGGCAGAGAGGTGCTGAACAGTGTTGGTCTCGCAACAAAGTACATCACCCAGGTTATCTCACAGGTTTACAAGCACGGTAACAACCTGGGCATACCCGAGCCAGCATTTAAGTACAACTGCCAGTTCCTTGAAGAGGAGATTAAGGAGACCACCGGCGTAGATGTCAAGATACCGGTGGATAAGGAGAAGGCTGAAATCCTGTACCTCCCTCCAAGTGCGGACCTGTTTACAAACACAGACACAATGATAGGCGTAGCCAAGGTCTTTCATGCGGTTGGTGCTGACTGGACAATGAGCACATATGCCAGTGAGGCAGCCAACTTCGGTCTGTTCTTCAGCTACGATGACCTCAAGGCCATAAACCTGCGCGTTGTGGAGACTGCAAAGAAGATCGGAGCAAAGCTGGTCATCTTCGGCGAGTGTGGCCATGCGTGGCGTGCTGCGAGGCAGTTCATGGAGGCAATGAACGGCCCTCTGCCGTTTAAGTTCATGAACATCCTGGAGTACACTGCAGAGCAGATACGCAAGGGCAAGCTCAAACTGGACAAATCTCGAAACGACGACGTTGTGGTAACCCTCCACGACCCCTGCAACTACGCAAGGGCGGGTGATCTGGTTGAGGAGACCCGCTTTGTAATAAAGTCGGTGTGCAACAACTTCGTGGATATGGATGAGAGCGTTATCAAGGAGAAGACCTTCTGTTGTGGCGGAGGCGGAGGTCTGCTCACTGAGGAGATAATGGAACTAAGAATGAAAGGCGGCCTCCCAAGAGCAACCGCTGTGAAAGAGGTGGTCGAGGCTCACGGTGTCAACTATCTCGCGGCTCCATGCGCTATCGACAAGGCTCAGCTGCCTCTGGTGATGCAGCACTACGAAATACCAGTGCAGGTGGGTGGAATTCATGATCTTGTGAGCAAGGCACTCATCCTCGAGGGTCAGGAGGAGTTCGAGGCCAAGAAGAAGGCAGAGGAGGAGGCAGCAAAGGCGGCTGCAGCGGCAGTGCCTGCGGTCTGCGGACTGTGTGATGCGGAGTTTGCCACCATGGACGAGTGCTGTGAGCATGCCGAGAAAGAGCACAAGATATCCAAGGAACAGTGCGACATGGTGTGTGAGCCGAAAAAATGAAGGAAATCAGCGAAGCGACCTGGTTCACAGAGGTTACCTGTTCGAGTACGCCCGTGGCGGTGCACTTCTATGCTGAGTGGTCGCCAGCGTCGCGAGAGATAGAGTGTATGCTGGAGCGGTATGAACAGCGCTTTGCAGGTAAAATCAAGTTCGTGAAGATAAACATCGACACCAATGAGGCGGTGCGCATAGCTAACCGTATTATCGCACCGCCCACTCTAATAATTTATTACAAGGGCATACCTGTGAACGGCGTGCCGGGACCACAGCCTGAGTGGGTGTACGAGAACAGGATCCTTCGCGCTATTAGACTTTACGAGAGAAGGCTGAAAAATATTATGACAAACAGGAGGAGGTAAACATGAAAAAGGTGTTGATATTCATTGCAATGCTGGGCATCCTTCTGCTCAGCGGATGTGTGGCACCACCGGAGAAGCCTGTTAAGGATACGTCGCTTAAGGAGCACCCTTCGCCCAAGGTGGACATGGTATACTGGAAGGCCAATCATGGAAACGAGATTGAGGGCGGCAAGGTAAGCGAGGATACCTGCAAGAACTGTCACCAGCCTGAGAAGTTCTGCAACAAGTGCCACGCCTATGTTGGTGTGAGGCTGATAGAGGGCGGCGCTCCCGCTGCAGCAGCACCTGCGCATGAGGAGAAAGCCGAAGAGAAGGCGGCTGAAGCCAAGGAAGAGGCGGGTGAAACAAAACCTGCTGCACTCCACGGCGAAGGTAAGTGCGATATGTGCCACGATGCTCCCACCCTCAAGGACATGCGCGCCGGGCTGCACAAGCAGGCGTTTGAGAAGTTCGAGGGGCACAAGAATTTCTGCAGTGAGTGCCACGATGTCCAGACAACCTGCACGAAGTGCCACGAGCTTCCTGCTATAATGCAGTGAAGCTTTTTTCTCTTCTTATTTTTAGGTTTATAGTAGTCTACACCCTTAGATTTTCTTTGTACTTTAACAGTTTCTCGCCGATAATTAGTGCTCCGGCTGCAGCAATGGCGAGGAGCGCAAACCCGGGAAGCATCTCCTCCATGCGCACAGCCGGATTTGAGGCAAGCTTTGCTATGAGCGTCACCGGTGAGACCTCGTAGAGTGCATTCTTCAGGGAGACCGGCACGAAGAAGGTGAGGGAGGCGAGTATGAGCATAACGGTAACGCCGACATTTGCATCCTTTATGCTGTCGGAGAATGCGGACAGAGCAACGCCGAGGGCTATAAAGAGGAGGTCGAGGAGCGCGAGCAGAAGCATAAGGAGTGGGAGGTTATAAACAGGTATCCCCCTCACCATGAGCAACGCTGCCCAGAGCATCGCCTGGGCGAGGGCAATTGCGGCGATTGGAAGCGCCTTGCCCAGAATTATCTCTCTGTAGCTCAGCGGCGCAACCACGAGAAGCTCGTACGTCCTGCGCTCCTTCTCACCCACTATTGCATCGGTGGTCATGTTCGCTGCAAGAAAGGTGGGAAGCAGGAGTATGAAGGGCAAAAGCAGGCCATACATGAGCTCCACGAACTCGGGCGGGGGACTGCTCCTCTCGCCCTCTATCTCAAGCCTCACCGGGTCCAGTAGCGCCTCCGGAGAGCCCGCAATCTGCGCCGCGCGCACCCTCTTGAGCTCCATGTCGAGCTTCTGAATTGCTCTGGTTACCATCGCGTCGGCGTAGCCCGAGAGCACATTTGTGTTGTCGATGTAGAGCGTTAGCTCCACCCTGCCCTGTGCCACAGCCTCGCTCATGTTCGCTGGCAGACGGAGTACTGCAACGAGGCGGTGTTCCCTCAGCGCGCGCCAGGGGTCTGAGCTTTGGCTAAGCGGCACAACCTTTACGTTCTCTATCTCAAGCATTGAGGCATCGCCAATAGCGCCGATGCGCACCTGCTGGGGCGGAATATACCCCTGAAGCACCTCCGGATTAGCGAGCGATGAGTAGAGCAGCGCCACAAAGGTTATGCTCACCACAATAAGGAGCTGCACCACAAAGGCGAGGAGGTACAGCCTCTCGCTCAGGATATCCTCAAGCTCCTTCCTTGCGAGGGTGAGGAGCCTCACAGAGCCACCTCCAGGACAATTAAGTTGAAAAGCGCGTGCAGCGCTATCGCAAGCGCCACGAGGAGAAAGCCGCGCTTGCCACGCCTGTACACCCCGAGCCCTGCGAGCATCCCGCCTGCGAGGTGCATCACCAGCGTTGACGTGGCCCTTGCGTACAGCAGAGTGGTGAGCGGGATGCTGAAGAGCAGGCCTGCAACAAAGCCTGTGATAGCGGTTTCAACCAGGAAGAATCCCATAGCCGAGGCTGCGGCGACGAGCAGGATGCTGCCGGCGCTAACCCACGTTCTGCGCCTCCTCAGCACCAGAAGCACCGGCAGTAGCTTCAGCACCTCCTCAACCACAGCGGAGAGCAGCACCACAGTGTAAAGGAAGGCGACGGTGAGCCCGAGCAACCACCCCATGAGCGCTGCAAGAGCGACCTCAGCAACAGTAGCTGCGATGAAAAGCAACGGTGATAGCACAAGCGCAAGCGCTGCACCAGCGAGGCGTCCTCGCTCAAGCGTAGCCTCGACGACATCGCCGGCTATTTTGAGGAAACCTGGCCTCGGGCCGAAGATTACGTCGTCCCTGTAGCTGAGCACCGCAGCTGCCGCGATGGTGCAGGCTGCAAGCGCGCTTAGAAGCAGAGTAACAAGCGGAAACGCGTGCCCCACGAAGGTCTCGCCGCTGACCGCGCGTGAGATCAGGTTGAAGGGGATGTAAGCGAAGAAGTTCCGCGGTGAGAAGAACTCTACTGTTAAGGCGTATATCAGCGCAACGAAGAGCGGGACATAGAAGAGCATTAGCGCTATGTTCGCCTCCTTTAGGTTGCGGGAATACAGGGCAAGCAGAATTGCAATCGCAACCACAAGCGCATTGAGTGCCGCCAGCAGTACGAGTGCTTCCGCAGGCCTCGCAAGGGGCACGCCCACCGCAGCAACGCCGATGATCCAAACACCACATTCTGCGGTGACGAAGCCCCAAAGGGCAAGAAACTTTCCCAGCACAATCTCATACCTCGAAAAGGGCGCTGTGAGTAGCGCCTCTATGGTTCCGCGCTCCTTCTCACCGACTATCGCATCCACCACCAGCCCGCCGGACATAAAAATAGGGAAGAAGAGCACCAGCGGCACAAGATAGGCGAGGAAGAAGCTGGAAAACCTTCTGTTCTCGCCCCTCTTTACCACTACCACAGGCTTAAGAAACTCCCTCTTGAGGGTAATTGCGCTGCCGAGTTCAGAATTCAGCTGTCTCTGCCTCTCTGCAGCAAGCTCAGCGCTCGCCCTCTCCACACTCTCCTTTACGGCGTCGAGGGTGGAGCTGCTCTTAATACCCTGCGATAGGAAGAGCTTCACCTCCAGCACCTCGAGCGTGCTCTCCCTGTACTCTGGAGGTATCAGGAGGTAGCCTGCGATCAGCCCTCTGCGGAGTTCCTCCTCCGGCGGAGAGGAGAAACTGTAGAGCCTCAGCCGCTCGTTCTGCTCAAGTGAGGCAAGCAGCACAGAGCAGTCGTCGCTCTGCACCACAACTCCGAGGGGCGTGAAGCCCTTAAGCGTGGGAGTTGGAAGTGCGAGGTTTCCCTGGGCGAATAGGTTTCCGAAGGCGGGGAGGAGCGCGAGGAGGAGAAGTGTCTGCACAATAAAGGCGAGCATGAACTTCTTATTGCTCAGTATCTCCCAGAGTTCCCGTCTCGCAATAGCCAGAACCCTCAACTCATCCCCCTCTCGTGTACCTCAGAAACACGTCCTCCAGTGTGGGCGATTCCCATCCATCTTGCTCTAGCTCCGCCTTCAGCTGCTCCGGCGAGCCGAGCGCCACAAGTCTGCCCCGGTGGAGTATCCCCACCCTGTCGCACAGCTGCTCCGCCTCTGGCATGTAGTGGGTGCACAGCAGCACAGTTTTTCTGCCATTGAAGGAGGCAACGAACTCACGTATTTCCCTCGCGGTAAGCGGATCAAGCCCCATCGTGGGTTCGTCCAGGATAAGTATCTCAGGGTCGTGAAGCAGCGCGCGGGCTATTGATATGCGCTGCCTCATACCCTTAGAGAAGGTTGCTATTCTAACGTCCACCTTCTCCTCCATGCCAACGAGGGTGAGAAGCTCCTCTATCCTGGCCTCTGCATCCTCAACCTCATAAAGAGAGGCAAAGAAGCGCAGTAGCTGCCTGGGCGTCATGCGCTCGTACAGGTTTGGCTCCTCCGGTAAGTAGCCGATGAGCCGCTTTACTTCAGTGCCCCTCTCGCCCACATCCATGCCCGCCACCGTCACCCTCCCCGAGGTTGGCTTCAGCGCCCCGCAGAGTATGCGTATTGCCGTTGTCTTGCCGGCGCCGTTCGGCCCAACAAGGCCGAAGATTTCACCCTTTTTTATGCTCAGTGTGAGCTCGCTCAGCGCCGTTATGTTCTGAAACCTCTTTGTCACGCGCTCAAATTGAATCATCATCCTCATTTTCCAACCTAACAACTATAACCTCCCCTTTCTTTTCAGCTGCGCCTTGTAGATTTTTCTGAGGGTTTGCAGGGTGTCCACCTCCTCAACACCCTTGTCGCGGCGTATCCGCTTCACCCTGGCAAACCTCAGCGCAAAGCCGCTCTCATAGCGCGGTGAGCGCTGCACCTCGTCGAAGGCTACCTCCACCACGAGAGTGGGCTTCACCCTGACCACCCTCCCCTCCTGCACCAGCTTGTTCTTGAGAAGCTCTTGGGTTATCTCCTCCAGCATTGCATCGGTTAGCCCCTTGAAGGTCTTGCCCACCATAAGAAACCCCTCCTCGCCTCTCACCGCCAGGTGAAGATTGCTCAGCCACCCGCTGCGCCTTCCGTGTCCCCACTCCGCGGCCACAACGGCGAGGTCGAGGGTCACAAAGGGCTTAACCTTCAGCCAGGAGCTGCTGCGCCTTCCGGGCTCGTAGCAGGCGTCCAGCCTCTTCACCACCACCCCCTCGTGC
>WANW01000021.1 GCA_015521615.1 Candidatus Hydrothermarchaeota archaeon
ATTTCAATCCTACCTTAGGCTTATTCTGACTTCATCAACTCCCTTTTCAATAATATACCCAGAAACATTTCAATCCTACCTTAGGCTTATTCTGACACCGCAGCGTAGTGCTGCCTCTCGGGGTGAAGGTTAATTTCAATCCTACCTTAGGCTTATTCTGACTGCGCTCCTGCCTATCTGGTTCCTGCTCGGCTTCACATTTCAATCCTACCTTAGGCTTATTCTGACCACTCCGCTTCGGTGAGGAAGAGGAACTTGAAAACATATTTCAATCCTACCTTAGGCTTATTCTGACAGGCCCTTATGGCTTGTGTCGCGGTAATCATGTATGATTTCAATCCTACCTTAGGCTTATTCTGACAAATTGAGTCGGTTGACGCCCAAACCATGCATTTTTATTTCAATCCTACCTTAGGCTTATTCTGACTCTTTCGTGAATATAGTTACCGATTTTGTTCTTTTTATTTCAATCCTACCTTAGGCTTATTCTGACTCAGCACTCCGGAGAAGCCGAGCCCGCCGCGGAAATTATTTCAATCCTACCTTAGGCTTATTCTGACCACAGCAGCAGCACTCAACCCTACTTTCGTTGCTCCATTTCAATCCTACCTTAGGCTTATTCTGACAGGCCCGGCATTTTCATATATTCCTTAGATTCAACATAAATTTTGCTTCTTTTCATGGGGTGCTGTCGTGGATCTCGGGTTGTGCATTGCATTTATAAAAATCCACGACTCAAGCTAAGCTATGAGAATCCTACTCCATCGCCTCCAGCACCAGCTCTGCTATGTCCTTCACCTGGTAGCTCTTGCCCTCATGCTTTTCAGCGGCGGACTTAATAACACGCTTGCACTGCTGGCAGGCAGTGGCTATGGCATCCACACCCACCTCGTCTGCCTCGTGGATGATCTGCATTGAAACCTTCTCTGTAATCTTCGGGTTATGTATCTCCACATCTCCGCCTCCGCCGCAGCACAGCGCAAACTCCCTCGTGCTGGGCATCTCCCTGAACTCAACCCCGGGGAGAGAGCGCAACACCCTGCGCGGCTCCTCGAAGACCCTCGAATTCCTGCCCAGGTCGCAGGGGTCGTGGTAGGTTACGCTCAAGTTGAGGGGCTTCTTCAGCTTAATCCTGCCCTCCTCAATCAGCCTCGCTATAAACTGCGAGTGGTGCAGAAGCTCCACACCCTCTATCTCCGGGTACTCGTGCGCAAAGGTGTGGTAGCAGCTCGGGCAGGAGAAGACCACTGTTTTAGCGCCCTTTGCCTTGATCACCTCGATGTTGTGCCTTATAAGCTCCTCCACCTCCTCCTTCATGCCGAGTATGATGAGCGGATACCCGCAGCAGTGCTCCTGCTCGCCCAAAATAGTGAAGTCAACACCCGCCTTTTCCAGAACCTGAACCACGGCCGCGGGAATGTCCTGCACCTGGGGCGAAAAGCTGGCGACGCAGCCCACGAAGTAAACCACCTCGGCCTTCTCCTTCTGATAGTAATCCTCCGGCGGCTGGGGAATGAAGAAGTCTATCCACATCGCCCTGTCGCTGTTCGGGAAGTTTGCCACGTTCTTCTCCTTCACCACTGCCTCGTGAACCATGTGGAACTTCTTCGGAAGCTTGCCCCTGTGGTAGAGGTTGGCTCTAACAGCAATGCCCAGCTCGCGGGTGTTGATGAACACCGGGCAAGCTTCGGCGCAGCGGGCGCACAGCAGGCAGTTGTACACCTCGTTCTCAGACATTGCCTTGTCTTCCTTCTTCGCCCACAGCCTGTCTGCGAAGTGCTCTGCCTTAATATCCTGCTTTACGTGGGAGTTGATTGCAGCGTAGCTCAGGTAGGGTTCAAGCTCGGGCTCCGCCTTTGTCGCCTCGTAAACCTGGCAGTTCAGCGTGCATATCTGGCACTTCACGCAGCCATCGAGCTGGATGAGCTGGCGGGAGGTGAAGTCTATCTCAGCTGGCTTGTTCTCAACATCGCGGTAGTCGTAGGGGAAGGCATTGATAAGCATGACAAAGGGCGAGACGAAGATGTGCCACAGCTTCTTGTTGTAGGGGATGCTTGCGAAGAGCGATGTCAGGAGAAGCGCCGAGAGCACCCACATGGCATCATTGAACCCGCCCAGGAAGGGCATTGCCTTGCTCAGACCGTAGGCTATGAACCAGTAGCGCGCAATTTCGTCGGGCACGTTGTAAGCCTGAAGCGACGCAGCCTCGCCGAGAAATCGGAAGATGAACCACCCGCCCAGGTTGATAACCGCAAGCTTGTCCACCAGCGTCGTCTTTATCGGAAAAGCCTTCAAAACAAAGCGGCGGTATATCGCTATAAACTCGCCCAGAAGCACCATACCCCCGAAAATCTCGTTGAGCAGCGCATAGGTGGCGTCTATGCCGGCGAAGTTAGCGGGCGAAACCGTCGCAAGGTAGTAGTAGTCCACGAAGGGCGCAAAGAAAAAGAGCAGAACCTCGGGCATGCCGTGGAGCTGCTCCACGCGCGTCGAGCCCTTTATGTGGTTCACGAGGATTATGCCCACGTAGCCAAAGATTATAAGTACCTTCATCAGCCAGCGCAGCCTGTCCTGCCTGAAAAGCCTGCGCTGCAGGAAGACTTCCATCACCAGACGCTCTAAAAGCAGGACAATGTTCCGGCTGAAGATGTTGCGCACAGCCCAAGCAAAGCTTCCTTTTATCGAATGCCTGCCCTTGAGCCAGACGGCTATATTCCAGGCCACGCCTATGAGCATTATCGCCGTGCCTATAATGAAGAGCACCACGAAGAGAGGTAGTCCGCCAAGCATTATCATAGTGCCACCACCTTAAGCTGGGTGATTCTAAGTGATTGTGATAACCTTTATAAAATTTGCTATTATTAATTATGATAAATTCCAGGGTGTGGGTTAATATTTTGAAAAGAGGGATGGTTAAAAGGTAAACCCCGCTCCCTCAGTCACACTTTAGAATCTCTTTCTTCTTGTACTCCTCTATCTCCTTCTCCATCCAGGCTCTGATTTTCTCCTCCCCGTGAGGGAGGTCTTTGAGGTCCTCCTCAAGGTTCGTGGGTTTGAAGACGGCAATCCAGGCCTCATAAGGTGAGTCGTTAATCTTACTGGGGTTGCTCACAACTTCCTGATTTATGTCCACTATCTCTCCCGCCACGGGTGCGCGGAGGGGACCTATAAACTTACCGCTCTCCAGATTTCCAAACGCCTGGTCCTTGCGCACCTGCCTGCCCTTTGGAAAAGTTCTCAGCTGCTGTATTTTGCCTGCGGCATAGGCGCCGAAGGCGTCCAGACCCACACGCACAAGCTCACCTTCTACCTTCGCCCAGATGTGGTCCTTAGGATGGTAGTAAAGCTCATCCGGCAACTCCCAGGTGCACTCCTCCTTGGTTCCCACGCTGATTTTGACCATGATTCCTACCTCCTTAGCTTTGGTATTTCAATCATGCTTTATAAAATTTCCTTTGTTGAGCTTTGGTTAGAGGGCATGGTTAAAATAGAGGTATCGCTCCACTACGTGCTCCAGAAGCTTCTCGGGGCCGAGAGCATTGAGGTGCGGGTGAATGGAAAGCAGAAGCTCAAGGAGGTGCTCCTAAGGCTGTGCGAGGGCAATCCCGGGGCAAGCGAGCTTCTTTTTAAGGATGGGAAGCTGAGGCGGGAGCTCATATTCATGGTCAACGGCGTAGGAATAAACTACCTTGCCGGGGAGGACACGGAGGTAAAAGACAGCGACGTAATAACAATAGTCCCTGCTATAGCGGGCGGCTAAAGCCCGAGGAGCCTTGCGATGTTGCCTCCACGGATAAGTGCCTTCTCCTCGTCGCTCAGGCTCTCGAGTTCCTCGAACTTCTCAACCATCTCATACTGCATGCTCGCATATGGGGAGTCACTTCCGGCGATTATCCTCTCCGCTCCGAGCCTGTCAACCGCTTCCAGCACGTGCTCTGGCTTTGCCTTTACCGTGCCCAGGTAAACGTTGGGTCTGCCCTCGCAAGCTTCGATGAACCCCTCGCCGCGCATGTGGGCGAGGATAATCGTAACCTCGGGCACGCGCTCAGCGAGGGCTGCAATCGCCTCATTCCGCGCCTCGGGTTTGCCATTGTCGAAGACCACAGGTGCGGAGAAGCGCGCGGCGGTCTGCAGAATTCTGACCACAAAGGGGTGATCCGGGTAGAACTTCTGCGCCGCGGGGTGCAGCTTTATGCCCCTCAATCCAAGCTCGCGCAGAGCGCGCTTCGCCTCCATTATCGCAGCCTCGCGGAAGTGCGGGTCCAAGCGTGCGAAGCCTATTATTTTATCAGCGTGCTCCTTCTGTGCTTTGGCTATGAAATTATTGGCACTGGCAAAGCTTATTCCCGGCTCTGCCTCGTTGAAGGGGAAGACCACCGCCCTGTCAACACCCGCTCTCTGCATACGCTCAATTAGCTCATCCACACTCTGCTTTGCGCCGTCGCCCTTATCTGGACCCCCCAGGTGCACATGAGCATCAATAATCATGCTACCGCCCATGCTTAAAATTAATTCCGGGGTTTATATATTTAACCTCATGGGGACTAAAAATTCCTTTTCTAAAAATTTATCTGCTGCACATGCAATTAAGCTGCATGAGTGTGGTTAGACTTCGTCCTCACCACCTGCTGTGCATTCGAGGATTTAAGGGTAGAGGATACAGCGAGCGGTTTGTTAAAAATTTTCAGGAAGTTCTAAGAAGACTCGAGCAAAATCCCACAATCGAAATAGTTGAAGGTGGCGATGATATCTGCAGTGCATGTCCGCATTTCAGGGATGAAAAGTGTCTTAAGTCAGAAAACAGCGAATATAAGGTCAGAGAGCTGGACTGCAGGGTTATATCAAGGCTAAAGCTCAGCACCGGTGTAAAGATGAGTTACCGGGAAGTCTCAAATCTGGTCCAAAAGATTCCAAAAAGCGAGCTACCTGAAATTTGCGGTAAGTGCGAATGGATTAAATACTGTACTGAATAAGGTGTGAAATTGGGCTGCTCTCTAAAGTTTCTTAAACGTCGCAAGAATTTTCTCCCGCAGATGAGGAACCTCGCGCACTATGTCGGTGGCGGTTATTATCCCCACAAGACGTCCCTGCCTCAGTACCGGCAGCTTCTTTATCCGTCTGTCTATCATCATCTGTGCTGCCATCTCTATTGAAGCGTCAGGGGAGATGGTTATTAGCGGAGAGCTCATCACCTCCTCTACCGCGGTTCGCTTCGGGTCAAGACAGGCATTAACCACGCGGTGGATTACGTCCCGCTCGGTGATTATACCCACAGCCCTGCTCCGCTCAACCACCACGAGGGCGCCAAGAAGCATGTCCTCCATTATTCTGGTTGCTTCAAGTACTGAGGCATGACGCTCTATCGTCTTAACGGCTGGCGTCATCACATCCTCTACGCTGGTTACCATCCCCCTCACCATATCTTCTTCGTCTTAAAAAGATAAATATTGTGTTTCCGGTTCTGGAAAACCCGTACAAAACCTAAATAGCTTATATGTGACTCTCTAACATATATATTGTCTATATATTATTTACATAAAATATATATACATTCTCCCACACATTCCGTACAAAAGAGAGGTGAGATGCATGAACAGGCTGTTGCTTCTGCCTTTACTTGTCGCACTGCTCTTCGCGGGTTGCACCGGCGGTGGAAAAGCTGGAGCAGGTGAAGAGATAACAATCAACGGTGCCGGAGCAAGCTTCCCATACCCGCTCATAGCCAAGTGGAGCTACGAGTACCACAAGCTAACAGGGGTGAAGATAAACTACCAGAGCATAGGCAGCGGTGGCGGGATCAAGCAGACCATGGCCAAGACTGTTGACTTTGGAGCCAGCGACGCTCCCCTAAAAGAGGAGGAGTATCGCAGGATGCCGGGCATACTCCACATACCCGAGACGCTGGGTGCTGTGGTGGTGGTGTACAACCTGCCGGGGATTGAGCAGAAGCTCAGGTTAAGCGGCGAGGTTGTTGCAGACATATTCATGGGTAAGATAACCCGCTGGAACGACCCCAGGATAGCGG
>WANW01000022.1 GCA_015521615.1 Candidatus Hydrothermarchaeota archaeon
AGATGTGTGTAAGAGACAGCTGCAGAAAATCAGCTCCGCCTTAGCTGTCAGTTCCTCCAGCAAAACGGAAGGCATCTCTTCGAGCAACACGGCTGGGAACTTTGGGCTGTGCTTTTGGATAAATTCGTGGAGCTCCCTTGGGTTTGCGAGCGGTGCAACCACGCACACGCAGACCTTTTCCGAAGCGGGTGCCGGGAAGGCAAACACCCCCAGCACATCCTCCCTGCTCTTCAAAAAGGAGTAATCCTTCGCAACAGCCTCCAGCACCTCGCGGCTGAAGCGAATGGGCATGTTAAAAATTTTCGCGGAAGAATATTTATGGCTTTTTATTGACCCGAGTGAGGCCTTCCAGTGTTTCTCAAACGAAAGTGAGGAAAGCCGAAGCCTAACGAAACAGTTGATGTGGTTTCCCAGGATAAAGAAAACGAGGGAGGGTCAGATGCAGATTCTGGTGCCCCAGGGCAAGGTGAAACATATCTTGGGGATGGAGATGACTGGCTTCAGCGGCGGAATAACGATACCCGGCGGCTTTGTCTGGTTGAGCGGCGGCTTCTCTGGTACGCTTACCGGCGGCTGCGCAGGTGCGGTGACCACCGACGGCTTAGGGTGAATTGCAGGCTTCGGCGGAGCAGACGCGCTCTGATCTTCTCCTGTGTCGACCACTGCGGTGTAGCGCCCGTAGCGTATGTACGTCTCGCCTCCCCTGCGCGAGGCGCTTGCTTCGGCGTCCACGAGCACCTCGAAGCTGTAGACTCCCCGCTCATTGAGATAACTGGCGAGCTCGCTCTCGACGCGTTGCCTCATGAACTCCTCTTTGGCAGCGCCGTCCAAGCCCTGCTTTGCCGCGTCCCTTGCAGCAACATACTCCGCCCACCTTATGACACGCTGCACCTCTTTTCCGGAAACCTCGGCATAGCTCGCCGCATGCTCCGCCTTCGAGGGCTGCGCGGATTCCTGGCTCATGCTTATGCTGTAGCTCGCCGCAAAACCCCCGGCGATGATCATGCCGATGATGAGCAGGTAGGGCAGCATTCTGCGCTCACCATCATCAATGAGGCGCTTATAAACTCTCACACTCACAGCTGTGAGAAAGCAAGCTTATAAGCACTTACTTCTTTCAGCATCAGTTTCCCGAGCGCAGCAAGGGAAACGCGGGAGAAACCCGGAGAGTTTCGACCAAGCCTCCTGCCAGCAAAGGATGCCGGAAGAAAAAAAGATAAAGGAGGCGCTGTCTGTGAAGGAAGGGAAAAATAACGGTCGCATTCTTGTAGTTGCACGAAGCGGAGCTTCGGGCGACGCGGGAGAAATCCGCAAGGATTTCGACCAAATTTCCCGAACGGAAGTGAGGGAAGCCGAAGCCAATCTCGAAGAGATTGGCGAGATTTCCGGTCAAGAGACGGAGAAAATTCACGAAGATGCGGAGAGGCTTCTCTCCGCCAGCTGGGAGCTTCTCCGCGAGGTGAACCTCTTTTTCATGCAGATTGAGAAAGCGGGGAGTTCGTTTCCCTATCTGACGAAACGGGAAACGCACAACAGGCTTAGAACCCATGCCTGGGCTCTGCTCCGCGCGGCGAACACACTCTTCAGCAAAGCAGAAGCCCTGCACGAACTGGTCGAGCAAGAGCTGAGCGGTGAGGGTGATGCATGATCTCATAAAGAAGTACTGGGAACTTGGATGGAATGTTATTCCCCTCAGAGGAAAGCAGCCCTTCACCGCGGAGTGGCAGACCAAAGCCTTTCCCAGGGAAGAGCTTTTGAGGCTGGTGGAAGAGGGGAGGGTGCTAAATATCGGCGTGACCACCGGCACGCTAAGCGGGATTATTGCCGTTGACATTGACGAACCTGAGGTTACTGGCTTCGACGCGGAGCCTGCGATTCGGCGCGGGGCGCTCGCGCACAGCACCAGCAAGGCTCCTCGCTTAATTTTCAGAAGCTCCTCGCCTGCCGTGCTGAGCTTCTCGCGCAAGGTGACTCTGACAAAGGAGGAGTATGAGAAGCTCACCGGGAAGAGGACGGAAAAGGAAAAGGTGACGCTGATCGAGGTCCTGGGCGAGGGGAGGCAGTTCGTCGTCCCGCCGAGCATCCATCCGCGCACCTTGAAGCCCTACGAGTGGCTAACGCCTCTTCCTGGGAAGAGCGAGGACATCCTGGAGGTCAATAGCTTAGAGGAGCTCCGCGGCATTCTCGGCGAGTGTATCCGCGAGAGGTGGGTGCTGGAGGAGCTTTTCGAGAGGGAGCACGGCGAGGCAGGTGGTGATACTGAGTTTTTGAGGGAGCTTCTACAGAGAATTCTCGATGCTCTGAGGCAGAACTCTGCCGGTGAACTGTCCCGCTGGTACTTGTTCCATTGTCCCTTTCACCCGCCTGACAGACACGCGAGCTTTGCCATAAACAAGGAGAAGCTCTACGCCGTGGACTACCACGACGACCGGGTGTTCAACCTGGTGGAGCTCGCGCGGGAGCTCGGTGTTGAGCTACCAGAGCGGAAGCCTGCCCATGAGAGCAAATATCCCGCTCCCGAAGGGTGGGTGGTGGACGACACGGGGGTTTACAGGGAGGTGTACACGAGGAAGGGCGAGAGCAGGCTTGTGCCGGTGTGCTTCTCTCCCGTTCGCGTCGTGGGAAGAGGGAAGAACATCGACTCGGGAGAGGTCTACCTGAAGCTCGCATGGCGGGACGTTCTCGGCGAGGAGCATGCCGAGATTTTCCCGCAGGCGGAGCTCTACACGAAGAGGGGCGTGATGTCGCTCCTGCCTGGGAGGGGCGTGGAGATAAACGAGAACCGCGCCCGCGAGCTCGTGGACTACATCACCGCAAGTGTCAGGGAATTCGCAGACCGCTTGGAAACCTTCGTGATGATGGAAAAGCAGGGTTGGAAGGATAAAGCCGGTTTCGCGCTGGGAAGTGTGCTCTACGGCAAGCGCGACGAACTGAAGGTGCTCCTGCTCCACGAAGACCTGTTCGGCGGCATCGCCGCGAAGGGCGAGGTTGAGGAGTGGTTCGTCATCGCCGCTCCTCTTCTAAGCTACAAGCGCGCAAGATTCAAGGTCTACGCCAGCTGCACCGCTCCTCTGCTCCGCCTGCTCGGTGTTCAGAGCTTCATCGTCGACGACTACGGCGAGACGAGCACGGGCAAAACGACAACCTGCGAGCTGGCAATGAGCATATGGGGCAACCCGCGCAGGCTGGAGATGAGCGCAAACGCCACGAAGGTGGGTATAGAAAGGCTCGCCAGTGCGTTCTGCGACCTTCCGATATTCCTGGACGAAACCAGTCTGGTCGGTGATAAGCAAATCCAAGAGGCGGTGTACATGCTCGCCAACGAAACCGGCAGGCTGCGCGGCAGCAAGAGCGGCGGACTGCAGAAGGTGGAGAGCTGGAAGACCGTGGTCTTCACCACCGGCGAGAAGCCACTGGTGGCGGAGGAGAGCTTCGCTGGCATGCGCACCCGCGTGATAGAGCTCTACGGCGGACTCGGCGAACGCGATCCTGAGGCGGTAAGAAGCTTCAAGGAGGGCGTAAAGAAAAGCTATGGCGTGGTTGCGCCGCTGTTGATTAAAAAGATAATGAGCTACTCCGGCGACGAGCTCCTCGAGACCTATGAAGAGGCGAGAGGGTGGCTCGTGGAGGAGGAAGCCCTGAGTGGTCGCCCTGCAGATGCACTTGCCGCAATCACATGCGGGGGCGTGCTCTTCGAGGAGATCGTGGAGGAACACGGATTTCGCCATGCCGACCCGACAGAAGTCGTGCTCCAAGTTCTCCGGGAAATGAAAGAGGAGATAAGAGTGGAGGACGACTACTGCGACCGTTTTCTCGCAAATCTGCGCGGATGGATTGTGGCGAACATGAAGAGCTTCTACGGCGTGGATTACGAGGAGGTCAGGGGAAAAGAGGTGTTCGGAAGAATCGACGAAAGTTACGTAGACATATTCCCCCATGTGCTGAAAGGAGTAATGCAGAGCTGGAGGCTTAACTATCGCCGCATACTCCGCGACCTGGTGAGAAAAGGAATAATTAAAACCAATCATGGGTTGCAGTATGAAACGAGATTTGGAAATGAAAAGGTTCGAGTTGTGAGGTTCGTCAGGCAAAAACTCTTCGAAAGCTGAAGGTGGATGTCACTCAAGCTTCGCGTGCAAGTAGCTAAAGTTGATGGCTTTTTGTCTCCAGTTTTTTTACAAAAATTCTTGAACGTCCCCATTTCTTGTCCCCATTTCTCCGGTCCCGGTGTCCCCATTTCACTTCAGGATAAACTTTAGTGCAGCTCGTCCCGGAAAATTCAAAGTGTCCCCATTGTCCCCATTTTTCCAAAGCAAAAAATAAAAATATACATCAAAAAATTTTCCATCACAGCTGTGAAGGAACAACTTTCCGGGACGGGTAATACTGAAATTTCTCACAGCTGTGAGAGAATTACTGAAGGTAATGTTCAATCACAGCTGTGATTATATCGGTTGATATTCTTCATTTGCCGTTAGATTTTGAAAACAGTGGTTTATTTTTGGGGCATTTTCTACCTTCACAGCTGTGAGAAATTATTAGTAGTAGTAATTTTCTCACAGCTGTGAGAAAATCAGTAATACTCGGTCCCGGAAATCCTTTCTCTCACAGCTGTGATGGAATGATGGGAGTTTGTTATATAATTGTGTTAAAAATAACTGGGGACAATGGGGACAAATAAGGGTATTTACATATCCTTCCGGGACTGTATATAGTAAAAAATAATTGAAAAAACTGGGGACAAAGTGGGGACAAAATGGGGACAAGTGGGGACTAATATTTTATATTATATTGTAAGCATTTTGTTTAGAAACCATAACTCTCAAACATATATCTAAAAAGGCGGCAATGGTTCACAGCTGTGAAGGAATGGACTTATAAACTCTCTTATGGCACATGCTCAGGCTGGCAGAGGTATATCTTCGCCGTCGGTGTGCGCTGGCTCGCGCCGGATGCAGAGGGAGAGAGTCCCACCATCCAGACGCAGCAGATAACTCAATCACCCGCAGCACAGCCGTGGACTGTGAGGCGAGTCCCCGCATACGTCCACCAACACAGGAGGAAGCGGAAAGGCTCAGGCGGTTTCTCCTCTCGCTCCGCTGGTATCCGCACCTGAGCTTCTACCGCACGCCTCTGAGGGACTTCGAAAAGCAGCGTAAGAGCCTTGATATACCTGAGAAGAGGCTGGAAGAACTCTTTTCCGAGTTCTCCATTAAAGAGGTCGGGACATGGGTGCAGATTCCGGTTTCCTCGTGGGAGAAGATCAAGAAGCTGTCCGAAGTTTCCCGCAGCAGTGCTGCGGGTGACGAAGGCAGCCAAGCTCCGTTGTTAACCCGCGAGAACCTCCGGCGCTGCCTGCGCGCCCTTACGAAGATTCAGGAAGAGTTCGGGGATGCCTCTCTGCAGGAGGTTGCTTCGCAGCTCGGGATGAGCAGAGGCGAGGTGATAGCCCTGCTCGAAGCTTTGAAGCGCGAGGGTAAGGCGTACGAGGCAAAGCCAGGGAAGTGGCGTGCGGTGGTGTGAGAATGGGTAAGATTATTAAGTTCTACATTTCACTTCGCTCGGAAGAAGATGCTCATCGCCTGCGCGATTTTCTGCTCCAGCGGGGCATGGCCTTCAGGGTTGCAAGGTATAATGGCAGAAGGAAAACGAGGCTGTGCAGGTTCTGCCTTGAGCCTCTCCTAAAGGAGCATCCGTCAGTGCCTTATCACCGCGAGTGCGCACGAAAGCACATAAGCGCAGAGATACGCAGGCACATCGCTGAGTATGGGCGCCCACCTCCTGTGGAAAGCGCTGTTGGCAGGCTCTGTCAGAGCATCTTCGGGATAAAACCAAAGCTGGGCATAGCTTGTGGGGTTGATCGTGGTGGTTTCAATATTGACTACTCTTACACCATACACATGAGCATGCCCTTTCCTGTTCACCTTCTCAGCTTCCATGGAGGTGACACTGAACATCGTGCAGTGCAGATTTTTTGTTTTTTGTTATGTTTATACATGTATAAACATGAAGGTAAACCTTTTTGAAGATAGTGGAGAGGTTAAAGGTGTGATAACCATAAAAGCTATAGACATCACCACAGGCGTGGTTAAGCCCATAGGCAATGGAGCCCACATTCTGATAAAAAAGAAGAAGGCAGAAGAAATAGGCTTTGGCAGGAGGGTTGGTATCATATTTTTCGAGGTGGATGAAAATGGGCATCAAGCTGACTGAGAGATCACTTTACCATCCAATGATCTCTCTGCTTGAGGAGCTTGGATTTTCGGGTGTGCAGGAGGTGAGTAGCAGGAGTGGAGAGGGTATCGCTGACATCCTAGCGGAGAAGGATGGCAGGAGGTACATATTTGAGGTTAAGAGAAGCGGGTATAGAAGTCTAATAGGGGGAATTCTGCAGGCATACAGATATGCCCTGAGCTTTGACACCAAGAATCTGGTTGTTGTGGTTTATCCTGATGATTCCTTCCTTGAGGTCTCTGCACCGGGAGAAGCCACATTTGCACCGCTCAAAGCCCAGCCGGAGATTCTCTGTCTCACTGAAAACTGGGTCAAATATTTCAGAGCGGGGGAGATATCTCTGGAGGAGTTTGTAGCGGAGCTGTGTAGAAAAATTGAGCACAGGCTTCCGGCTGACGTGGACATGGATCTAGTTGCCGATGCTCTGAGAGAGGTTGTCAGAAAGGCCATGAGAGTATTTGAGAAGTACTTCAGGAAGAGAAGCATCGCTGATGCCCTGAGCAGTGACATAGACTACTTCATATCCCAGATAGATGGCTCAGCTCAGGGTAAAGGCAGGGAAAGGCTTGTGAGTTCCTTCAGGAAGACTATGCTTCCTTATCTGCTGGTTAATCAGATTGTGTTCTATCAGGTTTTTGCCAGGAGCACAGGGAGGGTGCCGGAGCTGTCCGAGAGCATAAGCAATCTTGAGGAGATGAGGAGGCTCTTCCAGCGAATTGTGAGGGAGATAAACTACAAGCCCATCTTCAGCATTGATGTTGCGGGAAAGCTTCCCCCGAGCAGAGAGGCTGTGCAGCTCGTGAGAGATGCAATAGCCGCTGTGAACGTGCTCAGAGTGGAGAACCTCAGACATGACCTGCTTGGCAGGCTCTTCCACTACCTCCTTCCGGAGGAGTTGAGGAGAAAGCTATCAGCCTTCTACACCGAGCCAAAAGCCGCAGACCTACTGGCTGCCCTTGCAATACCCTCCTGGGATGCAACTGTGTGGGATCCAGCCTGCGGCTCCGGAACTCTTCTTGTGGCTGCATACAGGAGAAAGCTTGAGCTCTGCTTGAAGGAGAGGGGCGAGAAGCTCAGCGAGAGAGAGCTGGACATGCTCCACTCCCTCTTCATAGAAGAGCAGCTGACAGGTACTGACATAATGCCCTTTGCCACACACCTCACCGCCATCAACCTATGCTCTCAGAGAATAAGCACTCCAGTCAGGCTGTGTAGGGTAAGCATGGAGGATTCACTCAGGTACTTTGGAGTGGTGGAGAGAGGTGAGATTAGAGAGGAGGCTGGGTATGAGAGAGCTCGGAGGGAAGTTGACAAGCTTGAGAGAACATATAGGACCATTGACGACTTTGTGGAGGGGCGAGAAGCCCCTGTGAGGGATGCTGAAGAGGGGGCATTGTTCCACCTCTATAAGCCTGACGTCATTCTCATCAACCCTCCCTTCACGAGAAGGGAGAGGATTCCGGAAAGCTATAGGCAGGGGGTGCTCAGACATGCAGAGATTCTGAGGAGGTGTGACAGCAGAGCAGATCTGTGGTGCCCCTTTCTGGCTCTTGCGGATGCCCTTCTCCCTCAGGGCGGAGTCATAGGCGCTGTGTTGCCGACAGCCTTCCTCTCTGGTAGCGAATCCCAGAAGATAAGGGACTGGATTCTGGAGAACTACTCCATAGAATACATAGTCCTCCCTCCTCCAAAAAACAGCTTCAGCGAGGGTGCAAGGTATGGGGATTTTATTGCCGTCATGAGAAAGGGCAAAGCAAGGATGTATGGCAGGAGGGTTAAGATTGCACGCCTGAAGAAGCCTCTCCGGGAGATTCCAGATGGTATGTTCCAAAACCTCATAAAAAAGCTCAGAACTCACATAGAGGATAAGCCTCTGATAAGAGAGGAGTTTGAGATTTTCGTGCTGCCCGAAGAGAAACTCCGGGAGAGTAGGAAGAACCTCTCGCTGGCACTTTCCTTGGCAGGCTCCTCCAGAAAATTGTAT
This sequence comes from Candidatus Hydrothermarchaeota archaeon, assembly GCA_015521615.1. Classification (GTDB taxonomy): domain Archaea; phylum Hydrothermarchaeota; class Hydrothermarchaeia; order Hydrothermarchaeales; family BMS3B; genus Pyrohabitans. The sequence goes on from WANW01000022.1 coordinate 8,219, forward strand.
GAGAGTACCCTGAGCATGCTTGTCTCAAGCGGGTTATGCACCAATCTCGGCAGGTATTATCCTGTGAGGGAAGGCATTGTCTCAACGGTCAGAGGGGTGAGTAGAATGTTCTATGTCACCAGAGGGCTCTCCAGAAGCAGAACTAAAAGAGCAGCACTGGTGCTTTCCGGCGAGCGTGAAGATGGAATCTTAGCAAGCTCCGGTGGTAAAACTCTGCACATAGACAGAGAGCACCTGCAGCCAGCGCTCAGAACAATCTATGGCTTGAAGAGGCTGGATGCATCAGGGGAGCATGACTACATAGTAACAGAGCACAGCCCGCTGGGTGATGTTCTCAGTGACATAGCCCCTGAAGAGCTGCGGAAAGCCATTTCAAGCCTTCACAACCAGTTGAAAAGCCAGGGAAAATTTTATGTGGCTGTGCCGGATAAGGCGAACATAGCCACTGGAGATGTGCACCACCTTGCGGTCTTCAGCAGCACTCCGCTTTACCTCTCTAACAGCCTCTTCGGCATTGAGTGCGAATCTGAGAAGGAAGCAAAAATTCTCACCCTCTCGCTAGATACCTCCTTTACCCTGCTCCAGTTCCTCCACAGAACCCGCCCTACTCTGCTCGGGTATAAACTGCAAAGGCTCAGTGCCAGAGAGTGGGGCAGGGTGCAGGTACTTAACCCGAAAGCCCTGCAGGAAGATAAAAAGAAAAGCCTCCTGAGCACCTTTGAAGAGGTGTCAAAGGTCAGTGTGCCTCGCATTGCAGAGCAGCTCAGGGAGAGGCACAGCTACAGAGTCAGCGTTGATAGGGCAATCCTGGATGCCCTGAACGTGCCGGAGGAGAAGCAAGAGCAGATGCTGGACGAGCTGTATGAGCACCTGCTTTCAATGATAGAAGGGCTATAAGAGCCCCTATTTTACTCTTCTCCTCTGATTCTTTTATAAGCACTCCGCTGCTTTACTTTGCATGAGCCACAGCAAGAAAGGGAAAAAAGAGGAGGTGCACTCACCGCCCGCTCTTTCTGAGAGTGCTGAGAGGCTCAGCCTCTCCAGCGGGGAGAGTGGAGAGCTCTTGAGATTCTCAAGCTCGCTCGCAGAGAGGGGCTTGCCCTAGGTGTGGCAAAGTCCCCCAAGCTCACCAGGCGGAGCAGCCGTTTCTCAGTCTTGTTTTCCAGAACCTCCAGCCAGTTTTAGCTATGTCGTAGCGCCTGTGCTTCTCCACCCAGCGTACCACCCGCCAGAAGGCTTTTCTGACATCGCTCTCCCTCATCTCCTTGGGGTCGTAGTATCCGTCGTATCCCAAGCTGCGAACATATTCTGCAGCCTTGCTTTCAAGCCAGCTCTGGAGCGGCTCGCCGATTTTACCGACCACCACGCGGTATCCTCTGCGCCTAAGCGCGGCGGGTATCGCGGAGTTGACGTAGCCCTGGCATACTTTCACGACATGTGTGCTCACAGGGTCAACCGGGAGTTCTTCCAGCAGTTCCACCGCTGCCTCTGCCATTGCTTGGAGGTACGCCTTCTCCTCGAACAGCGGCGTCTGGAAGTACTTTACGGGTATCTCACGTGCTGCGAAATTGTCTGTGAGGGAGTCGTGGACGCCAAGCAGAACACCGCCGAGCGGGAAGCCCCAGAGCGCATCGTCCATCAATACGACTCTCTCCCCCAGCTGTGGGGGTGAGGGGTTGTTTTGCAGGAGCTCTCTGATTTTCTCGTCGCGGACAGCTGAGATGAGCTCTTCATCTTCCTGGTAGTCGCTGCAGTACTCCGGGGAGCACTTCCAGAGCTCCTTTTCATCACAGCTGTGAAGGCAGAAGCTTAAAAGCGCCTGAAAATGGGCATGTGGCACAGGCGCTTCAACCTTCTCGATTTGCTCTACTTGATCGACGACCTAAAGATTTCCGGATGGAAGGAGAGGCGCAGGCAGGTTCTGGAGAGGTACTCTCTTTCTCAGGACGACGTTAAGGCGCTACGTGCGGCTCTGGCAAAAGGGAGGTTCAGAATAGTCTGACTTCCCGCTTTCTCACAGCTGTGATTCGGTGAGCTTAAAAGCTTCGCCTTTTCTGGAGGAGTTACCCGCAACGAAGTTGCGGTGTGACGGAGGTGTGTGAGTATGCAGGTGGATAGGGAGAAGCAGCTTCAGGCGCTGGTGGAGAGCTACATGTACTACGCCCGCGACCTTGGGCTGAGCGAGAAGGAAGTGCTGGACATGGTCTACTTCGCAGCTAGGGAGCGCGGCGAGAAGTTTCGCTGCCTGAACTGCATCTACTCGAGGGCGCACCGAGCGATCAACGAGAAGACCATCGAGAAGGAGGGCAGGATAAGCATATACGCGCGAACCTGCGTGTTCGGCATATTCTACCGCCACGAGTGCCCCCTGCAGGTGAGGATTATTGAAAGAAAAGCAGAGCAGAAAGTGTGAGGGAGGAGACGCGCAGTTCGCCCTGTACCTGTGCCTCATTCTTGCAGAGCTGAGGGCGATAAGAAAGCTGCTTGAGCGTGCGCTACCAGCAACTTCGCCACCCGGAACAGAGAGGTGCAAAAACATCCCCGTTTATCGCAGCTGCTCGACACTCCGCGCAGCTGCACCT
>WANW01000023.1 GCA_015521615.1 Candidatus Hydrothermarchaeota archaeon
CCTGCCCGAGTGGGATGTGAAGCACCACCCACTCTGTTGCATACTTTGAGGCTTTTCTTGTTTTTCTGAAAAACTTCTCATAGAAGCACAAGAGCGTGCTGTACTCCCCTGGCGTGTTTTCAACCTCATCCCTGCCAATCTGAACTCTTATATTTGAATATCTTTCTGAGCTATTTAGAAGAGCCCTGCAACTCTCTTTAAACTCTATAAGCTCACCGAGTGAGTTCATTTTCGGCAAAAATATCAAAGCTTTTCCAGTTTCTAAAAATGTCCTGTATATCAGCCCTGTATCTGCCCACACCAAAATTCCCAGAAAGTAGCACTTCGGGCAGAAGTTTTCAAAGTACTCCTTAAATGAATATCTCTCTCCATCTTTATATGACCTCACCCCACTTAAGCTCTTAATTTTTGTGACAAGGGGATAGGAAGCCTGCTGGAGTTTTTTATATGGCTTATAAAATCTTTCACCGCACACAATGCAGGTTTCGTTGCCATCTCTGACGGCCAAATCCACAATTTTCTTTACAGCATCTATAACTTTATCCTGTGAGTAGATATCCTCCTTAAAGGCAACAATTCCGCCAACTTTCTTATTCTCTTGAATCATTATAAAATCCTTCTTAATCTCCTTTTTCTCTCCTGTTTTATCATCCTCCCCCCATACGACAAGATTGTGACGGATGTTTTTTATTGCAATCCCGAGCTGATGGGAGAATTTATCAATATCGCCTACAGAGATTGTCAACATAAAATCGTTTGCATATACATCTACATCCAGGTATTCCTGATTTTCTTTGAGCAATTTTATCAGATATTCCAAGCCGTTGTCTAGCCAAGGGTTGTTATTAAGTGGAAAAGTTAATGTCTTCCCAACCGCCACACTCTCACTCCGGGGCATTGAACCCCCTCCATTTTCTGCTAACAGTGTTGAAACCGAGATTACTTAAAGCTTTCTATCTTGTGCCTCTGTTTTCCTCTGAAAATGTGTTGTTCACGGCACGGCGCTACGCATAGAACAGCGGCACAAAGGCAACCTGCGTGTCGTTGATCTTCCTGATGCCGAACTCCCCGTCGGTGAAGACCACAGCTCGTTCAGGTTTGTAGGCTCTGAGAAAGCTGTAGAAAATTCTCCAGTTTTTCTTCAATTTTTCGTGGATAATACTCCATGAATTATAAAGTTGTTAGTGGACTTAGTATCGCCATGGGATGAAAGGAACCTGTAGGTGGTGCAGGGAACAGCTTTAATTTGCGCTAATCTGGGCGAAAGTATAAATACCTCTTCCAGCAATAAATTAAATAGTTTAATTTATATATAAAACAAGGAGGCGGGTGTGGCGTGAGCATAACACAAAAATTGGCTATTCTATATGCTATCCTCATAACCCTCGGCACAGCAGGTGCGCAGATGATGGGCTATAGAGAGGGCGGCTATGGAATGATGGGCGCTCCTGGCTATGGCTTTGAGCCCAACACGAGCTACTACTCTTACCGGGGCTATCAGACCTACCCCTATGGGTACGGAGGTATGCCCATGGGCGGATATGGTATGATGGGTGGTTACGGTATGATGGGCGGCATGATGCCGATGATGGGTGGCTATGGCGGAGGTATGATGGGAGCTTATCCCGGCTATGGGATGGGCTACTCCGGTGGCTGGCTCCTGCTTCTTCTCATAGCCGTGGCAGTGGTTCTAATTTACTACGCAAGGGGTAAGGAAGCTGCCCCTTCGAGTGCAAAGGATATCCTGGACATGAGGCTCGCGAGGGGCGAGATAACCCTGGAGGAGTACCAGAGGCTCAGAGAGGTGATTGAGGGATGAAGCGCGGGATAGCGCTGATAATTGCAGCGGTTCTCGTATTCCTTGCAGTTGGGCTCTACTCGCAGTACTCCTACTACAGGGCGACTCCGCTCTATGGTGGTGGCATGCCCATGATGGGCACCCCCTATCAGGGGGCGCAGCCCGGCTATGCGAAGCCAGCGCCGCAGGTGCGCTTCTCCTCAAACGGTAAGATGATTTACTTCACCGGCGTGGACATGGAAGGCAACCGCATCCTGCCCAAGTACGGCGGACCCATGTGGCTGTACATGCACGGTGGAAGCTGTGTATCCTGCCACGGCGAAGACGGCAGGGGAGGCAGGCCGGTGATGATGTGCTCAGAGATTCCGCCGGACATAAGGTACAGTACGTTGACCAGCGAGGAGATGGAGCACGAGGGCGAGGAGGAGCATCCTCCCTACAACGAAACGACGATTAAGCGTGCCATAACCGAGGGTTTAAACCCCGCCGGCGAGGAGCTTGACCCGTGCATGCCCAGATGGGAGATAAACGACAGAGACCTGAACGATCTGATTCTTTTCCTGAAGGAGCTCGACAGGAGGTGAATGATTTGGCGAAAAACGACAAGCTTGTGGCTGGGGTAATACTGACCGTTATCGGACTGCTCGGATTGAGCTCAGGTGGCATGATGGGCTACGGTGGAATGATGGGTGGCTACGGGATGATGGGCGGCTACGGAATGGGTTTTGGCTTCTTCCCGCTGCTGATCAGTGCGGTGTTCCTGGGCATAACCCTCTTTGGGGTGTACCTGATATATGAGGCAGTGAAGTAAAGCAAATATTCACTGTCAAAATTTTATTATTTTTTGACAGTAGTTATCAAAAAACTTGAGTATTTTGATACTGAAATATCAAAGCATGGAAGTCGGGAGGTTTTTTTCATAATCCCCCGGTGAGCATATTTCTCCTGCTAATTTCAAAAGTCTAAGAGGCAGGCTGAGCAGAAAAGGTGCCCATCGGTAAAAAAACTCCTTCAAGTATGCGAAGGGTGACGCTTACCGAGAGGCGGCTCCGCGCCTTTATTGAGTTTTCCAGGGCGCTAATCGAAAACAACAGGAGGTCAGAGGCAGAGAGAAAGCCTCCTCGCTCCAAGCGTTAGGTCGGTGTCTTTGTATCTGTAGGCGCTGGCATTTTCTACCACTTTACGGAGGGCATTTTGCAGCGCTCACCACCTTTGATTTGTACTATACTTACTGATTAACGTACTGCTTTTGTAGAATCACCTCCCAACCTTCACCTCCATAAACCCGAAGCCGAGGCTGTTCCTCTCCCCGAAGCCCGCGTCGATGCCAAAGCGCAGCAGCTCGCGCTGCTCCTTCGTTAGGTGCGAAAAGTGGAACTCCCACAGCGAGCCAAAGACGCGCACCTCGCGGTTTTTAATCAAGAGGTGGTTGCATACCTGCTTCTTGAAAACAAACTGCTGGAATAGGGGCAGGTAGCGCTTCTCTTCCAGCTCCTCGCCAAGGAAACGCTTATACTTCTTAACAAGATTGTCCTCGAGCTGGCGCAGGAAGGCGTCGAAGGCTATGTTCGGGCGCCAGAAGACGTAGCTGTGCTCACTGGTGATGCCATACCTTGCGTAGCTGCGCCTCGGGATGCGCACTATTATTGGAGTCCTCGTGACAAGCGTGGTGGAGCGCCCTATTCGCGGAGACGCTATTCTGAGCTCCTTCAGCGCAAACTGCATGGCACCTATGCTGACACTCTCCCGCTGCAGCAGCGCTTCGGCAAAGGTTCGGATAAGCTCATTATCCGGCGAGGAGATTGCCAGGTAGCGTGTATCTCCCGCGGCAATGTCAGCAGGCGGGTATATGTTTGAGAAGCAGAAGTACTTGTAACCCCTGAGGTCGTGCAGGTGCTCGTAGGCGGTGCCCTTAAGCAGCGAGTACACGAAACCCTGAAGCTTGGCATGGTAGCGCAGGTCGTAGGCGTAGTCGCCAGCGCTCTCAAGCGTAAGTATCAGCCTGCTTATCCTTCACCCCTCCCGTATCAGCTGTAAACACAGCCGCTCCTCCTAATAACTCCTGCCCATTATTATGACATTCTCAGCCTTCTCGCCACAGCCCACGCAGGTGCCCTGCGCCGCCTCCTCGAGTATGCCCAATATATCAACGTCTGCGCTGTCCTCTATGCTCTTACCACACTCCTCGCGTCCGCACCAGGTAGTTTTAACCACACCACCCTTCTCCACCACCAGCGAGCGTATCTCCTCTATGCTCTGCGCGGAGTGAATCCTGCTCTCCATCTCCCTCCACGCGCGCTCTTTCAGGTTGGCGGCTATAGCGTTGAGCGTCTCCTGCACGCGCTCCTTTAGCTCGCCTCTCGGTACTGAGAAGCGCTCTCCCGTGTCGCGGCGCACAAGCGTAACCTCGCCCCGCTCAATATCCCTGGGTCCGAGCTCCACTCTCAGCGGAACGCCGCGTAGCTCCCAGTCGTAGTACTTTGCCCCGGGGCGAATGTCTCGAGAATCCACGTGTACCCTGAAGTCGGAGAGCTCCTCCATGAGCTTCTCCACTTCGCTATCCACAAGCTCCTTCTTATCCTTGAACCAGATGGGTATCACCACAACCTGAATCGGCGCCACCTCTGGCATTAAGCAAAGACCAGAGTCGTCTCCATGCAGGGCGAGAAGCGCTGCTATAACGCGGTCGCTTATTCCGTAGCAGGTCTGGTAGGCGTACTCCTGCTCCCCCTGAGGGTTCTCGAAGGTTATCTCAAAGGTGCGGGAGAAGTTCTGCCCCAGGTTGTGCACCGTCGCAATCTGCAGCGTTCTCCCATCCGGGAAGATGGTATCGAAGGCCATGGTATACTCGGCGCCCGGGAACTTGTCCCAGTCGGGGCGGCGGGAGATGATGTAAGGTACGCCCAGCGTATCAAAGAAACGCTTATAGCACTCTATCGCCTCGCGCACCTGACGCTCCGCATCTTCTGCGCTTGCATGGGCAGTGTGCGCCTCCTTGAAGGTGGTTATCTCCCTGAGCCTTATAAGCGGACGGGTGTGCTTTGTCTCGTAGCGGAAGGTGTTCACCACCTGGTATATCTTCAGCGGCATGTCAGCGTGGCTCCTTATCCAGAGCGCAAAGATGGGGTAAATCGCCGTCTCGCTGGTCGGGCGGAGGGCAAGCTTCACCTTCAGCGGCTCGAGACCACCATGGGTAACCCAGTAAACCTCATCCTCGAAGCCAGCGATGTGCTTCGCCTCCTTGGCAAACTCGTGCTCAGGTATGAGCAGCGGAAAAAGTGCCTCCTCGTGTCCAGTGGCATCGAGGATGCTGCGGATAAGCTCAACCACATGCCGGCGAATCTTAAAGCCGTAGGGGTACCACACGTACACCCCCTTGACAGGGTAGCGTACGTCCAGTATCTCCGCCCTCTCAATTATCTCATTGTACCACTCGCTGAAGTTGTTCTTCCATCTCTCGCGCATCTCATCACCGTTGCCTTGTCTAGCGCCATCAACGCATGCGTTACAACTTTGCGATATTTAAAGGTTGCCTGCGGCAATATCTGCAAAGTAGCGATGAAGGCGGGTGTCACGGGTAAGTTCTGGGTGGAAGGCACACGCCAAGTAGCGCCCCTGCCTGGCAAGCACAATCGCATCGTCCACTTTAGCCAGAACTTCCACATCCCTGCCAGCGCGGGTTATTATAGGAGCGCGGATGAACACTGCATGGAAGGGTTTCTCCCCCAGCACTGGAATTTCCAGGTCCACCTCAAAGCTCTCCCGCTGTCTGCCAAAGGCATTCCTTGCGACGGCTATATCCATGAGCCTCAGAGAAAACTGCTTGTAGCCTTCTATCTCCTTTGCCAATAGAATAGCCCCTGCGCAGGTGCCGAAGATTGCAAGCTCCGGCCTTGCACCAATTGCTTTATCTATGTCATACTTCTGTATCAGCTTTCCTATGGTGGTGCTCTCTCCGCCGGGGATCACAAGCCCGTCCAGCTCCTCCACCTGCTCCGCCTTCTTCACTGCTATAACATCGCCTCTGCCACGTATAGCACGCTTCATCGCCGAGAGGTGCTCCGCAACATCGCCCTGAAGCGCAAGCACTCCCACCTTCATTGCTCAGCCTCCCGCTTTGCCAGCTCAGAATCTATTATCGCCTTAAACGCCTCAAATGGCTGTGCTCCCTTCAGAGGGATGCCGTTTATAAAGAATGCCGGCGTACCCGTAACGCCTGCCCTGAGACCATCCTGAAGGTCCTTCCTCACCTCCTCCTCATACCTGCCTGATGCAAGACACACCTTAAAACTCTCCACGTCCAGACCTATCTGCTTTGCATACTCAACAAAGGCCACCTCGCCACGCTGTGCCCAGTCATCCTGCTTCTCGAAGAGCACATCATGGTACTCGAAGTACTTCCCCTGCTCCCCGGCGCAGTCCGCAGCCTCAGCCGCCTTGAGCGCATACACATGAATATTCTCAAGCGGGAAGTCGCGGTACACAAAGCGCACCTTTCCCCTGTAGGTCTCCAGTATCTTGTCCAGAGTCTCAAGTCTGAACTTCCTGCAGAAGGGGCACTGGTAGTCTGAGAACTCGATTATGACCACGGGTGCGTCGCTCGGACCTATAGCCGGGTCATCGTCCTGGCTCACCTGCACCCTGCGTGGCTCGGGCTTGTGCACAGGCTGGGACATGTTCACAAGCTGAATCACCAGGATTTCGCCGTCTCTGGTAACATAAACCGGAGCCACATACTGCACTTTACCGCCCCGGCTAACCTCAATATCAAGGCGATAGAGGTAATCCCCATAGGGAGAGGTATTAACCAGCCTGCCGCTTAACCCGCGGGGCTTTAGGATGTTCTCGTCAATATAGGCAAGCGTCTTATTCCCGAGCTGCTGCATATCCATTGCAGCAGGGGCGGGGGTTTCGCGCTCACCAGGCTGGGAAGCAATAAAATAGCCAGCGGCGAGGCCAACTGCAATACCCACTACCATAAGCTGCAGGGCTCTATCCATCCTATACCCCTACACACCGCGCACCTGCAGGAGTTCCTTCTCACTGAGCTGGCGTATGTCGATACCCTTCATGGGCTCGCCTATGCCCTTGGAAATCTCGGCGAGGAGTTCAAAGTCATCGTAGTGCGTCGTCGCCTCGACTATAGCGCGGGCCCTTGCCTCCGGGTCTGAGGACTTGAATATGCCAGAGCCCACGAAGATGCCGTCCGCACCTAGCTGCATCATCAGCGAAGCATCCGCAGGCGTCGCTATACCACCAGCAGCAAAGTTCACCACGGGCAGGCGTCCCAGCTTCGCCACCTCGCGAACAAGGTCTATGGGCGCCTGGAGCTCCTTCGCCGCGTAGTAAAGCTCGTCCTCACGCATGCCCTTCAGGCGGCGAATCTCGCCCATAACCAGGCGCATGTGGCGCACGGCTTCGACAATGTTACCGCTTCCTGCTTCGCCTTTGGTACGAATCATCGCCGCACCCTCGGCGATTCTGCGCAGCGCCTCGCCGAGGTTACGGGCGCCGCACACGAAGGGCACCTTAAACTTGTGCTTATCTATATGGTTCTGCTCGTCTGCAGGGGTTAAAACCTCGCTCTCATCTATGAAGTCAACGCCCAGTGCTTCAAGAATCTGGGCCTCGGCGAAGTGGCCTATTCTCACCTTGGCCATCACGGGTATGCTCACCGCATCCATAATCTCCTGAATCTTCGCCGGGTCTGCCATCCTCGCAACGCCGCCAGCAGCGCGTATATCTGCGGGCACCTTCTCCAGTGCCATCACCGCCACCGCGCCAGCATCCTCAGCGATGCCCGCCTGCTCTGCGTTGGTGACGTCCATGATAACTCCGCCCTTCAGCATCTGCGCCAGCCCACGCTTCACCTTCACAGTACCTTTCCTCACGTCAATCCCTCCTGAGTATGAATCTCTTAACAGCAAGTTTCTTCTCCGCTGCCCTTGCAGCAGCATCCTCAATCCTGCGCCTCATCTCGGTCATATTTTCCGGCTCTTCTTCTCCAACAACCTTCTTAACCTTTGTATACGCTGCCTCTCTGAACTTCGCTTTGAGCTCGCGCTCGCCTTCGTCGCCCGCGATGTACACTCCTCTGCCTACTTCTACTCTTCCTACCTCATAAACTTTTGCCACACCTCGCAGAGCCGCTTTTACCTTGGCAGCCCTATCCTGAGGCAGGATGAGCATCAGCGAGTCTGTGCTTATCCCGAGGGGATCAATCTCAAGCTCATTGAGCATCTCAAGAACCTTCCGGTTAACCGACTTATAAAGCTCCTCCTCGTATAGCACCAGCTTTTTGCGAGCAGTGCGCGAGATTTCCCAGGCGTCGCCACGAATTCCGCCGTTGGTGACATCACTCATCGCATGCACCTGGCTGAGGAAGCCACCATGAATGAGTGCCTCGCAGGCATGCATGAACTCAACATTCAGCGTCTCCTTAACCACGTCGTAGCGCTGATGATAAATTGCTATCGTTGTAATCGTGCCCCCGCCTTTTCCTTCTGTGAGGAGGATAACATCTCCGGGTTCAGCACGCCTTCTTGTTCTCGGAGGCTCGCTGCTCGTGCCTACTGCAGCCACGCTCGCAACCAGGCGCTCACCAAACACCATGTCACCACCAACGCGAAGCGTACTCCCTGCGACGAGAGGCGTAGCACAGAGCTCGCCAACACATGCTACCCCGGCGGTAAAGTCAAAGAGCTTGCCCACATCACCGTCATCGGCGAGGTGAAGATCGCTTATAAGCGCCCTTGGTTTAGCACCCATCACATATACGTCGCGCAGCGCTGCTCTGGCTGCGTGGAAGCCGGCAAGGAAGGGAAACTCGCTCAAGCGGGAGTGCATTCCATCCACGGCTACAGTGATGTAACCCGCTTCTCCTCTGACCACACCGGCATCGTCCTGCTGGCGCGCATCCACCACCGCCTGGGTTGAGCCGATAATCTGTGCCAGCTTACGGTGCACAAAGAAGTCACCCTCCCCGCGTGACCCCACACCAAACTCACCCATAGCAACGCCTGCCTCAGCGTAGCCCAGAAGCTCCCGCAGGAAGGTGTCGTCGAGCTCACTGAAACCCAGCGAAGCCCTTACCTCCTCAACAATAGCACGGGCAAAGCGAAGGCGCTGCTCCTCACTCCAGTCTTTAAATTCTGCAATGCGTTTCGCGAGCTCAACAGCTATGCTCTCTTCGTCCTTGCCTTCAAGCAGTCTTCTTCTGACGAATCCTTCAAGATCCATTAACAGCTCCACTCTTTTGCTTAGTTATAACAACAACATCAAGAGGATACAGGCGGGGGCACTTTATAAAAAGGTTAATATATCGACTGCAATATTTTATAGCGGGTGCTGAGATGAAGGTCAAGGAAATAATGCACGGCATAACGGTGGTGAAGCCTGACACCAGTGTCAAGGAGATAGCAGAGCTGATGACGGCGAAGCGCATAGGCTCGGTGCTGGTTGAGATTGCACCTCTGCGCTACGGCATACTTACAGAGCGAGACATCCTGACCAAGGTCGTAGCCAATGACGTCGACCCGAGACAGGTAAAGGCAAAGGAAATTATGACTGAGCTTCGCGTAACCATCGACGCAGAGGCGAGTGTAGAGAAGGCATCTGAGATACTCAATGTGCACCACATCCGCCGCTTACCTGTGATGAAGGACGGCGAGATTGTGGGCATGGTCACAGCTCGAGACGTCGCCAAAGCATGCATGAGATTGTTCCCAAGGTAGCCATAAAATATTTATAATGAAAAATCGTGATAATTGTTAATATCGGTGATTGTCGTAGAGGTGAAGAAATGAAGCTTGCCTATGTTGGCCTGCCCTGTCAGCTCCAGGCACTGCGAAAGCTACAGCTCTTCAGCAAGGAGATAGGTCAGGAATGGGCGAACAGTGTGGACCTTACCATTGGCCTGTTCTGCCGCGAGAACTGGGCGTACACCTGCTTCCGCGCCCTGGTTGAAGACGACTATGGCGTTAAGCTCAGCGAGGTTGAGAAGTTCGACATAAAGAAGGGCAAGGTTATAGCGATGCGCAACGGCGAGGTAATACTGGAGATCCCCCTGCCAGAGACCAAGCCCTATGTGCGTGTGGGCTGTCAGGTCTGCCTGGACTTCTCTGCAGAGCTCGCTGACCTGAGCGTCGGTGCTGTGGGCTCGCCGGCAAAGTACAGCACGGTGATAGTGCGAACAAGGCGCGGCATGGAGCTGCTCCGCGGGGCTGAGCGCGAGGGATATGTTGAGGTGAAGCACATAAGCGAGGTTAAGCCCGGAACAAAGCTGGTGCTCAAGCTCACAAAGGAGAAGCGCGACGAAAACCTCGCCGAAGCTGAGCGCAGAGAGCGCGCTGGCTACGTGGCGAAGCACATCGCAACCATGGGGGAGCAGGACCTTGCCAAGCTTGTGGCTGAGGCGAAGGGCAAGAGCTTCGCTGACTTGGAGAGGGACGTTATAGACGCCGGGATGTGCATCTCCTGCGGAACCTGCGTGGCTGTGGCAAGCGAGCAGCTTGAGATGGTGGAGGAGCGTCCGCGCCTGAAGGAATGTGCAAGCGGAGAGATGCCCAACGCTTACCTCGCATGTCCTCGCACCTCGCTGCCCAGCATGGTTATAACAGAGAGACTCTTCGCAGACGAGGGTGAGATGAACAGCGACAGTCTGGGGAAGTATATCGACATCTTTGCTGTTAAAGCCACTGAGAAGGCAGCGCTGAAGCGCTGGCAGGATGGCGGTGCTGTAACCGCGCTGCTTCTCTATGCACTCAAGGCAGGAGAAATAGACGCCGCGATAGCAGCGAAGCGTGACGAGAACTGGCATCCGATTGCAGTCGTGGCCTCAAACGAGGAGGAGCTTCGCGAGACAGGTGGTACGCTCTACTGCTACGTCACAAACATGCCTCTCCTCAAGGAGGTGGCTTCAAAGTGAAGGAGATACGCTTCCATGGCCGCGGAGGACAGGGCGCAGTTACGGCGGCGGACCTTCTCGCTATGGCAGCCTTCTTTGACGGCAAGTACTCGCAGGCTTTCCCGAGCTTCGGCACAGAGCGCAGAGGTGCGCCGGTTACTGCGTTTGCCAGGATAAGTGACCGCTTCATCCGACTGAGGAGTCAGATTTATGAGCCCGATTATATTGTGGTGCAGGATCCCTCGCTGCTCGAGGTTATAGATGTGGCGAAGGGGCTTAAAAGCTCCGGAAAGGCCCTTATAAACACTGAGAAGAGCAGAATAGAGCTAAACACTGAGGCTGAAGTTTACACAATAAACGCCACAAAGATTGCGCTCGACGTGCTGGGTGTGCCAATAGTCAACACCGCCATGATTGGCGCCTTTGCGGCGCTCACAAAGGAGGTATCTCTGGACTCTGTAATAAAAGCAGTGCGCAGACGATTCCCTGCAAAGCTCGCTGAGAAGAACGTTAAGGCGGTTGAGGTGGCGTACGAGGAGATGGAGGCCAAGATATGAAGGTCAATATCGCAGCGTGTATCACCGAACCCGGGAGTTCGGAGCGTAATAAAACTGGCGGGTGGAGAGTTTTCCGCCCTGTGATTAACAATGAGCGCTGCATAGACTGCGGAAGCTGCTGGATTTTCTGCCCGGATGCGAGCATAACCCGCGAAGAGAACGGTGAATATAAGGTTAACCTGGACTTCTGCAAGGGCTGCGGAATCTGTGCAAATGAGTGCCCGTCTGAAGCTATAGAGATGGTGCTGGAGGAGAAGTAATGCCCCACAAGGATGTGATGCATGGTTCTCGCGCAGTGGCTGAGGCGGTGAAGCTGTGCGGCGTTGAAGTGGTAGCCGCCTATCCAATTACCCCCCAGACGCACATAGTTGAGGATATCGCAGAGATGGTGGCAAACGGCGAGCTTAAGGCAGAGTACATAATGGTTGAGAGTGAGCACTCCGCCATGAGCGCATGCATTGGAGCGAGTGCCACAGGGGCAAGGGTGTTCACCGCCACCGCATCGCAGGGGCTTGCGCTCATGCATGAGGTGCTGTGGATAGCCTCCGGCATGCGCCTCCCCATAGTCATGGTGAATGCAAATCGCGCTTTGAGTGCGCCTATAAACATCTGGAATGACCAGAGCGACTCCATCGCAGAGCGCGACTCCGGCTGGATTCAGATCTACGTGGAGACCAACCAGGAAGCACTGGACAGCGTGATTCAGGCTTATCGCATCGCTGAGGATAGGGAGGTTCTTCTGCCGGTGATGGTGTGCATGGACGGCTTCGTGCTCACCCATACTGTTGAACCTGTAGAGGTGCCTGACGAGGAGCAGGTGAAGCGATATCTTCCAGAGCTTCACCTTCCGCATGTGCTGGACCCAGAGCAGCCAGTAACCATGGGCTCCCTGGGCGACCCGAACTATTACATGGAATTTCGGAAGCAGCAGGAACTGGCTATGGAGAATGCGCTACGTGTGGCGATGCAGGCAGATGAGGAGTTTAAGGAAATCTTCGGACGCGGCTATGGTCTTATAGAGGAGTACAACCTTGAAAACGCCGAGATTGTGCTTGTAACAATGGGTTCTCTCGCTGGGACGATAAAGGAGACGCTCGACGCGCTTGGCGACGATGGTGTTGGACTTCTGAGAATACGCTTATTCCGCCCCTTCCCGAAGGAAGCAGTAAGGAGAGCACTTTCGCGGGCAAAGGTGGTTAATGTTATTGAAAAGGATGTTTCCATCGGCTTCGGCGAGGGTGCGCTCATGACCGAGCTGAAGAGTGTGCTCTACGGCTCTGGCATAAAGGTTCTGGGCACCGTGGCAGGGCTGGGAGGCAGGGACATAACCATAGCACACATACGTGAGGCGATTGAGCGCGCGAAGCGTGCGCTGCACGGAGAGAGCGTTGAAGAGATAGCATGGGCTGGTTTGAAGGAGGAAGCACTGTGAAGGTTGCTGCAGATATCCCGAGTTATGTAAAGTGCCGCCATGTGTGCGGTGCAAGTCTGGCGGCTAACCGCTGCTTTAAATTCAGGCTTAATGTCAAAGAGGTGAGTGAGGAGGAGCTCTTTGCTCCCGGACATAGAGGCTGCGCCGGATGCGGGTGCACCATTGCCATGAGGCTGGCACTAAAGGTAGCCGGCAGGAATGTAATTGTCACCCATGCTACCGGCTGCATGGAGGTTGTAAGCTCTCCATACCCCGAGACAGCCTGGCGTGTGCCCTGGATTCACGTGGCCTTTGAGAATTCCGCCGCCGTGGCGAGCGGCGTGGAGGCGGCGCTTAAGGCACTGGGCAAGAAGGACAGGGTTAAGGTAATTGCCTTCGGTGGCGATGGGGGCACAGTGGATATAGGCTTCCAGGCGCTGAGCGGCGCCCTCGAGCGCGGGCACGACTTTGTGTACATATGCTATGATAATGAGGCATATATGAACACCGGTATTCAGCGCTCTGGAGCAACACCATATGGGGCCAGCACAACCACCTCTCCGCCTGGCAAGGAGAGCTTTGGCAACAGAACATTCAAGAAGGACATGCCCCGCATAGTAGCAGCGCATGGCATACCCTACGTTGCCACCGCAAGTGTTGCCTTCCCCCTGGACTACATGGAGAAGGTGAGGAAGGCGCTCAGCGTGGAAGGCCCGGCCTATGTGCATGTGCATGCGCCCTGCACCCCCGGCTGGGGCATTGCCAGCGAGAAGAGCATTGAGGTTGCACGCCTGGCTGTGGACAGTGGCATGTGGATACTCTACGAGATAGAGAATGGCAAAAGCAGAGTAACCTACAAGCCAACAGTAAAGCGCCCTGTTAAGGAGTATCTGCGAATGCAGAAGCGCTTCAGGCACCTCAGCGAGGAGCACATCGCCGTGCTCCAGCAATACGTGGACGAGCGCTGGAAGGAGGTTTTCGGGGAGGGATGATTAAAACTCAGGGAATCTTTTATAGCCAAGTTCTTTAATATTACCCAAATAGTCTATTTCGTATCCTTCAATTTTTATCCTTTCGGATTCTTTTCTATTTATATCTCTTGTGAAAATGATAATCAAGTATTTTTCGGCAGGTATTTTAATCATGCACTTCGAAACATATTTCTGAAAAGTAAGTAGAATATCGTCAATATCTTTAATACGTGGAGAACAAATCATGATTTTCAAATTAGCCTTAATATCTAGCAACTTTTCAAAGTCGTAATATATCTCTTTTAATTCAGTACTCCATTCTTGTTCTATGGCAAGCTCAATCCCCCATTCATTCGGATAGTCATCTTTGAGTTCAATAGCCCAGCACAAATCAACCAAGTACTCATAATAACCATTCCTAACTCTTGGATCTGTATACACGTTATATCCGAGAGATTCGCCTAAATCTATAAAATATCCGAGTATTTTTTTAGTCCATTCAGAATTTTTATCATCCCAACTAAGTGGCCTAATTTTTTTGTCGTAATCATAAAGGAATCTTGAAAAAATCTCTTTTGGATTCACAAGAATAATTTTACCCCCGTCCATAGATGAAGAATATCCATTGAAATATATAAATTTTGCGAATAAATTTTATATACAAAGTATAAAAAATACATAAAATATGGCAACCATACAGATATCGAAAGAGACCCAGAAAAAGCTCTTTGAAGTTGCTGCAAAGCTTCAGCTCAAGCTAAGGAGAAGGGTGAGTCTTGACGAGACCATAAGGTATCTCCTGACCCTGCATGAGGGTGGCAGACGCAAAGAGAAGTTTGCCTCCTTCTATGGGTGTGCCCGCGGAGATGAGGCTGAAAAAGCAAGGAAGTTGCTATATGAGCTTCGCGCCGAGGAGGACGCTCGCCTTGAAAAGCTTGGTGGTTGATGCGGGCGTGCTCATAGAGATAGCCTATGCCACCAAACTTGGAGAAGCTGCTGCACGGGTAATAGAAGAGTCGCCCTCATACACCACTCCTTATGCAATCACAGAACTCTTTTATGTGCTCTGCCGGCGCTTCTCTTCTGAATTTGCAGAGGAAAAGGTGACCCTGCTACTGGAATCGAACTACGTTAAGGTCGAGCACAGCTCAGAGCTGTGCCTTGAGGCGGGGAAGATAAAATGCGAGCGGAGAATCTCTCTCGCTGACTGCTACATCATCGCCCTCGCAAAAATGCTGGCGGGCAAAGCAATGTTTGCACGCAGGGAGAGGGAAATCCAGAAGGAATCGGACAGAAAGCCCTTCGATGTTGAGATAATCTATGCCGAAGATCTGATTTAGCCAAAAAACCTAAACCACGCACTTGATATCCCTGAAAACGTCGTAGTGTTCATCCAGGGAGTATATCTCCCTGATGCCGCGCCTTCGCATAATAAGCACATTGTACGCATCAACGAAGTCAACCTGAAACCTGCCCGACATCTCCACAGCTTCTCTGCATGCGGAGGCTTCCACATCCACAAGTCTCAAGCCTATGCAGTCCAAAAATGAAAGGACCATGTCGGTCGCCTTATTTTCATCGAATCTCTCACTGCCCTCCAGGACGTACTTTATCTCAGCCACCGTGAATACGCTGGTGACAACCTTCTCCTCACCCTTTTCCACACACCTCATTATTTCCAAGCGCTTCGTTTAGTGGCACCCCTTCTCACACGTCTCACGGGCGAATTCTTCCTCGCGCACGCCTATATGCTCCTCCCTTCCCAAAACCTCCCCGCTCACAGGGTCAACGTACAGAACCATTGCATTTATGCTTCCCAGGCCTGCGCACCCGCACTTGCGCTCCATAATCTCCACCCGCCACAGGTAGCGGCCCACCTCCGGCTTGAACTCCAGCACAGCACGCTCCACGCGCAGCGATGCGTTCTCAAAATGCTCCTGGGCAAATTTTTTAAACTCCTCATCCTCGCTGGCTATGCGTATTGCTTCCTCGCTGGATATGGGGATATGCACACTCGAGTTGAGCTTCTCCAGCTGCGCACTTAGCTGTGCCACCTCCCCGCTAGCACGTGCATAGCTGAAAAGCAGCCCTCCTGCTAAAATTGCAAGGACCACTATAACTGTAGCAAGAGTCTTATTTTCTACCATTTCATGCTCTCGGGATGCCGCCCTCGTTGATTATTAGCACATCCTTAACCGCCTTAACTGCGGTGAAGGGTATAAGGATTTCACCCCTTTCATTCAGCCTGAAGTACTTCGGGTCCACATCCTTGCCTGGCTTAACTATCAGCATCATCACCTTGCCTGCGACGGTCTCAATGCTTATGTCGGTAAGCCTGCCAATCACCGTACCTCGATCACTAACCACATTCCTCCCTATCAGGTCTCTCCCTGCAATCCTGCCCATTCTCCTGCCTCCATCTCTAAATTTGCCAAGGCGCTACTTAAAGCTTAGCCCTCTCTGCGCCGTAGCAGAGATTATGTCGCTAAGGGTGATTATCCCCTCCGGCATGTGCGAAAGCTCTGTCCTGCCTTCTGCACCCTTAACCACGAAGAGCCTGCTCACCCTGTTCTCATGCATAACTCTTGCTGCCTCAAGAAGTGTGGCATTTGGGTCAATGCCAAAAAAGCTGGTGCTCATTATCTCCTCAACCTTTGCCTCCTTGCTCACACCCCTGCTCAGAGCACGCACCATATCTGTGTCTGAAACCACACCTGCTGGCTTGCCACTGCTGTCCACAACCAGCAAGCCCGAGATGCCCTCATTCCGCATTACTCGAGCCACATCGCGCAAGCTCATGCCCACCTCCACTGTAATAAGCGGCTTTTTGAGGAAATCTGAAACCTTTCTTTTGAGCATCGCAACTCACTCCGCCATGTACCTGACTAAGTCAGAGGATGTAATTATCCCGACGGGGCGCTGAAGATAGGGTTTTGAAAGACTCGCCTTTTCTGGCTTCTCCTCCTTCACCACAAAGAGGCGGTGCACCCTCTCGCGGTCCATAACACGGGCTGCCTCCTCAAGGGGTGCGTCCTCCTCAATTATAAGGGTAAAGGGCATCATCACCTCACTAACCTTTGTGGTCTCGAAGTTCCTCCCCTTAATTATAGCGTCCAGCACGTCGGTATCTGAGATTACACCCATCGTATCGCCGTCCTCACTTACCACCGCAACACCCGAGATTCTGTACTTCGCCATAACTCTGACCACATCGCTCAGCGTGGAATTGACATCAACGGTGTAAACCCCCCGCGTCATATAATCCCTGACCTTTGCCATGCTCTCACATCTCCAGTTCCTTTACGCTGTACACCCCGGGTATTGAGGCGATCTCATCAACCACCTCTTTACCCACAGGCTGGTCCACGCTAAGCACCATGAGCTGAGTCTCACCCTTTTCGCGCCGGCCAACCTGCATCGCTCCTATATTTATCTGCTTCTCTCCGAGAAGTGTGGCCACCCTGCCTATCATCCCGGGCTTGTCCTCATGCTTGACGATGAGCATCTTCCCGCCCGGGGTGAGCTCAATGGCATACTCCTCTATGCCCGTGATTCTAACCTCGCCACCGATGCTTGAGCCCTTCACTATGGTTTCGCCCTCATCGGTCTTCACCCTGAGGATTATAAGGCTCCCGTACTTCTCTGCATCATCCCTCTTGGCCTGAGTAATGCGTATGTCACGATTTTTAGCCACCACGGGCGCGTTGAGCAGGTTCACCCCCTCTGTAAGAATGGGCGATAGCAAACCCTTGAGCGCAGCGTTGGTGAGAACCTCCTGGTGCTCCTCTTTTGCAAGCTCGCCACAGAAGGTCACCTCTACGTCGCGAATTCTGCCGGAGACCAGCTGAATTGCAAAGTTGCCAAGTGCCTCTGCAAGTGCAAGGTAGTCCTTGAGCCTGTCAAGCACCTCTGGCGGTAGCCTGGGCATGTTCACCACATTGCGCGGAGGTTCGCCACGCAGCACCTTGAGCACTTCCTCACAGGCGATGAGCGAGGCGTAGCGCTGCGCTTCTTCCGTAGAAGCGCCCAGGTGAGGGGTGACTATGCAGTTCTCCAGCTCAAGCAGGGGGTTGCCAAATGGTGGTTCCTTCTCAAACACGTCAAGGGCGGCGCCCGCAAGCTTGCCCGAGCGCAGCGCTTCGTAGAGAGCCGCCTCATCCACAACACCGCCGCGGGCGGCATTTATTAGATACGCCCCATCCTTCATCTTTGCTATAGCTTCTGCATTTATCAGATGCCTGGTCTGCTCAGTCAGGGGTACGTGGATGGTAATAAAATCACTCCTCGCAAGAAGCTCGTCCAGGTCGACCACCTCGACGCCGAGCTCCTCTGCAAGCTTCTTTGAAATGTAGGGATCGTAGGCTATGCAGTGCATCTCAAAGGCCTTCGCTTTCCGCACCACCTGTGAACCTATTCTGCCCATCCCTATTACGCCCAGCGTCTTTCCGCGCAGCTCCACACCGAGGAATTTCTTCTTCTCCCACTTCCCTGCTTTAAGACTGGCATTGGCCTGAGGTATTCTCCTCGCCAGGGCGAGCATTAAGCCTATGGTATGCTCCGCTACAGTTATAGACGAAGCTTCAGGAGCATTAACCACGATAATGCCACGCTCTGTTGCAGCCTTGATATCAATGTTGTCCACTCCAACGCCGGCTCTGCCTATAACCTTAAGGTTCTCAGCCGCCTCTATAACATCTCGAGTGACCTTTGTAGCGCTCCTGACGAGAAGCGCATCCTTATCGCGAATCTTCTCAATAAGCTCCTCCTTGCTCAAACCAGTTGCAACTTCAACCTCTGCATGCTGACGAAGAAGCTCTATCCCTGCCTCATGGAGATGGTCGCTCACCAGTACCTTCATCCTGAACCTCCTGCTCTGAATTTTTCATATATTGCGAAACGGTGGTATTTAAAATTTCTCTGGATAGAGAGGATAAAAATGATTTTTTCACGGAAAGCTTCTGTATACCCAGGTATCGCTCTCTGCAGCCTTGGGCTCTGTGTAAACGTCATTCTCCACTCTGCCTCCATTAAAGCTCCACATGCCCCCTCCTCCTCCCATACCCCCTCCACCCATGCCTCCATGACACACTGAGCAGTCGCCGTGGCAGGTAGCGCACTGGCTCATCGAAGAAAGACCTGCATGGTTGTTGTAGCGGTGGCAGCCTGTGCACAGGTCGCCGATGAGCCTCCTTGTAACTTTCTGAGATACATCATGGTAGAACTGCGTTGAGTTGTGCCCACCTCTCGTGTGAGGCTCATTGCCCAGGGGATAGGGACCCGAGTTGTTGTGGCAGGTCAGGCAGGTTAGCTTGAGCGCAGCATGCACAGCTGAGGAGTTCAGGTTGTAGTTGTAGTAGGGTGCACCTGCATAAATATCAAGACTCGCATTCTTGTGGCAACTCCTGCAGTAGGCGTCGGTGGCTCCGCCATAGCTGGAATTGTCGTGGCCAGGGTGATAGGGTGAGTTTGAAGGTAGATTGTACAACGTACCTGTGTCGTTCACATCGCCAGCGTGCTGCGAGCCATTGGCATTGCCGATATTCCCCAGCTTTATACGGATGTGGCACCTCACGCAGCTTATGTCCGAGATGTTCTTCCAGAAGTGGGTACTCCCGCCTTCGTTCTTTATCTCCACTGTATAGCTCCTCTGTGGCCCTGTAATCACACTCTCTATGTTGTACAGGTAGGTCTCACCGCCGTCCGGAGATGTCACGTTGTTGTATATTGTATAGTTTATGTATTCATAATAAAGAAGGGTTATGTTTGCGGAGTAGTTGGTGTGGCACATTAAACACGCCTCATTGGGGCCTCTACGTATCTTGTAATTCTCGGCGGTCCTGAAGAGTGGCATGTGCGCCTCGTAGCTGCTGTTTATCTTGCTCACAACACTGGTATGGCAGTCTATGCAGCGTGGTATGCTCGCTGCATGCGCCTCCTGCCCGGGAGAGAAGGTGGTATTGTGGCAAGTCCTGCAGCTGAGGTTGGAGTGATATATGGATAACGAAAGGTTACCCGCCTCCTCTGCATGGCACTTGGTGCAGTCAACATTTTTGCCGGGTATGAAAGAGTGCTGACCTGTGAACATTGAGAGAGGGAAGGATACGCTTAAAATTAGAAGAGCTATAATTCCAATCCCGAGGATTGTAATTTTTAAAAGCCCCATGCTTCCTGCCTTTATTCTTTAACATACTTTAATTAATTTAAAATTAAAAATTATAGAAAAATTTATAAACTACCTGCACATTGTTAACCACAGGATAAGTCAGGGTTAACGAAGGTGGTGAGAAATGTTCATAAGTGAGAATGCGAGGCTTAACTTTTTCAGGTGGAGGTACGAGGCTGGCTACGCCTACAAGCTTGCCCTTGCAATTGCCTTTGCCGGACTCACCGGCATCGGGGCACAGGCGAAGCTATATCTTCCCTTCACACCCGTGCCGGTAACAGGGCAGGTGTTTTTTGTGCTTCTGAGCGGCGCTGTGCTGGGCAGGAATTATGGCGCGCTTAGTATGGCGCTCTACGCAACACTAGGCGCTTTAGGTGTGCCCTGGTTCGCAGGAGGCAAGGCCGGGATAGAAGTGCTCCTGGGCGCAACAGGAGGCTACATTCTGGGCTTTATTGCTGCCTCATACCTGATTGGCTACTTTACCGACACCTACATAAGTTCTCGAAGCCTGGCTGCGCAACTCTCTCTCATGTTCGCGGGTGTTGGGATAATCTATGCCTTAGGTGCGGTGCAGCTCGCTTACGTAGTACAGCTGAGTGCCAGCGAGGCTCTTGCCAAAGGAGTGCTTCCATTTATCCCGGGTGATATACTTAAAGCCCTGGCCGCGGTAGCAGTCTCCACAGCTATTCTGCCCAGAGGAGGCTATGCCCGAGAAAAAGACGCAGGTGGAGAGGGCAAAGTAAGGGCAAGGCTCCACTTAAGCGCCATTGCAGGCATTGCAGCAGCCTTCTTCCTAGTGCTTTTCTGGCTGAAGCTCCTCAGCCTGGAAAGCGCAGGCACCGGAGAGCTTCTGTGGTATTCGATGACATACTCAGCGGCAGTGCTACTTTGTGCCGGAAGTGCAGCCTACCTGGCCAGGAGGTAGTCTAGGTACGACGCAGGGCGGAGGTCTTCTGCTCAATATACCTCTCCAGAAGCTCTTCCTTTTTCTTCAGCTCCCTGTTCTTCTCCTCCAGAAGCTTCTTGAGCTCCCTGATCTCCCCTTCCAGTTTTTCTTTTTCCTCCATGAGTGAGGAGTATTTCTTCTCAAGCTGCTTTGCGCTCTTGTATGCGCTCGCCTCTATCCTGCTGAAAATCTTCTCTGCTGTTGCGGTGGCATTCTTTATAAGCTGTGCGGCCTGGGAGAGAAACTCTGCCCTTGCCTCTTTACCTTCCCTGACCCCTGGTGCAACACCAACACCAAGCTTTGCGTCTCCCAGATACTCTACCGCAACTCTCAGGAAGGAAACGCACCTCTCGACCTCACCCTCTATACCATCAACACTCGCGGAGAGGGTATATAGCTTTTTTATAGACTGAGAGGCGCCCTCAATGGCGGTGTCCACCTGTTTTGCGCTGTACTTCCTGAGACAGGCTTCTACACCCTTTGCTGCCTTCTCCAGCGCCGCAAATATCTCCTTCTCCAGCTCCTTAAGCTCCTTTTCAACCCTCCCGCCAGCCTGAAGAAGCTTCTGCTTTAAACGAGAATTCTCATTCTTCAGCAGCTCCATCTCAGCGCTCAGCTTAGCAAGCTCTCTGCGCAGTCTCTCAATCTCGACATCCCTCTCCTTCTGCTCTCTAACGGCACTGTCCACCCTGCCATAAAGGAGCAGATTCTCCTTTTCCAGGGCTCTGCACTTCTCCTCATACTGCTTCAGTTTCTGCACCTTCTCCTTTAGCTCCTCCATGGCCTTGGTTTTTGAGGTCACCTCCTCACGAAGTGAGTGATACTCCCTGGCGAGCTTTTCCAGTTCCTCCTTTTCCCGGGTGAGGCTCTCAAGCTCTTTCCTCAGCCTGGAAAGTACCTCCTCCTGCTCGCTGGATTTCTGCTTTAGCTTTTCGTGCTCGCCCTTCAGGGCCTCAAATTCATAAAGCTTCTCCATCATGCGGGAAATTTGCCTCTCCATCTGTGAATTCTCTTCAAGCAGCGTTTTTATCCTGCCTTTTGCTTCCTCAAGCTCCTTCGCATTTTTATCCTTCCCTGCGGTAAGGCTGGTGATCTGTTCCCTCGCAGTTTCAAGCTGAGCCTCAAGTTTGCGCACCTTGCTTTCTTCCACCGCCAGCCTCTGCTTCAGCTCCTGATTTTCCTTCTCATAGCTTTCAAGTAGCTTTATCCTTGAAATTAGCTCCTGAATCTCCCCTTCCAGCTTTTCTCTGAGGTTCTCAAGCTCCTCCTTCTCTCCTTGAGTTACCTTGAGTTCCTCCAGCCGCCGGGAAAGCTCCTGCCTCGTATTGTTGAGCTCTTCCTCCAGCTTCTTCTTCGTGGCTTCAAGCTCAGCAAGCCCTGCCTCAAGCTTCTTAATCGTGTCCTCCAGCTCAGCAATCCTGTCTCTGGCTGCGAGAAGCTCACCCTTCGACCGCTTCGCCTCCTTCTCATATTTTTCAAGAAGCTTCACCCTACTGGCAAGCTCATTCCTCTCGTCGCGCAGCTCTTCAAGCTCTGCCTCAAGGGTCACCTTCTCTGCATTCAGCTTCTCCACAAGGGTCTCAAACTCCTCCTTCTGCCTGGAGAGCTCCTTCTCCAGGTTTGCCTTCTCAGCGAGCGTTGTGGTAAGCCTATCCTTTAGCTCGGCCACCTCACTCTCAAGCCTTTCAACATTGCGCTTTGCAGAAGCCAGCTCAGTCTTTAGCGTGGCGTTTTCCTTCTCGAAACCTTCAAGCAGTTTTATTCTGCTTACGTATTCCTCTATCTCCCTGCCTAACTCCTCAATCTTCGCCTCATTGTCTATCCTGATTTTTTCAAGAACCGCCTTTTCTTCTTCAAGAAGTTTTTTCTCTTCCTTAATCTTAAGCAGCTTATCTATCTGTTCCTTTGCCAGAGCGTGCTCGTTCTCAAGTTTCCTGTGCTCATGCTCCAGTTTTTTATGCCTTTCTTTAAGTTTTGTCAGCTCCTGCTCCATCGCATCGAGATTTTCCATCAGCTCAGATATCCTAGAGTTCTGCTCCTCAACGGTAAATTGCGAAGCGCGGAGGTTCTCAGTTAACTCCTCAACACGCGCTTCAAGTTCGCGTTTTTTATCGCCAAGCGCCTGAAGCTTCTGCTTCAGCTCCCTGATAAGGGAGCGCATCTCCTTCTTCTCAAGGTCATCACCGGCAAACTCCCATTTCTCAACCTTCTCTGCCGAAAAGTCCAGAACAGAGCGAATGCTCTCATGAGCCCTCTCGTAACCTTCAAGAAGCCTGTCTCTGATAAACAATGTGGCGCTTTCTTTGAGCATTTCACGATTTCTCGCCAGCAGTGCATCGATCTCCGCCCTCCTCTTTCTCAGTTCTGCAAGCGTTTCTGCAATCTCCTCCTTCCGCTCCCTGAGGCTATCACACCTCTCTTTAAGGGAGGGCAGGTCTGAAAACTCCCTTAATATCTTCTCTTCCTTTTCCAGTTTTTTCTTTTTAACCTCCTCGTACTTGGAAGAGAAATGTTTCAGTTTGAGCTCAAAAAGCTCTGTTCTTGCCTTTATTTCCCCTATACTTGCCTTACCGGTAATCTTTCCTACAAACCTTCCCTTTGGAGAAATTTCAATGGCACCTGCTCCCCCTGAGTACTCATCGAGGAGCGTCTCAAGAGTAACGGGCTTTCCGGCCAGCTTAATTTCCACATCCTCTGCATAGGGCGCAACATCTCTTATAAAAGCCTGCCTAACCTCAGAGGCGAGGGTTGAGAACTCTCTCTCCACATCATCTCTAATTCGCTCATATTCCTCCGCCCTTTTTGAATAAGCCGCCTCACTGGCACCAAGCTCACTTTCCACTTCCCTGGCTTCTTTCTCCAGTGCGGCTATCTTCTCATTGAGCTTTTCCAGCTCACTTTCACCGGTAAAAACTGCCGACAGCTCTTCACGCGTCTTTGTAACCAGTTCACAGAACTCTTCTAGCATCTCGGAAGCGCGCATCCCGGCACTTTTGACAAAATCACGTTCCTCCGGGAAATTCTCGTGCATCTGCTTAACCAGCTCCAGAAGCGGGTTGCGCAGCGAAAGGGCTCGCTCTTCAATCCTCTTCAACCTGTCTACA
Source organism: Candidatus Hydrothermarchaeota archaeon (assembly GCA_015521615.1). Classification (GTDB taxonomy): domain Archaea; phylum Hydrothermarchaeota; class Hydrothermarchaeia; order Hydrothermarchaeales; family BMS3B; genus Pyrohabitans. Next base: position 23,856 of record WANW01000023.1, read on the forward strand.
AACTCACTGCCTGCCGGTTTCTTCAGGGAAGAAAGAGATTTTATATCTTCATTAATCGAATACCACTCATCCCTGAGCACATCAAGAAGCTCGCTCACTTTCATTTAAATCACACTCACTGAGAAATTAATACACAATTTTTAAAAGCCTTACGCAGACATGCACATGTTCATGGTCTTGAAGGTATCTTTCTGCAGTAGAGGATAGTGACTCTCAGTTATAAAAAAGTTTATATCAAATAAATTTAAGAATTTTTAAATAATGGTTCATGGTAGTTGAAAATGCAGGTGCCCGGAAACTGCAATATTGGCGGTGGAGAATATGAAAGTTGTTTATAAAATTGCGGGGAGTTTTCTGATTATAGCTCTTCTATCCCATGCGGTGGGTATAATCGGGTACATGAAAATCGGTGAGATAAACTCGGCAACTGCCAGGATATCTCAGGAGGCATGGCCAAAGGCGGAAGCTTCCGCCCGGCTCTCAGAAGAGCTATTTCTGCTTTCAGAGACTGCGCTCAAGTATTCTTCTGCAGACCCTGAGATGCGTGAGGAGCTGAGGAATAGCTATTATACCCGCGGGGAGAGATTGAAGGAACTTATAGCTAAAATGAACGACCAGCCTCTGAATGCTCAGGAAAGAGAGGCGATGGTTGCAATAGAGGAGAGATACCCCAGATTTTTTGAAGCAGGACTTTTACTTATGAGCGCCTATGAAGAGCTGAGCACCAGCAGAAAGGAAATTTCAGAGATGGCCGAGGAGCTCCATGAGGTGGGGGATGAGATTATTGAAACATCTGAAAATCCTGAAATTAAAGAGGGTGTGGTAGAGCAGATGCTTGCCGCCTATGAGTACATAACCATCGGAGAAGAGGAAGAGAAGGACAAGTTCTGGGAGGTTGGAGATGGTCTGAAAAAGCTACCCGAATATTCCAGTGTAGCAGAGGAGCATGCGAAGTTTGAGAAGATAGGTTCGAGCCTATTTGAGACTTACGATAAAGTGAAGCTTAAAGAAGCCTATGCGGAGGAGAAGAGAAGGGAGTTTGAAAGCCACAGAAACGTCATCGTGACAAATGCCGAGAATCTTATTGATGTGCAGAGGAGAACAATGACAGATGCGATGACAACTGCTATTCAGGAAAGTCAGAATGCAAAAGAGCAATTGCAAACCATAGCCGGAGTGGCGGTACTTCTCGCATTGATCTTTGCATTCGTCGGGACAAGAACGATTACCCGTCCGCTTAAAGAAATCTCAGAGAAGGCAAAACGCGTTGCAAGAGGCGACCTGACAGTGGAGATTCAAAGCCAGAGCAGGGATGAGCTTGGCGAGGTTGCGAGCTCCTTTTCGGCCATGCTTAAGTCCTTGAGGGAACTTATCGGAAATGTGAGAGGGGTTGCAGAAAATATCGCCTCATCCTCCCAGCAGCTCTCAGCCACAAGTCAAAACATCACCGCCTCGGCGGAGGAGATTAATGGAATAACTCAGGAGATGGCAGAGAGTTCCGCAACAGTCTCTGCCAGAGCCCAGGAAACCATGAGGGTCATGGATGATATGGAGGGTTCTCTCAGCAGGGTGGAGGAGAGTGTGGAGAGAGCGATGAGCATCGCCACCAGAACACGGGAAGCCGCAGAACATGGAAGCGACGCTGCAAAGGAGGCGTTGGGCAGAATCAGCGAGATGAGAAAGATAACCTCACGCACATCTGAGGCGGTAAAAGAACTGGGGGAGAGCGCTGAAGAGATAGGAAGAATTGTTGAGGTTATCTCTGGTATCGCAGATAAAACGAACCTTCTCGCTCTAAATGCAGCAATAGAGGCGGCGCGCGCAGGTGAGCATGGGCGTGGCTTCGCTGTAGTCGCGGAGGAGATAAGAAAGCTCGCTGAGAGTTCCGCAAAGTCTGCAGAGGAAATAGGAAGCATAATTGAAGAGGTTGGAAGAAAGATAGGCAAGGTTGTAAGTGAAATAGAGCAGAGTGCTGAGGATATTGAGAACGGAACCCAGGTGGTGAGCAGCGCTCTGGCTTCCTTTAACGAGATAACCAGAAGTGTGGAGGAGACCAGCGAGGTAATCGGTGAGATAAACCTTGCTACAGGGAAGCTCAAAAAGGATGTGAGGAGCGTAATTGAATCGGCAAATTCTATCGCCACAATGATAGAGGATACCGCAGCCGCAACCCAGGAGACCGCCGCCGCAGTGCAGGAGCTGAGCGCTGCGATGCAGGAGCTCGCCGCCATGGCGGAGCATCTTTCCGAGGCAGCGCAGCGCCTCGAGGATTCTGTAAGAATGTTCAGGCTCAATGGGCCAAAGCCACCAAAGTCAAAAAAGACCACATCTAAAAGCGTTTTATTGGAGAGCTTAGGTAAATGAATCTAAAATTTCGTTATAGTTGCAGGAAAAAATTTTATATTGCCAAGTATATAGAATATAGATAAAAGAACACGGAAGGGATATCCCTTGGAGGCTCTGTTGGAGGATGTGACCAAGTTCAGAGAGCTGGAAAAGACCTACCTCAAGGTTATAAAGGCGCTCAATCTTGAGTGTACCAGACTTGAGGAGGAGGTACACCAGCTAAGGAAGCTGAAGGAGGAGATTGAATACCTCCGTCAGCTGGAGCTGTGGTACATAAAGGCGCTTAAGGGACTTAACGAAGAGTGCAATCGCCTGGAAAGGGAAGTTTATGAGCTTAAAAAGCGCAGTATAATACCAGTACGTGAGATTAATCTCGACGAGTTCTTCAAGAGTTATCCCCAGCTGATAGGACTTTTTGCCTTCGCAGAAGGTAAGATACGCCTTAAGTCACTTAAAGAGATATCCAGCTGGCTTGGGATGGAATACAAAAATGCACAAAATGAGATAAAAGAGCTTGAAAGGCAGGGCGCAGTCTATCTAAAAAATGGACATGTTGAGATAAACAGAGAGGTGCAGCAGCAGCTAAGGAGATATGTGCTTCGCAGAATTCCGGCAAGGGATGAGATAATCGCCAGCCTCAATGCCGATGCTATAGAGGCGGTGGAGCTTCTCCGCAGAATGCGGGGCGCATTGACAATGGAGAAATTTGAGGAACTGGAAGCGGAGAAAAAAGCTGCACTTCTCAAGCTGGTCGAAGAGGGGCTGCTATTCAGGACGGTAGACCGGGAAGGAGAGCCAGTATACTTCATGCCTGAAGAGATTCTTGAGCTGATGGAGGAACTCAGAGTAGAGGTCGCAAAGCGTGCTACTCTCACAAGAGAGGAGCTGATGAAAAAACTGAATATCAAGGACCCGACTGAAGAGGAGATTGAAATTATACTAAGCACTTTAGACGAATCTGAGCTTGAGCTTGGAGATATTGAGAATAAACTCATTGAAGCCTTCCGCAATGAGCAGGTGGATGTGCTGGTAGAGGCACTAAAAAGTGACGACGTCCAGGCGAGAAGGTTTGCTGTTTCTGCCCTGTGGAAGATTGGAGCCGAGAAGGCCGTGGATCACCTGGTTGAAGCACTCAATGACAGCGATGTATATGTAAGAAGGCTCGCCATTTCAGCGCTGCTGAAGGTTCCGGGTGAAAACATGGTGGAGCCGATGGTGAAAAAGCTTGAAGATGAAGATAGCATGGTGCGCTACTCCGCCGCATCCTACTTTGACAACTATCCGCATGCGAGTGCCTTCCCCTCGCTGGTGAATGCTCTGAAGGATGAGGACAGCATGGTGCGCACTGTCGCCGCCTCGGCACTGGGCAAGCTGGGTATGAAGGAAGCAGTACCATATCTGATTGAAGCATTGCGTGATGAGGATGCGTGGGTAAGGCACTGCGCCGCTGAAGCTCTGGATAGGATAAAGGCAGGATAAAAATGTACGAGTGGCTTGGAAAGTTGCTGGATGATGAAGAAGAGGAAAAGAAAGAAATCCAATTCCCCAGAGGTAAGAAGCTCGATAAAGAGTTTAGAAATCTAAAAGAAGTAAAGAAATTTATCGAGAAATCTAAATTCACCGGAATCGTCAGGGCCAAAACCAGAATTGAGAACATAAACCTTCTGTACCTGAAAGGTGAACTTGCGGGTGTGGCTGCCTTCTCAAGGCTCGGACTCTACAACACCCTTGGAGAAAAGGCTCTGAGAAACCTCATGGACTCCAGCCTTATCATAGAGTCTATAGAGGAGTATACCTACGATGATGTGTATGCCACGCTTATTTCAAACAGAGACATGATAGCAAGTAAGGAGCTGTACAGCAGAATCCTGTCAATAAGTGAGCTATTTGACACCATGCCCCAGGCGACGCTCGGGCTACTGGAGATGCTGGTATTCAGCGAGGGGCCCGTGCAGAAGGAGCTGCTCAGGATAGTCAGCCTTTCAGTTTTCCTCTCTGACTTTGGAGAAAAGGACTTCGATGCTGCCATTGACACAATAAACAAGCTCGACTTTGTAATAAAGCATAAGGGCGGCTATGAAATAGGTCCGGAATACAAGTCCATGCTGAGACAGATATTCATAAATCGCGCCAGAGTTGAAAGAGCCAAGGAGCTTATTAAGGCTGACGAAGCCACAAATCAGCTCTGCTCCATGCTTTCTGATACAGGAAAAGTCACATACAATGAGCTTAAAAAATTTCTGGGTGGAGATGTGGATATAGCGATAAGCAAGCTTGTGAGTCTTGGGGTGGTGTTCAGAGGTGTGGACAGCAGTGGCCTGCCCACCATATTCATGCCAAAAGTGCTCTCTGACCAGATTTTCACCACTGAACTGGAATACCAGAACGTCGAGGAGGTGCTGAGCAGAGAGGAGCTGATGAAGAAGCTCAATATCCGTGAACCCACAGAGGAGGACATCGAGGCTCTTGTTCGCTCGATGCTTGAGGACGTAGAAGAAGTGGAGGATGAGGCTGAGGAAAGTGAGGTTCTGGCAAAAAGCGTTGCTGCATCTGCCCTTTCAAAGATAGACGAGGAGCAGGCCATTAAACCCATAATAAACGCCCTTTTCGACAGGGATAGCATAGTTCGCGCGAGTGCTGCCAAGGCTCTGGGTGTTATGAAGAGTCCGCGTGCCGTGGAGCCGCTTATTAAAGCTCTGAGCGACAGGGATAGCAAAGTAAGAGCAAATGCCGCAAAAGCTCTGGGCAGAATAGGCGACGAACGCGCAATAGAGCCTCTCATTGATACACTGAATGACAGGGACAGTGCTGTGCGTGCAAGTGCTGCAAGAGCCCTGGGAAACCTGGGCAAGCAGAGTGCAATAGAGCCTCTCATTGAAGCCTTCTACAATGAAGAAGATGAGCTGGTGCGAAGAGATATAATCTCGGCGCTCTCGGGGTATAGAGATGATAGAGTGCTGGATATAATGATACAGTGCCTCAAAGACAGAGATGCGAATGTCAGAAGGATAGCCGCCTCTGCCCTCTGGAAGAGCGGTGGAGAGCGTGCAATAGAGCCTCTCATTGAAGCGCTCAGCGATGAGGAGAGCACAGTGAGATACTGTGCTGTCTCCGCCCTGGACGGTGTGAAGGACGAGCGCATAGTTGAACCGCTTATTAAGGCGCTGAATGATGAGGACGACATGGTGCGCACCGTCGCCGCCTCAGCACTGGGCAAGATTAAAGATGACAGAGCAATAGAGGCGCTTAAGAAGGCGCTCAACGACAGAAGTGAGTGGGTTAGAAACTGTGCAGCAGAGGCGCTGCAGAATCTTGGTATAAGCCTGCCCTCCCAGCCCCAGCACTGATTACTTTTTTTAAGAAAAATTAATAAGACGAAAGCATGTAAACCTGTATGGAGGTATGCGAATGGGCACGTCTATTACAGTAGCCGCTGGCAAAGGCGGGACAGGTAAAACAACAATAAGTGCCAATCTTGGAATCGCAATGGCACAGAGGGGGAGGAGGGTAACAATTCTCGATGCAGACATAGCAATGGCAAACCTTGAGCTCATTCTGGGTATGGAAGGAAAAAACCACACTCTTCAGGACGTGCTTGCAGGAGAGTGTGGGATAGAGGAGGCAATGTATGAAGGGCCGGGCGGTGTGACAATAGTACCGGCAGGCATAAGCCTGACCAAGCTGAGGCGGGTGGATCCGGAGAAGCTTGTGGAGGTTATGGAAACCCTCGTTGAGGGTACCGATATCCTGATTATTGATGCACCCGCCGGTCTGGGAAAAGAGGCATACATCGCCCTGTCCATGGCACAGAACCTGATACTTGTTGTAAATCCAGAGATTTCCTCGCTCTCAGACGCGCTTAAAACAAAAAAAGTGGCTGAGATGTGTGGCACAAAGGTGCTGGGCGCAATCCTCAACAGGGCAACTGGCAACGAGTTTGACCTCACCGCCCAGCACGTTGGTGCTGTGCTCGATACTCCTATCCTGGCCGTGGTGCCGGAAGATGCAGAGGTTAAAAAGGCCTCGGCGATTGGTGTGCCTCTGGTGATAGGCTCACCCACGTCAAAGGCAGCAGTTGCAATTAACCGCCTGGCCGCCGAGCTGCTCGGTGAGGAGTATATCCCACCCACAACTCCCGAAAACAGAAAGAGCATACTTCAGAGAATTCTCGGTGGTTTAAGGCTAACAAAAAATACATCATGAGGTTTTCACCATGGTGGACGTTTACACCTCCCTGAAAATCCTCTATGTGCTCTTTGGGGCCAGCATGACGCTGAATGTTGTACTTGCATATAAGGTTAGAAGTCTTCGCTCACAGATAAAGGAGATGGAAAACAAGGTAACACTTTCAGAGGAGGAGATAAAGCAGATAACCTCCCGCCTTCGCAGGATTAGTGAGCTTCACGGCGACATAGAGCTTCCACCGCCAATCAGGCTGAGAAGGTAGTGCAGGGTACCTGAGAACTCCCTGAGCCTAGTCCTTGCCACTTCCCTGCCCTCTGGAGTTATCGCATAAACCTTGCCTCTACCCATGTTTGCAGCCTCCTGCTTCACAAGCCCCTTCTCCTGCATTTCATGCAACAGCGGGTAGAGCATGCCCTGACTCACAAGCACGCCACACCGGTGGAATATTGTCTTTATTATGCTGTAGCCATGCATGGGCTCCGTAGAAAGTATTGAGAGGATTATCAGGTCCAGAAACTTCTTCACAAGAGTATCTGCCACCTCTGTTGAAATGACGTCAACCTCCCTTATTTCCGCCCTTCCATTGACTGCAACAGGTGATATAATGGTTTTCTCGGCATCCGCTGAAACCACCACAAAACTGTAGAACCTAAAAACCCGCTCCAGAAACTCTGCGTCTACCGCATCTATGCTGAAGCATGTAATGATGGTAGCCTCTGGAAAATTTCTAAAAAAGCCTTCAAGGGCTGAAACAAGCTCCTCACGCAGGAGATAGCTCGGAGCCGAATCAAAGTCAAGAATCGCAGCCCCAGCTCCATGCTCCCGGAAAAAGTTATCCAGTGCGTTTCTCAGGCCCTGGAGGGAGTTCTCAGACCTATCAACCGACCTCCTTATGTTCATCTCATAAACTCTCAACCCGCTCTGCTTTTCAAGTTCAACTGCATTTTCAGGAAAAGCATATGAATAGAAAACACCTTTATTTTCACGCAAGCACGCCCTGGCAAATGTTCTGAGAGCTTCCTGCTTATCAAATTTTGAATCGCATAGAAAGAGCACCTTCTCCCCATCTGCAATACCTTTAAACACAACCGCTTTGGTTTTAACAGGAAATGTGAAAAACACGTCCATGCAAATAAATTCATGCTGAAGGGTAATAAAATTTTCTCATGAATTGAGACTTCTCATGAGAAAATTAGCGCAGCTTCTCCAGCACACGGCGCAGTTCACTCTCTTTTATAGCCACTGTTACCTCACCCAGGGTGCGCTCCACTATCATCCTGGCAACATCCTGCTTTCGTTTTATCGCCACTATTGCACTGGGATAAACAAGGGAATTAAGCTCATGAGCTATCTCATCCATAACATCCAGGAGACGTTCTATCTCGTCAAACTTCTCCTCACGCAGAAGGTCTAAAATCCGCCTTCTTAGCTCACCCACCACATCACCCAGGCCAAGGAGGTACCACTCCGCAGGCACACGAAGTTCGCGGTGTGATGGTATTTCCTCACCCCGGAGAAGGCGGAAGGTTAACATTGCCTCCACGTACTCCTGCACCGCCTCCTGGAGTAAACTGAATCTGAAATCCTCTTCGGTCAGCCTGGAAATCAGCTTCTCCGCCTCACCCAGAAGCTCAGCCGCAGCATCATACCTGTTCAGGTGAATCTCCCGCAGGGCACGTGTGGCAAGCCTTCTCATCTCCCGCGCTATGGCAAAGACCTCCTCACGACGGGCATCCCTGGCATCGAGCTCTTCCTTAATCTCTGTGATTATATCCTTTAAACCCATACTGCTTCATTCCTTTTTAATAAGAAAAACTTTGCTATCCCTGGAGGAGTCTGCTACAACATAGCCCGTGGCATCAGCCAGTGCCCTGGCGAATTCTCCCACCTCCTCATAGCTCGGCATGTGCTCCCGCGTAAGGCGGCGGCGCGAATAGCCCACATGCACATAACCTTTGGCCTCAACAAAGTCCGGCTCTGCTTTCTCAATAAGCGGCGCAAATGCCTCTGGCGCCTCAAGGTTGTAGCCACGCACAAGAGTAATGCGCACCACCTTGCGGCTCCTGCTCTGGGAGAACACCTCCAAACTTGCCATTAAGCGCTCCCAGCCGTCTTTAATGCGGGGCACATTAATTCTACGGTATAGCTCTTCGTCGTATGCAATCAGGGAGAGGTAAAGGCTGGTCGGGTGAACCTCCGCAATGCGCTCCGGGTTCATACCATTGGTTACCAGAAAGGTGCTCATGCCACGGCGATGGAAAGCTTCAACAAGCTCGGCTATTCTCGGGTAGTTTGTCGGCTCACCTGCGAGAGAAATGGCCACATGCTTTGGCGAGAGAGCCTCGGCAAACTCCTGCCTGGTAACCCTCTCTTTCTCACCCCCGTATCCGCTGAGCAGGGCACGCTGTGCCTTAATCGCCTCCTCAACAATAAACTCTGGTTCATCAACCTCGCCCTGCATTTCTGCGCCAAGGGTGTGCTCCACCGGACGCCAGCAGAAAACACAACGATGCTGGCACCACGCCACGCTGGGTGTCATCTGCAGGCAGCGGTGTGATGCTATGCCATAAAACCTTGCTTTATAACAGGAGCGCTTCCTGAGCAGACGCTCCCTTGTCCAGTGGCACAGCTTTACCGCAGAGTGTCTTCCCACGATACGGTAGCCCTGCTTTTCAAGAATAGCTCTAGCATTGGGGGTGAGCATGGTTTTTATACTTAAGGTTAACGTCTTAGCATAATGCGATACCATGAGCTTCGATGAGATCGCCACACGGGCAAGGAAGGCGCTGCTGATAGGAATTGGAGGGGGAGGTGACATAATAGGATGTATACCCACAGCAAGCTACCTCTCCATGCTTGGGGTGGAGGTTATGTTGGGTGGCCTGACCTGGGAGCGGCGCGTCGTGGACCCAAAGCCCGGGCCCAGACGTATAGAAGAGCTGGAGAACATTACAGAGGTCTGCGAGGGTGTGGCACTTGCCAACCCCAGGACCAAAACCACATACGGTACACCCTTTACTGAAAGCGTCGCCTCAGAGGTGCTGGGCGAAGAGGTACTCCTCCTTGACATAAACGGCGGTACAAGGGGTACTGCCAGGGCGCTTACGCGGGCGATTGAAAAGCTTGACATAGACCTGGTTGTTGGTATAGATGTGGGAGGAGACTCCCTCGCAAGGGGAGACGAGCGTGGGGTGCAGAGTCCCCTTGCAGATGGGGTCATGATCGCAAGCCTTGCAGAGCTCCCCGTACCAAGTGTCCTCGGGGTAATAGGCTATGGCAGCGATGGCGAGCTCACCCTTGAGGAGCTAAACCGCAATGTGGCGGAGCTTATTGCGAGAGGTGCCCTTCTCGGCGCCAGGGGTGCTACGAAGCAGGACCTGGAGCTCATGGAGCGCATCGCCTCCGCTACGGCTACTGAAGCGAGCAGGCTTGTGATAGAAGCCGGGAGGGGGAAGTACGGGACATATAAAATAAGGTCCGAGCAGCGCAGCGTTTACCTCACACCCTGCGCCCTAGTAACATTTTACTTCTCCCCCGAGCATGTTTTTAGGTTCAGCCACATCGCCCAGCTTATAGCCAACACCAATTCACTTAAAGAAGCCGACGCAATTTTGAGAAATCATGGCTACCTGACGGAGCTTTACTTTGAAGAGGGTGACGGCGCTAAGTTTTAATACCCATGCTGCATTCCTTATTAACATGAAGCGCGAGCTTGTCGGCACCCTTGTATGGAGTCAGAATCAGCCCACAATTAAGGATGAAGAGGGCAAGATACGCCTGGTTTACAACCTCTTCGACGGGCTCAGCGGGAAAAAAATAAAAGTCTCCGTAGAGACCTTCGAGGAAGACTAACCGGCACCTCCTGCTCCAGGTGCACGCGTTGCACGCGAACGAATGGCATCCTGAATTTTCGCCTGAAGCTCCTTGAGGCGAGAGGTTACCTTCTCCTCCTGGCGCTTCAGCGTATTTATCCTGAGCTCCAGAGTCTCCTTCCTGTCCTTTAGCTCTGCCTCCACACTGCCCTTCTCACTCTTTATGAGAAGGTTGCCCACACTCTTATAAACCTCTGCATCTTCGCCAAGTTTCTGCACCTCCTCAAGGGCGCGGGTGACCTCCTTCAGCTGAAGCTCCATCTGCAGCCTCTGCGTGGCTATAGCTTCGGCCTGCTGCTGGAGCTGCTGAAACTGGGCAAGCTGATGCTGAAGTTGGGGTGGTAATTGCTCCATTTCTCAACCTCCTAGTTCAATCGCAAGCTTAAGCCAGCGCATGAAAGATGAAAGCGATGCTCTAAGCGAAGCCGCATCCTTTGCGCTAACCTCGAGTATTATCTTGCTGCCCTCTCTTTTAAAGGTTGCCCCGGCACGATTCATTGGAGATGAGTGCACCTCTGGCAAAACCGCCGCATAGACAACCTCTGCCTGTGCCTCAGTGTCAAACTCCAGCTCAATCCTGGCCTCGCCCCTGAGCACCTTCAATCACCTTCTCCACATTGAACTCGGGTCCATCGCGGAGCATAAGCGATGTGCCCCGCTGCATTACAACGCCAGCCTCCACACCCAGAGCACTGGAAAGCTTCCTTGCAAGCTCTCCCCTTGCAGAGTATCCATATCTGTGCTTAATCTCCCGGGTGAGCATCGCCCTGCTCAGCTTTAATGCAAGCACTCTCTCACCACGGTGGTAAATCTCAATGAGCGAAGGATTGCCCCGCCTCTCCTTAATCATAACCAGGCGACCCTCCTCTGGCACTAGACTAAAAACCTGCACCAGGTTCGCCTTACCTCGCGTAAAGTAGTCTGCACCCAGCGCTCTGGCAAAATCTCTGCTGAAGCTTCTGGTACGAGGTGAGGGTTTGCGCGAGGTGGTGACAAGGATCATCCTCAGCGAGCTTTAACCCGCTTGACTGTGGCAGAGGAGCGAATCTTGAAGAGTATCTTGTAACCGCAGAAGGGACAGCGTACCGGCTCGTCCTTTGTAAGCTCTACCTCGCGCTGACAGCTACCACAGCGGTACATCCCTATGCACCCGCCACCTTCTTCACAGCACGCTCCACGGTAAGCGCTGCTGCGGTCTGTGGCAGATAGGCACCGCCGGTAAACTTGGCACCGCACTTCCTGCAGGCCCATATACCTGAAGCCACGCGCTTCACACCGCGGCGCTGGCATACGGGGCAAACATGGCGAAGCCTCTGCTTCCTGTCTATCTCAACCCACTTTCTGCGAAGGCGCATACCATAGCGTGGGCCAAACTTACCTGCTGAACCGATTTTCTTTGTCCTTCCCATAAGAATCACCCTGGCAAGTGCTTCCTGAGAAATTCTGCCTTCTCTCTTCCCCGCTTAACGATATCAAGGATTTCTTCCTGGGTGAAGGTGCCGCTTCCGCCCTTCTGCATCGCAACAATCTCACCCTTCTCGTTGTATCCTATTGTGAGCCTGGCGTCAAGCACCTCCTCCTCTTCAAGGCAGGGATCAAGCACAATATGTCCACCTATTTTCGCAAATGTCACCTCTACAGGTGTATCAACGATAGGAAGCTTCTCCTCCGTCTTCGTCTTGTAGTCCACCCTGCCGTTCTCATCCAGCTTCGGGAACACCGCATTCTTCAGCGCAGCTATTGCTCCAAGAGTGCACGCGTCGAACAGATTGCCGTCGTAGTCCAGGGGGTGGAGGTCTATAAACACTATCCACACCAGCTCGCCTTCCTTAATGCACAGTTTCTCCATGTCTATGCACTGAGACTCTCGTATTGCCCTGTCGACCACACGAGCGAGCTCCACTGTGTCCTCATCCGGAGGCCCGCGCTCAAAGCTTGGGCTCGCAAGGGGGATAAGCTCGGCGTTGGTGGTGAGCACACCTGAGTCAGGCATGTCCGGGAAGGGCTCACCCACTGCAAGCTTCACACCAACCATCACCTGTGTTTTGCCCAGCTTTACAAGCGCAGAGCCTTCGGCACGCTGATTTATCCCAACCTCAACACTTATATCCCGGTACTCATCGAAGCCTCTGCCATCGATGCGCTTGCCGCTGTTGAGGAGATTGACAATGTGGTCTCGCTTAACGTCAGCGATGATCTCATGTTTCATTCCTTGCTACCTCCATAACGCTTTCTCAGAGCCTCTTTCTGTTTCTCATAAACCTGCATGCATCCCTTTACCGCCAGCTTGAAGGCCTCCTCAAACTCCTCCTGGGTAAGGTTACCATCCATCTGAAGCAGGCTCACCTCACCCGTGCGGGGGACTATTGCCACAGGCAAATCTGCCTCTCCGTAATTGTCCTCAATGTCAAAGAGGTCCAGCACTATCTGTCCACCCACCTTGCCAGCGGCGCACGCAGGCACCAGGTCCTTCATGGGTATCCCGGCGTCTGCAAGTGCCACGCTAGCTGCGGTTATGCCGGCGCATCTCGTGCCGGCCTGTGCCTGAAGAATCTCTATATACACATCTATAGCCGTCATAGGATACAGGTGGGTGAATACCACGCTCTCCAGTGCCTGCCTGGTAACCTTTGAAATCTCCATGCTCCGCCTATCCGGACCCGGACGCTTGCGCTCATACACAGAAAACGGCGCCATGCTGTAGTATGTACGGAGCACCGCTCGCTGTGGATTTGCCTCGTGGCGTGGGTGAATCTCCCTTGGACCGTAGCATGCCGCAAGCACGCGATTTCCACCCCACTCGAGATAAGCCGAGCCGTCCGCCCGCTTCAAAACACCTGCCTCAATCTTCAGAGGCCTGAGCTCGTCCACACGCCTTCCATCGAGGCGCTTCCCGTCTATAATAAACTCCTCGGGTTCACCTACCTTCATACTTTTCCCTCTCTTTAACAATCATCTCTTTTATCCTGTCAGTTAAGCCTGAGGTGTGAGCTTCTGCTTCAATTTTCTTTACAGCGCGCTCCACCAAGTCCGCGATTTCGGGCTTTGCCCTTATCCACACCAGACCATTCTGCCCGACCAGCATTTTGCAGCCGGTTTCCTTCACAATCATGGATATCATGGAGCGCTTTCTTCCAATTACCCTCGGGACTTTCGCTGGTGAGATCTCAACCAGTCGCCCGCCTTTTATCACCCTGCTGCCACGCTGGCGCATGGTAATATAAATCCGCCTGTTGAGTGTTACCTCACGTACATAGGCATAGATAGTCGTACCGGGGCTCATTATCCTGCGCAGCGGTGTACGAAACGGGTCGACCTCGCGATAGTAGTCGCTGGCGTTAAGTATCGCAGAGTACGGACAGTTTATGTCCACCTCCCATGCGGTCTCGTATACTGTGCCCTTGATAGTACCAATAACAAAGTCTCCAACCTTTGGGAAGTACCTGCCTGTGAGGGGAATAACCCTGACCACACCCCTTGCGGTATCCAGTAGACCAAGAATGGAGGCATAAATCTTATCTCCATCGCGGTAGACACCATCACCCAGCTTTACCTTTCCCTCGGCAACCTCTTCTCCGGGTATAACAAGTCTCCTTTCCATGCTCCTACCTCAGTATCTTCGTCTCGAAATCACCTTTTGTAAGCGCATTCAGCTCACGGAAAAGCTCATCCACCGCACCGGCGGGGAGCTTCATCATAAAAGCCCAGCTTCCGTCGCGCAACCATTCTTCCTTTTCAGGCTTACCAAACTTTATAACAACTGAGTAAGCCTTTGCGGCGTAATTAGCAGGTATTTTAACGGCAAACTTACGCTCCTCAAATTTTATTGGAAGCAGAGGGCGCAGCGCCTTAATAACCGCAGGTATCTGCTCCTCAGCACTCTTGTGGATGTCAATGTTTACCTTCGCCTCTTCAAGCGCCTTTTCGATGCGCTGCGGCGGATGGGGCGTGCCTGTCTGAGGGTTTATCGCGTGCCTGGCGATGTAGTTAACTATCTGCCTGCGGCGCTGCTCCTGCATCTTCCTGCGCTGCTCCGTGGTGAGCTGAATCTCACCCTTTCTGATAATCTTGCGCACCGCTTCTTCTAGGCTGGAGACGTTGAGTAGCTTAAATGCATGCTCCAGTGAGGCCTTGTCTCCCCGGCGCGCATCTTTGAAGATGGTATCAACTGCCAGGAGCTTCTCAAAGTCAACCTCTTTTCCATGCTTGAGGTCGAGGGCAAGGTCGGGATCAACCAGAACCTCAAAACGCTCGCCCCTTGTTTCGAGGCGAGCGATCACCGCCTCATCGAGGCTGACCATTGGCGTTACTCCTCTTCTTCCTTCTCTGTCTTCTTGGGCATACGCTCCAGATAAGCCCGCACCTCTTGAGGTGTGAACTTCCTGAACTCCTGTGTCTCAAGCTCGACCACAGCCATGTCTATGGAGGTCTCGCTCATCTTGCCGTCTGTGACCTCATTCATTATCTTGAGCGCGAGGTCTATCGCCTCGTCCTTCGTTAAATCATCGCGATACTCATTCTCAAATATCTCCATTGCCGTGCTCCTGCCAGCGCCTATTGCCGTGGCCTTGTACTCAATCAGCGCCCCGCTTGGATCGGTCTCAAACAGGCGGGGGGCCTCATTCACACCTGCGATGAGAAGCGCTATACCGAAGGGTCTCACCCCGCCGTGCTGTGTGTAGAGCTGCTTGAAGTCGCATATCTTCTTGGCGAGCAGCTCCACATCTATTGGCTCGCCATAGGTGATGCGGTGCACCTGGCACTCAACCCTTGCGCGGTCCACAAGCACCCTCGCGTCCGCCACCAAACCTGAGGTAGCAGCGCCTATATTATCATCAATCTGAAATATTTTCTCTATGCTTCTCGCCTCAACAAGCTTGGAGGTAATGCGCTTATCCACCGCAAGAAGCACGCCATCGCTGTACCTTATTCCCAGAGAGGTTGTACCACGCTTCACCGCCTCTCTCGCATATTCCACCTGGAACAACCTGCCGTCAGGGCTGAACACAGTGATAGCCCTGTCATAACCCATGCTAGGTATCGGCTGCATCTTCTTCACCTCTCAAATCACTTTTTGTTACCCCGATAAACCTCATCTTACGGAGCTTCAGTCTGTTAATAAGCTCCTCATCACGAGGTAAGGCATCGCAGCATTCTCCACTTTCCCTAACAACTACAAACTCCTTGCCCTTAAACTTTACTGTACTCTCAGCATTTATAAAGTGTCTCTTCCTATTTAAAAACTTTCTTTTAAGGGCCTTCACAGTTCCGCTTGTGCCGAGGGTGCGGATGTGTACCCTCTCACCGGAGATTTCGCTGACTAGACTCAGCGAGGCTATGATGTCCGCAACACTAAGGTGAGAGCACACCACAAAACCCTGCTGTTCATCCTCATCAAAGTCCAGTACCATCATATTAGCTTCCGCCACTCTGGCTTCGCCAAACATGGCAAGGGCAGAGCTAACTATTGCCCTCACAACCTCCTCTCTCTTGAAGGAACGGTCGCTCTCCACGCGAAAGGCTATGTAGCGCTTCCTCATCCTCAGAGCAGGTGGCAGTGCCTTAATCTTCAACCAGCCTCACCCCTCGCGACAGCTCCTGCTTCGCCAGCCTCTTCTTCTCCAGTATCTCCATTGGTACCTCCTCAATCGCCCTCCTCGCCTCCGACTGCGAGAAGCCTATGCTGGTTAGGATTGCCTCCGCCTCCTTACTGCCGCGGAGCTCATATCTGCTTTTGGCGCCTGAGGTTACGACGATGTCAAAACCATACTTCCTGCTCAGAAGCAAAATGCGGTGCACCTTCTGAAGTTGCCTGACCCTAGCAATACCCTTCGCAGAGATAATACTCCAGAGGTCAACCTCAATAGCAACGCCATTTTCTGCCGCCTGCCTTGCAACCACCACGTCTACGCCTGAGTCGCGTCTTCCCAAGTAAGGGTGTGCGAGGATGTCAACGCGAGTATCCCGCGTGGCAGCACGGTTAATCTTCGCCTCGCCGCCATGCACCACCACATAGTCAAACCTTCTCCAGCTTTTGCGGAGTGCCCTGATCATTGCCCGCTTGCTTTCAGCCTTTATCTCAATCCCCGAGAGAGCATTGTCATAGGCTACACCATCGCAGAGTCCGAGCTTTATCCCCAGTGAAGCCGCCTCTCTGAGCAGTCTCGCGGGCGAGTCAACGCCACTCGAATTAAGAGAATGAACGCGCAGATCTATAAACATCCTCACCGCCTGAAAAGTTTTTTAAGCTCTTCCTTTATCTCCCCTTCGTTGTAGGGGTAGCTCGTAATCACAAGCACAACCTGAAGCCCCTGTCCCAGGCGGAGCCTGCCCAAGTATGCCTGCATCTTGTCAAGGCGAATATAGAACCTGCCCTGCTCAAAGCGCTGCTCCACCTCTTCAGCAAGGCGTTTGAGCTCCTCTTCCGGGAGGGATTCAATCAACCTATTAAGGAATGTTCGGATCTCTCTCTGCCTAGTTATTTCTGCCTCCAGAATAACTATGGGGTTGCCAAACTGACCCCGCGCCTCGCTGTGCTTCACCTCCACATCAAAGGGGAAGATACCGGTGAGGGCCTGCTTTACCCTCTCCACCTCTTCAGTCGCGTGAGCGAAGCAGCTTGCCTTAACGCTGAGTACCCTCATCACTTTCCTTTGCGCTGATGCGCCCTTATACTGGGTCTGACTTTCTCAGCGCCCTTACCCTTATTCCTCAGACCGCGGGAACGCTTCCCTGCACTTGTAAGTCCGCGGAACACGCGCCCGCGATGAGCCTTACCAGCGATCCAGCCAAGCTCCTTGTCGTTGCGTACCGCCGGGTGGTGAGGGTCAACCATGATTACCTCAAAATACTCATACTTCCCATCCTTCCCGACCCAGTAGGAATTGAGTACCTCCAGATTTGGGTATCTGCGCTGGGCACGCTCCTCTGCCAGCCACTGCAGTGATTTTTTGGGGGTGTACTTTACCACACCCATGCGCTTGGGCCTGCGCCCGGCATTGGGACGCTCCTTCCTGCGGCCGCCTTTACGAATCCTTGCCCTGACGACAATTATACCCTGTTTTGCCTTATAACCAAGAGCCCTCGCGCGGTCGAGGCGAAGCGGCCTAGGTACGCGCACAACACTCTCGCCACGACGCCACTCAGGCAAACGCTCGCGAAGCAGCTGGTAAACATAACTCCTCTCCGGAGACTTCCATGCCTGCGCTATATACTTATATGCACCCATTTTTTCCACCTTCAGAATTAGAGGATGAGAATCAATGCTCTTCTAAGCAGATGTGGTATCGTATATAAAGATTATTGAGAGGAGATATTCATATCATCAACTTCATACCTAAGAGTTAAATATTTATTGTAGTATCCTATAACAATCTGTAGAATAGTTACTTGACGAAGGG
The DNA here is from genome assembly GCA_015521615.1 of Candidatus Hydrothermarchaeota archaeon. GTDB lineage: Archaea > Hydrothermarchaeota > Hydrothermarchaeia > Hydrothermarchaeales > BMS3B > Pyrohabitans. The sequence continues at coordinate 41,659 of WANW01000023.1, forward strand.
GGTAAAAGTCCATTCCCAATATTCTTACCCAAGACATAAAAATAAAAGGTGGTAGCAACAAAGGTGAAAAGGAAAACATAATGATTGATAGTAATTAATATAATAAAGTTGAAAGGAGATAAGGATGAATAAATTAATTAGTAAGCAACTTTGGGACAAATTATTTGAGAGTGTTATATTTAGGAATATCTCCTTAAGCTGTAATTTTGTCCTCGTTTATAAGGACGTATGGGAAAATATTGAAAATAAGATATCACAATATATATCAGATAAACGTCGTGAATGGGATAATGTGGAGATTCTTCCAACCGATAGGTGGGATACTTTTTTAATGGTTTTTTCATCTCAAAAACGAGATGAACATGTTGAGATTCTTATTGAGATTGCTGAGGAACTTGAAGATGCATATGTCCTCAAAGCGTTTTCTTTAGTCCCTGGAAATTTGAGGAAAAGTACATTGGAGTCCTTTGTAAATGCAACTAAAGGTATGTGGCTTCCTCGACTTAGATATAATTTCATGGATGAATTAAGCGGTCGTTTTCAAGAACTATTTAAAGGCGCTAAGATAGATATGAGTGAATTTATTATCAATGTTTTCAAAGAAGAGAAAAATGGATTCTTATATCAAAAAACCATGAGAGTTTGGGTAGAAAATGATGGAGATAGAGAATATGATATATTAAAATCTATGAATTTAGATAGAAAAAGAATAGTAAATCTTAAAGCTGGCAGATTTATAATTACTCTGCCTAATAAAGAAAAGATTGATTTTAGAGTCGATCATACATCTAGATTACTGCTTTCATCTCGACATATAAACGAATTTAGAAAAATCTTGGGTATAATTCAGGATGAGATTATTAGAGAGTTTAGAACTTATAAATTAAAACAGTTATTAGTAAGGGATAAAATAGGAAATATCCCTTATGTAAAATTTAGTGGAGCTAATAC
>WANW01000024.1 GCA_015521615.1 Candidatus Hydrothermarchaeota archaeon
ACGTAATACTTGTTACATGTATATATACTTTACTGTCAGAAAGACATACATGAAAAAAGACTACTTCGCCCATGCAAAGGTAACGATTAGGAGGCAGATAGCAATACCAAAGAAGGTCCAGGAGAAGCTTGGTGGACTGAAAGAAGGTGATTTTCTTCTTTTCTACGAAGAGGGTGGGAGAATTTATATTGAAAAGGGTGTGCTCGTACCCAAGAAGAAGTGAAATTTACTAAAGCAGCGCTTGTGTTGCATCCAACTTTTGTCATCCAAAAGTATTATATACCCTTTGCACAGCAACACTTTTCTGGTGTAAGAATGGCGAGGAAGCAGCAGAAAAAGATGCCCAGAAGGAAGTCTGAGGCTGAGATCGCATGGGAGAAGATACGCAGAAAGTATCCCAACTGCACCGGAAGTTATCCTGAATGCCCCGAGAAGATAGAGGACAAGTACTCACCGCCGGCTGAGTGCATAACCTGCCCTGTCTATGCCGAGTGGCGCCGCTAAGCTCTGCCAAGCACAAAAAGGTGGTCTTTCTCATAGGGCTCGAGCCTCAGCTTCTGAATAACCTCAAGCCCAGCCTTTTTGAGCTTTTTTATTTCTTTTTCAAATACCGCCTCTGGCTCTGCGGTTACGTCTATACTCCTCGCCTTAATCACGTGCATAAAGTAACCGCCTTCCTTCAGGTATGCCCCAACATTCTTCAGCAAAATTTCGGTCTGCTCCATCTGGGCGATGTCCTGATAAACAACATCCACCTTCTCTAAAAGGTAACAGTAGCTCTCGGGCTTTGAAGCGTCTGCCAGGATGGGTATAATATTCTTTCTCGCTTCGGCCAGGGTGAGCAGCGCCTGCATCGCTCGGGGTGAGAACTCCACACAGTAAACAACGCCTTCACGCGCTATGTCGCTCACATGCGAAGCAGTCGTGCCCTGGGCCGCGCCCAGATAGAGCACCTTTGCGCTCTTGCTCAGTGGAAGCTGCCCAAGCCCCAGGCGAATCGCTGCCGCCAGCTTGCTCCTGTAGGGATTCCATATGCGGTACTCGGCTCCCGCGTAGCTCACCAGCTTCTCCCCGTAAACCCTGCTGCCCGGGGTAAGATTGAGGGTGGCGATGTCCTCACCAATCCTGTAGACCCCGGTGAATAGTTCCTGGATCTTCAACGTTTCCGCCTCCGTTTCCGCTTTGGTGGCCTGGGATACTTCTTCCTAATCTCCTTCACCCTAGCTTCAAACTTCTCTTTCAGCTTCTCTGCGGCAAACTCTCCGCCAAAGGCATCGAGGCGAGCGGCAATCGCAAGCTTAGCCGCGAGTGCTCTCGCTATTTTGCCCCGCTGCCATCTTGGTGCTGCCTTAACTGCCGGATACTGGAATATCACTCCATGTTTGGGGGGTCTGCCGCGTCCGCGAAGGTGGCGAAACAGCGCTTTCTCTGCCCCGAGCACCTGGATTCTACTACCCGGCATACCCGCAAGCTTTGCTATACCACCGGCAAGTGCAATAAGCTTTGCACCTATAGTTGCGCCTACCAGGTAATTGACATTGGGTGCGAGGCTTTCCATAAGCTGCTCCAGGTATCTCTGCAGCTTATCTCTGAGCTTGTAAAGCCGGTGAATCTCTCCAGCAAAGGTGCGGAGCATCTCAATGTCCTCATCAGTAAGCTCAGCGCCCGCAGAGCGCTTTGCAAGCTCTGCATAACCGGGGAGGGCTTCCCTCCTGCCGTATCGATAAATCAGGTCAGCCAGCTTCTCCGCCTCTTCCTCTGCGACCTCCGGGAAGTGAATAAGGTACCATTCTCTAAGCCTGGCGGAAAGTACATTCAGGGCTTCCTCCAGCTCCTCCAGGGCGAGGACAGTCTGCTTTATTAGCAGATCCCGCTTCTCAAGGGAGCGCCTGAGCTTTTCGCGCGTGATTGCAAAGGCAACGCTTCTCAGTCTGCGCAGATATTCATCCCTGCTAATGCCAATCTGTCTCAGAACAGTGTCGAGATCGCCCCTGAGGAATTCACCCCCGACGCCCGGGAATTCGTCAATGGGCTCAAATCTCGTATCAGGAAACCTCTCTTTCAGCTTCTTTTCCTCTTCAATAAGCTCTGAAGAAGAAACCTTTTCCGCAGCTTCTTCCTCGGTAAAAGGTTCAAAAGCGAGGAGTTCTCCCTCCTTGGAGAACAGGAAAACCCCGAGCACATTGCGCGTGGCATAGGTAAGCATGGTTATTCCTTGCTCGCTGGGTATTTATTTGTTTTCACTCAGTTGCAGTAGCTGCTATAAACAATGCCACCTTAACAAAAATATAATGAAAGAGGAGGAACCTTGATAAATTAGTTAAGCCATAAAATCATCTAAAACGC
>WANW01000025.1 GCA_015521615.1 Candidatus Hydrothermarchaeota archaeon
CCTTCCGCCCACCAGATGTAACCAGCGAGTGTGACCGTTACCAGAGTGGCAAGGAAAAGTAATGCATGAGCCCATTCTGGCAGAGAGAAGCCCCTTTTGTTCCTCCTAACAACCGTGATAAAGTACCTCCCGTTCTTCTCCCTGTAGAGTGGGTAGTAGCCTGAACCCTCAAAGCCCTGGAGCACAAGCTCAAAACTGCGGTCATGCGAGAAAATGGGCTCAACCTCATAGCTCATGAGTCTGCCAAAGTAGCGGGCTTTTATAATAAACCCCCTTGCGATTAGTTCTTCAAAGTTATCCGCAGCCGGGTTGTAGACGTAACTCAATCTTCCACCTCTACATAGCCCTCGTCGGCATTTACCCTCAGCTTTGTGCCCTGCGGTATGCTAAGCACATCCTCGCTGGGGGAGTCCACAAGGGGTATGCCCGAGATTATCGCACCTGTGGCAAGCATCTCGTCAGCCCTGACTGCGATTATGGCGAGAGGTGCGGTGCCAAGCTTCTTCATCTGATATATTACATAGCTCCCCACAGTAGAGCCCTTGGTGTGGGGAAGTATCAGAATTTTACCGGCTATGCTCCTACCCTCGAGCTCATGCCCGCGCTCAACCACTTTGCCAAGCTTCGCATCAACACCGCCCAGGAAGGTAATAGGCTCACGCGTTACCACCGCCTCGCCTTCTGCAGCGCCGCCAGAGATCCTCCTTACCCTTATCCTCACCTCTCGAATACCTCCAGGTTTAGCTCTTCCTTCCAACTCTGCCTGCAGTTACACGTCAGCTCCTCGATGTGGTGAAGCTCCTGTGTGGATGAGAATCTGCGTATCGCCGAGAGCACACGGGAGTCGCACTTACCACAGTTATGGGCACCACGCCTTGTGCCTCCTCCGGAAGGGGAGCACACCACCGGTATGCTCACCTCCGCCTTAACGCGCATTATAACCTCTACAACGCTCCACAGCCACGGCGGGCGGTATTCCCGCTTATAAAAAAGTTCCTCCACGAGGGTGCCCCGCTGGACATTAACAGGATTAAAGCTGAGCCTGTCCACACCCATGCGAGCCGCCTCTACGCCACTTTTCACTGCATCCTCAATAGCTTCGGCCTCTGTCATGAAGGGTGGCTTTATGAGCAGGTAGGCCTTAACCTTGACCCCTGTGCTCCTGCACGCCTCAAGAGCGCGGATGAACTCCTCGAGGGTAAATCCCTTGTTTATGCACACCTCACGTATGTAGTCGCTGGTGGTTTCAAGGCCAATTCCCACCTCAAGCTCTGGCTCCAGTAGCTCTGCCGCTTCCTCAAGTACCTGCTCTGAGATGTACTCAGGACGAGACTCCACCTGCAGGCGCTTTACCCCGAGAGAATTGACAAGGCGGTAAATCTCACGCCTTGTTTCCCGCGCAATTTCACCTGAGTCAAAAAAGCTGCCCGAGTTGAACACCTTGAGATAGGCCACATCGCCAATCTTTGTTATGCCATCTTTAAACTGCTGCAGCACTTCTTCCTGAGAGACGCTTCGTGATGAGTCATAGATATAGCCGCACATTGTGCAACCTGCACGAAGAGCCCATGCGCAACCCCGCGTGGAGAGCACAATAACACCGGCGTCTACCTCCTCACCATAGAGAAAATCCTTCTCGCGCCATGCCGCAAAACTCCCTCTTGCGCGAAGCTCTTCAAGAGCGCGCTGCCTTATTCTCTTTACCTCGCTTTCAAGCTGCATCACAAAACACCGCGAGGGGCTAACGTTTCAATTCCTTTTCGTTCTGCCGGTGAACCCCCCCGAGAGAGATTTGGGTCTGTTACCTGTAGATGCTTTTCCTGTGCCCTATTCTCAGTACCACTATGTTATCGCCATCAACATCAAAAATAACTCTGTAGTCCCCAATTCTGAATCTGTATCCTCTATTTTTGGGCTTGACAGCTTCCTTGCATGTTTAAAAGGTTCTCTCGCATGTGAATTTAATACTGATACTTTTAATAACACTGCCTCAATTTCCCTATTATGTTCATTTTCACCAAATACCCTTCTAACCACATTGTCATAATGTATATTACTTGCATCTCCTTCAAATTTTTTGATATATTGATTTAACAACTCTTGCAATTCCATCCACTACCGCCACGTTACCTCTGCATTACTCCTCTTTCCCCTTCGCCTCCTCAAGCTCCCTCTCCACCAGGCGGAGTAGCTCCTTTACGCGCTCTTCGCTTTTAGCTTCAATGCTAGCCCTTATTAAGGGGGAGGTGTTGCTTGGCCTAAGCAGGGCCCATCCGTCCTCAAAGATTATGCGCGCACCGTCGGTTAAATCCAGAGTGTAGCCTTTCTCCTTAAGACTTTTGATAATCCTCTCCATCACGTCAAATTTAATGCGGTCGTCACACGGGAAGTTCTTGTGGAGCTTGGGGTAGCTTGGTATTTCATCCACAAGCGTGGAAAGCTTCTCTCCCTGGCGCGATAGAATAGATGCCAGCTTCAGGCTTATCAGGATGGGATCGTCGAAGGGGTGAAAGTCGGGGTAGAAGTAGTGGGCGCTCGTCTCCATCGCAAAGACTGCGCCATACTTCTTTATTGCCTCACACACAAAGACATCGCCCACGCGCACGCGTCTTACTTCTCCCCCATGCCTCGAAATCTCCTCCTCCACTATGCTGGAGCACTCCACGTTAGCTATGACTGTGCCTTTACCTTTCTCACGCAGTATTTCCCTGGCTATTATTATACCAACCTTCTCGGTCTGCACCACTCTTCCTAAATCGTCCACAAAGACCACGCGGTCGGCGTCACCATCATAGCCTGCACCAAAAGCCGCACCAATACCGGCGACGGTTTTAGCCAGATCGACTAAGCTCTCTGCACTGGGCTCACTCTTTCGCCCCGGAAAGGTACCATCTGGCTGAGCGTTGAGCGTTGTAACCCTTGCCCCTGCCTTTCGAAATACGTAGGGTGCCACCACGCCAGCAGCACCGTTGCCCATATCCAGAACCACCTTCAGTTCACGCTCCAGGCTGAGTCTTGCGAGGAGGTAGTCCTCATACTCACGTAACACCTGCTCGGGGTTTAGCTCCACCATATCACCGACTTCACTCCAATTCGCAAGTCTAAAATTCCCGCCAAAGAAAATCTCCTTTACCTCAGCATTCTCCTTGGTGTAGCCGGTGCCATCGCTGCGACGGAAGCGCACACCATTGTACTCTGGCGGATTGTGCGAGGCGGTAACATAGGCACCGGCATCATAATCGCCACGAGCTATGGCAAAATTAGCAACGGGTATGGGCACCATCCCCGCGAGGTAAACATCTACGCCCGTAGAAGCTAAGCCAGAGCAGAAGGCGCGCTCAAATATCTCGCTGGTAATGCGCGGGTCCCTCGCTACGAGCACTCTGCCTTCGCCACCCAGGTATGTGCCATACGCCATACCTATCCTCGCAGCTACGTCGGCTGTAACCTCTACGTTAAAAACACCGCGAACGTCATAAGCGCGAAAGATGTACTCCATGCTACCACCTTAGCCTGAGTATGTTCTCAGATATATTTTACTTTTGTCCATCAGCAAGCAGATATGACAAATTATTTATGGTTTACAGTAGGAAAAGTTAGGAGAAATCGAGGGATGCAGATGAGCCTCCGCCTCATAAGTCCTATAAGGTGTTTGATGATTCTGCTTCTCCTGCTTTCAGTCGGATGCATCAAAGAGAAGGAAGAATCAGAGACTATTCCGGCTTCACAGGAGCCTGCCCTCAGCCCTGAGGACGTCTTCTTCGAGTACAGCAGGAGTATAGACATTGGGGATTATGATAGAGCCTTTAATCTCACTGTAGTTGAGGCTGGAGGGGACTTCAGAACAATGGATGAGCATGAGAGGCTGGCCAAAAAGCTTAGCCTGACTGAAACCTACGGGGAAAAAGGGGAGAAGTTTGAAATTCTGGAGCTTGAGGTTATAGATAAGGAGGAGCTTGGGGACAGGGTGAGGCTTCACTACAGAATGAAGTACTCCCTAAATGGCAGACAGGATGAAATAAGGGAATACATAGACCTGGTTATAATTAACGGCACCTGGAAGGTGGTCTTTCCCTAGGCTATGCCCTCTTTTGCCATTATTCCCCTGGCGGCGAGTATGCCTGTGGCGGAAGCAATGACTATGCCTCGAGAGACGCCAACACCGTCGCCAGCGACGAAAAGATTGGGTATGCTTGTTTCCATGGTTCTGTCCACCTCTACGCGCATTGCATAGTACTTAATCTCAGGGGCATATAGAAGGGTGGAGTCGCTGGCAACGCCCGGGATAACCTTATCAAGACGCTCCAACCCCTCCAGGATATTTGTGACTATACGGTGGGGCATGACCATCGCTATGTCTCCAGGTGTAACAGCTCGCAGCGTTGGCTTCACAAGACCCGAGTTAATGCGCTTCCAGGTTGAGCGTCTCCCCCTGCGCAGGTCGCCAAGACGCTGGATCAGCGGGTTGCCACCTCCGAGCGTTGTTGCGGTGCGCGCTATACTTTCACCGTACTCTGTGGAGTTCTCTACTGGCTCGGTGAGCTCTATTCGCGTTAGAAATGCAAAGTTGGTATTGTTGCTCTGCTTATCTCTCAACGAGTGACCGTTAACCCCCACGTAGCCCTTATAGCTCTCCTTTACCATAAAGCCACGATGATTAACACAGAAAGTGCGAACGAAATCATCATAGGTTTTTGTTATAATATGAAACTTGGGATCGCGGTTTATCCTGCACACGGGCTCCATTATAACCGCCGGCACCTCAATGCGCACACCAACGTCGATTGGACCGTGGCGTATCTTAATCCCGAGCTTCTGGGACTGTTTCACCATCCATGGTGCGCCGCTTCTTCCAGGGGCGGCGATTACATACTTTGCCTTGGTCCTCTTTCCACTTGAAAGGACAAGTTCAAGCTCGGGTGTTATCTCCTCGACCTGAGTTTCAAGCAGAAAATCCACACCCTTACTGCGAAGATGCTGGGCTATGCTTTTTATAACCTCTGGTGTATGGTCGCTACCTATATGGCGCTGAGGTATCTGAACAAACTCTATGCCAGCACTCGCTGCCTTGCGTGAAAGCTCTTCCTCCTCCTCGCTTGTCGCTTCGTAGAGCTTTGTTGGCGTGCCATGCTTCACATATATACTATCCACGTAGTGCACAAGCTCCCAGGCCTCATCTTCCGGCATGAACTCATAGAGGTTACCACCTATATCGGGGCGCAGATTTAGTGTGCCATCACTAAGCCCACCGGCTCCGCCAACGCCGCTCATCACATTGCAGGGCTTGCAGTTTACACATACGCCTGTCTTTTCCATCGGGCAGGTACGTTTATCCACGTCCTTGCCCATGTCTATAACCACTACCTTGAGATTGCTCTTCTCTGCAAGCTCATAGGCCGCGAACAATCCGGCTGGCCCTGCACCGATGATTGCAACGTCGTATTTCAATGTTACCACCAAACCACCGACAATATGGACGAATTCCTATTTTAATGTTACGCTTCCCCCTGTATAAAAGGGGTGCAGAAATGGCAGGTTCAATCTCATGGATAATATACATAATTACTGCTGCATTGCTCCTGCTGAATGTGTATCACTACCTCAAGGTCAAATCCCTTGAAAAAGAAATATTCACATTGCGGAGAGAGAGTGAGTATATAAAAAAGCAGGTGCTCAAACTCAAGGGTGATGTCAACTAACTCTTCATTAGGAGCCTGCCTATCTGCTTCTTCACTTCTGCGATGTCGCGACTGAAGCCGAAGTAATCAGAGAATTTTTCAGTTGTGGTCAGCATCTTTGTCCTCCCCGCAGGTGCTGCGGCAACGAAACCCTTGGCAACCAGCTCCTTGATATGGGCATAGGCAGCACTGCCTCTTGCCTTGACCACCTCCGCCTGGGTGATGGGCTGGCGGAGTGCTATCAATGAGAGCGTCTTCAGCACATCCTGGGCTACGGCAGGCTTAACCAGCTCAATTAGCATGCCAGAAAGCGCATCCTTTGCCTGCATCAAATAGTGGTCGTCGCCAATGCTGCGAATCTCAATGGCGCTATCGCGGGAAGCATAGTCACTGCGAAGTTCCTCGACAATAGCACGAACCTCATCACGGGTTTTTCCAGAAATCTCAGCAAGCTTATCTATTGACACAGGTTCTGAGGAAACAAAAAGCGCCGCCTCGATAATTTGCTTTGCATGCAAGCACTACTTCACCTCAATAAGGTCCTCAGAGTAGCCGTGTTTTATAAGGAACTCCTTTACACGCTGCCGGTGGTCACCCTGAAGCTCTATCCTGCCATCCTTCACCGTACCTCCGCAGGCGAGCTCGCCCTTGAGTTTCTTTGCCAGGTCTGCGATGTTGATGGACTTCTCGCTTATACCCTCTACCACTGTCATCGATTTACCAAACTTACGCTTGGCTAAAGATATGGTGATTTTCTGGGTCTCCCTTGCAATCTCTTCACAGATGCACAAGTCCTCTGGTAAGCCGCAAACAGAGCAGATCTCCATTCCTTATCTATCCCTTCCTTTCGGTTTTTTAGGCATCATATTTTTAGGCGAAGGGGTTTATAAATTTATCCCCAGAGGCTGGAGCAGCTCCCTCCTGACTTCACTTCTCAGCCAGGCTTCGTCCCTGCCTCTGGCTCTCTGGATTATCTCCTCCAGGGCGCGAACACATGCGAGTGCCCTCTCGCGGGCATGCCTGGCTGCACTCTCCACACTGCTCCAGTCACCCTGCTTTGCCTCAGCATATGCCTCAGAAATCTCCGGGAAAAGCTCCTTTCTAAATCCGCTGAGCGAGGCAACATAGAAGGCGAGTGATGCAATACTTCTGCGCCTGACTATTGCTGAAAGCATGCCCCTGACATGCGTATCCGCGAGGATGTCATGTATCCCTCTCGCCAGGCGTTCCATAAAGTGGGAGGCGCTCACAAGTCTCTGCCACAGCGAATCTGGAAACTCGCTCTCCAGGGCTTCTCCCACCTCATGGGCAACCAGGGTGTAGCTCTCCTCCTGTGCTATCCTCCTTATATCCTTAGCAAGTTCCTCACCGCCGCGGAGTAGCTTCTCCCTGCTCACACCATGGTAAGCAAAGGCCTCACCAAGTGAGGGCTTGGCGCTGCCCATGCGAAGCTCCTCCACCTTATCCCAGAGATACTCCTCAAACACCTGCATGCGAAGGTATATTCTGTCCTCCCTGAGCATTGCAGGCGCTGCCAAGAGATCGCGCACATGCTCCCGCTCCACAACATACACTGTAAAGCCATGCTTCCTGTAACTCTCACCCAGCTCACCCAGGAAAAAGCTGGGCTTCATCGCCGTTGCATAGCCCGCACCGTAGCACAGGCTGTCTGGAAGGTGAGCCTCAACGCTTACCACGTCAAAGGCGTCTATAACCTCACCGTCAATGCGTAGAGGTTCAATTTTCCTGCCATTTAAGCTCTGCCACAGCTTTTCCTTACCACCTATCCACTCCATCAGCTTGGCCGAGTCTATCCTCTCCCAAGGTTTCATTGAGTGCTCAAATCTGTAAAGGCTGCGTAGCCGCATCAGCAGACCACATATTGAATAAATACCCCAGAAGTGAGCATTGCTTATCTCACAGTTCAGTCTTACCTGCTCTTTCAGCCAATCAGTTTCCTTCATTATTCTTCAGAAATAAGGCTTCAGGTTAACAATGGAAAGATTGCGCCTAACTCAGGAGCATGGCTCCCGCCATCAGAATACCGGCGACGATGTTAACAAGCACCACCCTGAGGTAATGCCTCGCAAGCTCCCTGGTACCGCTCACCCTGGCAATAAAGGCACCGCTCAGACTGCTGCTCGCCATAGCAAGCACTGCCGCGACTGCAGCTATGCTGGCGTTGAGCTTATCCAGCGCTACCTGCGAAGCCAGTGAGGCAACAACGGCTGCGCTTGAAACCCAGCCCCCCGCAAGAGCAGTCAGGTATACTCCGCCAGCACCGAGGCTCTGAGCATAGTGGGTCACCACGGTTATAACCCCAAATATCAGCGCGAATTTAATCGAGGGAAGTATTGCAAAGGGCGACTCAAGAGGCAGCTCCACCTCATGCACAACTCTCTTTGCCTTAATGAGAAGGCTCTGGGCAACGCCAAGCAGCGCCATCACAAGTGTCGGCAGGAGCAGGAGCCTCAAAAGCTCTATGCTGAGAAAGCCCGCCAGCGCAAGATTGCGCGAGAGCATAACTGCATTGGCAAAAATCATGCCTCGTAGTGCATTAGGGGCTATCTCAGCGCTTTTCCTGACCTTATCAGAGAGGGCGCTTATTGTGGCCTGGCTGTTAACAAGACCGCCTATTGCTCCCACCAGAGCAAGCGCTAGCTCTGTGCCGAGGAAGCGCAGTGTGAGGAAGCCGGCAAAGCCTATGGTTGAGACTACTATTACGGCAAGCACAAGCATCTTGGGATTTATCAAACCAAGAGGGTCAATGGGATAGTCCGGCGCAACCGGGTAGAGCACAAAGGCGATTAAACCAAACTCCATGGCAGAGCGCATCTCCTCATGACCCAGAGCTTCAGAGAGGATGATGGTATACTTCTTGAATACCAGTATGCTTGTGACGAGTATGCTCGCACTTATCGCCTCTATATAAAGCCCGAGCCCAACAAGAATACCAATCAGGTAAGCCAGAAAAAAGGCCACCGGCGTCGTAATCCCTATGTCAAAGGTTCTGAAGTTCTTTATTATGCCCAGAAGGAGCACAAGTAAAACAACGCCCAGCAGGGTAACATTTATAACCCAGGGTGTGGCCGCCTTTGCTGCGAGATAGACGCTTAGAGTGCCTGTTATTGATACCAGCATGAATGTGCGCGTGCCGGCAATCACCTGTACCTTGAGCTCCCGCTCCACACCGAGTAAGCCACCCACAAGCGCTGAGATAAGCAGCATTTTTATAAATTCTGTATCAACCATTAAATTAAGCTATGAAAAGCAAAGTATATAAAGGTTCAAGGCTCTATAGGTAGCTTAACTGTATTTTGAAGGTGGGGAGTAGATGATACAAAAACACAGATTAATAAGAAGACTTGAGAACATTGCAATGCTGGAGGATGAGGGAGTCTCACTTATATCCCGCTCCCTCAGCAAGATTATCGAGAAGAGTGACCTGCCCGAAGAAAAGAAAGCCCGAATACTCGAGATAGTTGAGATAATAAAGAGGGAGTCAGAGGGGCACAAAAGGGGGATACTTCAGATGATAGAGAAGATTAAAATGGGGGATAAGGATGAGTTCTAGTGATATAATTCTGGGTTCTCTGCGGAACCTTGCTGAAATAGAGAAAAATGCTCGGGAGGTTTATAGAGAACTGTACAATGAGCTTGAGGATAAGGAGCTGAAAGAGTTCATCGGAGAGCTTATAAAATCTGAGGAGCGCCACAAAAAACTGGTTGAGGAGGCATTCAGGCTGCTTGAGGAGGACTAAATACTAATCCAGTTCCACATCGCGCAGGAGTTTTTTCACAACTTCGGGCTTAACTTTTCTTATTGCCCCCATGCCGTACATTTTGCGTATTGCATTTACTCCCCGCATCGGCATGGCATAACCCGTGTCGAGTATGTACTTAACGCCCATCCTGAAACTATCGGGTAGCCTTCCCCTCCGCCTGGCTTCCATCATCAGTGAATAGATGTCCACACCCTCTGGACAGGCCTCGATGCACTTCCAGCACCCGGCACAGGTGAACCTATCCTCACGCTCAAGCACACTTGCACCTGTTGCTACACCTCGCTTGAAGGCGATGCACACATGCTTGCACGCACCACAGCGATTGCACTCACCCAAGCTCCACCCTCCTTATGTCCAGACCAAGCTCCTCCCTGCTCAGCCCGAAGGCCATGCCAATTAGCTGAGGAAGGAAGAGTGTTGGGAGCTCCGCCTTCGCTTCCAGCTTCCTGATGTCCTCCTGATGCCTGTCGAATAGGTATGCGCAGTTACCGCATGACACAATAATCGCCTGGGCTCCGGCCTCGCGAGCAGAGGCAAGTTTGTCTGCACCCGAGGAGATCCCCATAGTCTTAGATGTTAAAAGCAGTGTTGAGCCACAGCACTCGTACTCCATGGCATAATCTACAATCTCTGCACCCGTCAGTGCAACAATCTCACGCATAGCTTTAGGTTTAAAGGGGTTGTCAAAGCGTGCCACTTCGCTCGGGCGGAAAACATTGCAAGGATGCTGCAGTGCAACTCTCAGATTTAATGGCCTGGTCACATTTGCTCTGATACTCGCCTCCTTCTCCTTTAATACCTCCAGCAGATGACTTACTACCACGCTTCCCGAGTAGCTCAGCCCCACCTCAGCAAGGCGGGAGTTTACCTTTTCTTTAAGCTTCTCATCTTCCAGCATCAGGTTGGCTCTTTTAAGCATCGATGTGCACGTTCCGCATAGGGATATTATATCCAGCCCGCGCCTCTCTGCAAGGGCGAGGTTGTATGCTGCGAGGTAGATCCAGGCATCACTTACAGAGGGTATAAACGTAGAAGAGCAGCATGCAAACTCATGGAAGTCTCTAAGCTTAAACCCGAGCTTTGAAAGTACCACCTTTGCCGAGAGCTCATAATCAGGAAAGCGGTTGTAAACCATGCATCCGAGATACAGGAGCCTCTCCATACTCTTTCAATAATACCCACGATGATTAACGTTTGGCTTAGTAATATGGGAAAGCGATGGCTGAAGGATAGAAAAAGAGACTACTATTATAGAAAGGCGAAGCAGGAGAACTACCGTTCCCGTGCTGCGTACAAGCTTATTCAGCTGAACAGGCGCTTTAAGATTATTAAGCCAGGGTATCGTGTGCTTGAACTCGGCTGTGCCCCCGGTGGCTGGACGCAGGTGGTGCGGAGCATCGTCGGCGACTCCGGCTTCGTGGTGGGAGTAGACCTGCAGAGCACAGAACCTCTGGGTTATGAAAATGTGGTGTTCATCCGCGGCGACTTTACATCCAGCGAAGTGAGAGATAGGCTGAAGCAGTTGATACCCAGGTGTGAGGCCGTTATAAGCGACGCCTCCCCCGCAATAAGTGGTGTGTGGAGTGTTGACCACGCGAGGAGTGTTGAACTCTGCGAGAATGCGTTAAGCCTGGCTGAGGAGCACCTTGAGCAGGGGGGTGCACTTCTGGTTAAGGTGTTTCAGGGTGACCTGACTCAGGAACTGGTCTCCAGGGCAAAGAAGAGCTTCTCATTTGTCAAGCTAACCAAGCCGAAGGCAAGCCGAAGTGAGAGCGCGGAGGTGTACCTCATAGCAAAGGGCTTCTTCCCCGTTAAAAAGGGCGAGATATATGAGGCAAACGTGGCTGATGTGAGCAGGCGCGGTGATGGCATAGCCTATATCAATGGGGTAAAGGTTTTTATAAAGGGAGCTGCCAGAGGGGAACGGGTCAGGGTGAGAATAACTGCACTGAAGAAGGGTTATGCTGAGGCCGAGGTGTGCTAAAATTTCATAAAGGAGGGGGTACAAAATATCGGCATGCTCAGAGAAGCTGCCCTATTTGTGCTAATCCTTTACTTTATCCCTGCTGTTTTCGCCCTGTGCCCGAGGGATGTATATTATGCCACTCCGGGCAAAAGCCTTGATGTTATCACCCTCTCAGCTTTTGACCTTAATACAGCAGCAAAAGGTGTGCAGGGCAGCATAAAAGTAGCACCAATGCAGCGCATCACCGGCAAGCTTGCCTGGGAATTTGGGCCTCTCGCAGAGGGGGATGTGAGGGTAAACCTCTTTGGTAACTGGAGCACGAGAGAGATAGCAAAACTGTACTCAGGAAGAGCTGTGCCAAATCAGAGTGTAGGTGTTGAGTTTAGCCTTTTCGCCCCCTCCCAACCTGGAAGCTATGCTCTCATAGCAGTATTTGCCTTTGATACCAGCTTTGCAGCAGATAGAGAGGCGAGCAACCTGTGCTCAGCTCAGCGCTGCTCCTCCTTAGGTAGATGTGCGGTTGCCTACGCTTATGCGAGCATAGAGGTGCTCAATACAACGCCTGCGCTCTATGTGGAGATAACCTCCCCCAGCGCGGAAGAGGCTTTCAGCGTGGGCGATGTGGTAGAAATCAACGCCACTGTGGTACCTGTCAATGCCAGTGTGACACTCTATATAAATAACTCTCTGGTGAGCGAAGCTCTACCATATAACTGGAATACTTCGGGTATGCCGCCGGGAGAGTATCCAGTACTGGTCAATGCGAGCTTTGAAAACAGAAGCGTCACCGCGATTATGAAAGTTAAGCTTGTAAATTATTCCATTGCAGAACTGGCACATTATGAGATACTGCCCCCACGCCAGCCTGTGCAGGTGCACACCACAAAGCAGAGCATAATAGCCATTGCAGGAAATGAGGTATACGTGCTGAAGCATTCTGGTGATATGCTTGGTAGCATAAAAACAGGCGCAAAGCCACTCGTCTCTACCTCCGGGGAACATTTCGTGCTGGCTGATAGAAATCTCGTTTCATTTTACAGGGGCATGACAAAGCTGTGGAATACCAGCATAGACGCAAATGCCGAGCTAATCGCTTCCTCTGCGCGGGGTGTGGGTGTGGTGGCTGGGAACAAACTGTATCTCTTCAACAACGGAGGTGCACTGCTCTGGTCAAAACAGCTTGATTTTAAGGCAAGTGGTCTGGTAATGTCCAACGACAGCATAGGCATGATAGGTAATCACACAGTATATCTGCTCTCATATGATGGCACTGTTACCTGGAATAAGAGCTTTGGAAGACAGGTTATAAGCATCGCGATGGAGGGCAATAGCCTGTTCGCTCTCCTGGGCAGAGAAATCCAGGCTTTTAGTAATGGCGAACCCCTCTGGAATCTGACACTTCTGCAGAATGCCACGATGCTCAGCGCTGCTGGAGGCTACCTTGTTGCCGCTTCTTCTGAATTTGTAGGGCTGTATGATGCACGGCGTGGAGAGTTGATATGGAGGTATTACCCGGCGGAGGGTGTGAGTTACGCCTCTCTTACACCTGACGGGAGAAGGCTGTTCATACTGTCTGGAGAGAAGATTCTCGGGATACCCCTTGTGGAAGAGAGATACCCGAGTCCGGTGCGCATAGCTGCGCTGGCTGTTGCACTGATAGCTTTTGCACTTGTACTCCTTTTCCTCTTCAGGAGACGTGAAACAGTTGCCGCTAAACGAGCACCGGAGCGTGAGAGGCGTGAAGAAGCTCTGCCCCTGGAGGTAATGGTCAGAAGCTCCAAGGGCGGGCTTCCTGTTGAGGGGGCACTGGTGAAGCTCAACAAGCTTGAGGAGACCACAAACCGCAATGGCATAGCCACCTTCAAGGTCAAACCGGGCACGCTTAACCTGTCTGTAGAGAAAGAGGGCTTTAAACCAGCCTCCAGGAGATTTTTATTTAATAAAATGAAAAAGGGTGTGGAGGTGGAGCTTGAGCCGGCAACAAGTCTCCCCCGAGAGGAGGAAAAGCGCCTTGAGGAGCTACGTCATGCACTGGACGAAGCATATGAACGTGTTTCAGGATATGACTCCTGCCTGCCGGATTACTTCAGGAGCATAGGTTATGTGATAATCGATGGTGTCGAAGCGCTTATCCTGGCCTCTGAATTTAGAGAATCTCCTGAACATGTAAAAGCCCTTATAGGCTCAGCAGGAGAGGCTGTGCCCCTGCTCTGCGAAGCCATGCAGGACTGGAAGAATGTTGCCCTGTACCAGACTTCGGGCAGACAGGGGTCTGAGGGATGCATAGCACCGGAGTTTCCATTCGCGGTGGTGATAAACTTCCTCCTGGGAAAGTTGACAAAAGAAGAACTTGAGAAGGAGATTTTTGACGTGGATAGAAGAATCACATCGATGATAGGTGATATCTCAACCTATCCTCCTGCGTCGCTCTGGCAGATTTCAAGAAAACTATTTGAGATGGGAGAGAAGAGTCCCCCTTCACAGGGCAGCGCTTTCTTTGCTATATCCTACTACCTGCTGGTCTGTATAAAACATATGCTGAGCAGCGATGAGATGCTCTCAAGACTTAGAGGAAGTATTATATGAATAGCTCAGCTCTCAGCGCCAAGCACCACATCGCCCTCTGAGAGTGCTTCCGCATCGCGAACCCATCTTATTAGACCCAGGGTTACCCTCGCGACAAACCACAGGAAGAAGAGGGTCAGGAGGACCAGATAAAACCTGAAGGTTCTCTCTACATTACGCTTTCCTCTTTTAAGCACCTCCAGCTTGGACTGAAGAAGCTCCGCTTCACCCTTCTCACCGGCTTTTTCAAGCAGTAGCTTTGCCTCCTCAACGCGTGAGATAGCCTCCTGATAGTGAGAAATGACCGCCTCATAGTGAAAGGGGTTGAGCACAAAGGAGGCCTCCTTTATGTTGAAGCTGAGCCTTCTGGCTGCGTCCATTTCCTTCTCAGAACTCTTGAGCAGAGATGCTGCTTCGGTAAGGGCACGGTAGTATGCCCGCTCCATATCCTCCTGTTTCGCTGCATACTCCTTCGCTTTATCTTCATCTCCAAGCAGAGAATACAGTGTCTTAAGCCTTCTGTAATCGAGAGTAGCGCTGCGATAGTCTCTTTCCTCTCCCTCCACACGGTTTTCCAGAGCCCTAGCTGCCTTTTGTGCCTCACTGCTCCAGACTTTCTCAAGCGCTTCAACTGCTGGGATGGCATACTTTTTAAGAGTCTTATCCTCCAGGCTTTCGCTGCCTATTTTAGCCCTGTTCAGACTGCCCTTTGCAAGTATGATGCGCTCAACACGCTCGTCAATGGGGAGAGAATTAAGGTCCGAGAACAGATTGATGAACGAGCTGGCCCCGCTGTACACAGACATAACCATAGCTATTTCCCTGAGCTCTGTGACACCCTTTGAAGCGGTTATTAGCCTGCGGAGGTTCTGCACCACCTCCCGAGCTTCCTGATAGGGCAACGGCGGAAGCTTGGCTATGGAACGCTCCGCCTCCTCAAGGCCTGGGAAGTATACCGTAGCCTCTGCAACAATCTCGGCACTTCCTGCATATACAGTTGTAAGCGAAAATACCCAGCTCTTTTTGCCAAGGCTGGCATCTGGTGGGAGGAGCAGGGTGAAATTTACAGTTGCGTTGCCACCCGGAGGAATGTAGCTAACCTGGGGATAGGCTATCCACCCCTCTTCACCCCTCACCAGAGAAATACTAAGTCCTTCAATTGGTGTATACCCACCAGTTTCCGAAATTGTAATGCTCCTTGTAGACGTGTCCTTGCCCACTTCAAAGGTCAGCCTGCCGAAGTCTATCTTTGTGCTGGAAAGTGCCATTTCAGGTCTGGGGATAGTGTAATTGGCCTGTTCCAGTGTCGTCACCTGAACGTTGTATTCCTTTATAATCCTGGGAGCAACCCAGTAATCCCCTGGCTTTAGGTACCTCTCCGGCACTTGAATTTTTACCTTAATACTTTTGGCGCCACCAGCTGGCACATCCCCTACATCCGTTGTATAACTCAAATTTACAGGGCCTGTCTTTGACAGGTAGAGCGATACGTTGCTCGCACCGGCGTAACCAAAAATCTCCCTCACCGTCAGAGTACGTTCAAAGCTCTGCCCCGCCTTTAGCCTGCCCCATTCTGCAAGGTCCCAGCTCGCAGCAAGCGTCGCTGGAGGATGGTCTACATTTACTGTGATGTAAAACTCATTGAGCAGGGGATGGACACCCTCCTTGGTAATGTAGGTGTAGTTGCCCCTGACCTCAAGTTTTGCATCATAGCTACCTTCTGCTACGCTTGGGGGAGCTTTGAAGGATATCATGAGATAGGCACTCTGTTCAGGTTCAACCCTGAGATAGTTTTTCTCAAGGGTGACGCTTACCCCCACGTCTGCGGCCTCCCCTGAAAGCTCTGCCTCAAGGTTTGAGAGTATGGCAGAGCTTTCATTGTCCGAGTTGTAAAACTCCAGGGTTAGATTGGTTTCGAAGTAGGAGACTTCATTCTTTGGCTTGTTGAAGTAGAAGTCCACCTCATCATAGCTGAAACGCGTCTCTACAAGAGCACTTACCGGCGCCACAAGGAGCAGAAGTGCGGCAAAAAAGATGCAAAGGCAGCGCATACTATGCCCCCACCAGTTCATTGCCAAGGTAGCAGTCATATGTGTCTCTCTCCCAGCCCAGAATTCTGCTGTGGATGTACACCGATAGCGAGGTAAGGGTTATAGAAACAATTGTAAATAGTACAAGAATCTTCTTCCTGGTTGTGGAATAGATCTCCTCGGCTTTTTCATAGCGCTCTTCCACCTGTAGAAGCTTATCATTCTCACTGTGAAGCTTATAAAGCTCCATGGCTTTGGCAAGATTTATCCTGGCTTCTCTCGCAAGGGCATAGGCATCCACAAATCCCGGAAAATTATTACTGAGTCCCTGTGCACGGGTGAGCAAATCCAGCGCCTGGCTCAGGTAACCCTCCGCTTCAACCATGTCGGCGATATACTTCTCCTCAAGGCTCCGCTTCCTGACCTCCAGGGTTTTCGCCTGCAGAGAATCTGCCGCCTCGTAGCTGGCAATGGCAAGGTCAAGATAGGCAAGCTTATCCCGTGTGCTCTCTGCCTTCTCTGCTAAGGTCTCGAAGGCTAATCCCTGAGATAGCAGGAAGCTCTCTCTTCCCTGCTCAGCCGCGAGCACCGCATCGCCCGCAAGAATCCCGAGACCTGAGCCTGTGGAACGCATCGCAGAGATAAATTTCTCGGCCTCAATCGCACGTGCTATGCCCTCCCTTTGCGACTCTATCCCGGCATCGCTCAGGAGGAGATGAGCTTTGTGCATAACTTTGAGGTAGTTCAGGGAAGAAGAGGCAAAATTTACAAGCTCAGCACTACAGGCTGTACGCTCCTGTGAATAAAGCAAAAGCAGGACATCCTGCTTTACCTGGGCGAGCTCCGAATACGCCGCAAATGCAGCAGAAGTGAATCCTCTGAGCTCTTTCAGCACAGTTGAGCAATCCTGTGCATAAGTACCCGGAAGCAGGATGAGCCCAAGGGACAGAAGAAGCACAAACCTTATGCTCATGCAATAATGTTTTATATTTGACCTTAGTAAGTAAATATAAAAGCTGAATTTAGCACGGTCAAGGTGAAAACATGCCCTATGCATTTATTGGCGTTGGTCAGTGCGGCGGAGCAATAATAGATGCTGCTTTTTACGATGAAATGATGTTCAAGATAGCAGTGCCAATAGCAATAAACTCCGCTACTCTGGACCTGCAGACTCTTAAAAACCTCAAGCGAGAACACTGGATTGGTATGTCCCGGGATAGAGGTTTTATTCCGGGCACCCTGCAGGGGTTTGAACACTTTGTGAGCGGGGGATATGGTAAAAACCGCGCTAAGGCGGAAGAAGATGCGATGCGTTTTAGAGACAACCTGAGGGAGGTTATCCTGGACAAGGTGAGAGTGGGTGAGGGGGAGGGCTCTGGAATAGGCGTTCCCGTTGCCTTTGTTGCCTTCGCACTGGGTGGTGGTACAGGGAGCGGTGCTGGTCCAGTGGTTGCCAGCGTGCTTAAGGAGATGGGCATTCCAGTTATTGCCATAGTTGTCCTGCCGGCGACACATGAAGGCGGGCTAACGGCGAAAAACGCTGTGGAGAGCTTAAATGTGCTGATAGAGCACGTGGATTCTGTTATCCTTGTGGACAACCAGAAGCTTGCCTATGCTGAGAGTGCCGAGAGTCTGTTCCAGAGGTACAATGAATATGTGGCGAGGAGCATCCGCGACATTCTGATAGGCACTGTGATAGAGCGTGTTGACCCGTCTCAGTATGAGGGCTATGCACCGGTGATAGACCTCAAGGATATGATAGCAGCAACCAGCTTCTCTTTCGGGAAGCGTACCCGCCCTGGCTTCGCCGCTTTAGGCAGAGCTTCTGAGCGCACCCGCAATTTCCTGCATTATATCTTCCCCTTCGGCGGGTATAAAGAGATAGATGTGATCTCTCTGCTTTACAGGAGCTTCATGAAGCTCACCCTGGCGGATGTGAGGCCCGAGCATGCAGAGAAAAATCTTGTGCTTCTGCGAATCCCTCCCGTTTACCTGACAAAGCGTGGAAGAATAAACACCAGCATGGCAAAGCAGGTGATGGAGGAGCATTCCCGCCTTGGAGAGACGCACTTCGGAGTTGCGCTAACAAAAAGAAACCTGGCAACGGCAACGGTGCTTCTCACCTACCGCCCCAATCAGATATCCCGGCTTAAAACACTGGGCCAGCTTGCAAGCCAGTATAAGGACATCTCCCTTAGAGTACTTGAGGAATATGAGAAGGACTTCCTCGAAAGTGAGGCGTAGATATGAACGAATACGTGATAACAGCGTTTGTGGTTCTGGCAACACTGGGTGCAGGTCTGTTTCTGCTTTTAACCTTCGGGATCAGTTTTGTCTCCTATATTGCCGTGGGGGTTATCCTGAGTGTGCTTTTTGCAAGCCTGGTCTACACCTGGTGGAAGAGCAAGACTGACAAAACAGTGGTGCTCCTGAAGATTGAAATTCTGAACAAGATTAAGAGCAGTCTGTCTAAGCTTGAGGAAAACATCAAGGAGGCCTCTGAGTTTATAGATATCGAGCCATTTATGAGGGATTTGAAGAGGATAAGGAATGAACTTATATCAAAGGGGTTCTTTACAAAAGATTTTGAGGTGAATGAGAGGAAAATCGAGAAGATAACCCTTACAGCTATTGAGCTTGAGAGCAGGAAGGTTGAGCAGCAACTTCGAAGTCTGGAGTCACTGGCAACAGCGAGCTACATCGAGGCTGCGGCGAAACGCCTGGGAGAGCTACTCAGTGCAGCGCGTACCCTGCTGGAGAGCGGATTTTCTGTGAAAGAAGAGTATGAGGAGCTCAGAAGGATAGTGAATATGCCATCTGCCAGCCTGGCTGAGCTGCTTGAGAAACGAAGGCGTGGCGAAGAGGAATATCTTCGTATAGTGGATAAGTGCATCAGCGAGGCAGAGTTTCTGCTTGATACAGCAGAAAACATCGCAGATGTAGCACACCTCAGAAAGGAGCTGGAGAAAGTAAAGAAGAGCAGGCATGATGTGGAGGTTGTACACCGCCTGGTGCGTGTAAGAAGCGAGGCTTCAAGCTACCTCACAAAACCCTTCCTCCAGGCAAAGAAGGAGATTGTGGGATACCTGGATAAGGTGCTGAGCTTCAGCGTTGGATTTGAGCGGGAAGAGCAGGCGATTCGCGAACTCAGAGATAGAGCGCTTGGTTATGCTGACCCCGGATACCTGGCAGAGTTCGCTGCAGTTAAGGAGGAGGCAAAGAGACTAACCCTTGAGCTGGCCCGTGCCCTTGCAAAAGAGATTGTAGCACTGGAAGAGGAGCTGAAAGAGCTGGGGATGAGAAAGATCAGGAGGAGGGGGGTGGAGAGGCATGTCTCAAAGCTCGATCCCAGAAAGGAGTTTGCAGAATTTACAAAGGAGGCGATAGAGGTGCTCAGAACCCTCGCCGGCGAGTACAGCACAAGGTATAAGACTGTGAAGATAGCAAAGAACTACCCTGCTATAGAGAAGATTATATCTCAGAAGCTGGCAGAGAAGGGCAGGGTCTCTGCAGAGGAGCTTAAGGTGCGCTATGCCAGAGAGTTCCTCAGGCACTACAGTGAGGCACACCCGGAGGTCAAGTTTGAGAAGAATGCACTAATACTGAAAGGTTGAA
Organism: Candidatus Hydrothermarchaeota archaeon; assembly: GCA_015521615.1. Classification (GTDB taxonomy): domain Archaea; phylum Hydrothermarchaeota; class Hydrothermarchaeia; order Hydrothermarchaeales; family BMS3B; genus Pyrohabitans. The sequence continues at coordinate 19,640 of WANW01000025.1, forward strand.
AGTATGCACGCCACGAGATGGGGCATAATAGCAAGTGGACAGGGAGCAAACCGCATAGCATTTCTTTACTATGCAAAATATAGGAATCCGAGCATTGCTGACCGTGTGCTTCTCCTGAACACCACACCCGCGGATGTTAAGCCTGAAGCTCCACTTGAACAGATATTCGCCTCTGAGCCGGAGCTCAGGGAAGAGTATGAGAAGATAAAGCGTGAGCGCGTTTGCATCTTTGGCAGGGCACCGAGTGGAGCAGGAAACAACTGGGTGCTTGGTGAAAGAGAGGCTATCGCCGACTATGACAATATCCGCAGGTACATTGCAAATTTGAGGCTTCGCAGGAGCGATGTTCTCCTTGGTATTGCGACGCTTGGTGGAGGCACTGGCAATGGTTCGCTGCCCTATATTATCCACAGGGTCAGGAAAAACCCGGGAGCTGGGATAGAGAGGATAAATAACTTTCTGGCCCTTGGAATCCTTCCATACGATTTTGAGGCACCTCAGCGACACTTCAACACCATCTGCGGCCTTGCCAGGCTCCTCCGCTACAACGGCGAACAGAATGCAGCGCTTGTGATTCTGGTGGACAACTCCCAGGTGGAGCGAGTTCTCGGAATAAGGCGTGGGCAGAGGGAGGAGCGCTACCAGAGGATAAACCAGGAAATTATAAAGACAATTCATATGCTCATAGCACCAAGCAGCTATACGTCCCGTGCTACTATAGACATCGCCGACTACTACCAGCTTCCCAGCAACCTGGGCATGATCCACTTCACCCCCTGCCTTAGCATGGGAAATGATCCTGACGTGCTCAGCCTGGACGCCATACTTGAAAGTGCCTCTAACAATGCGATGGCCCCGCTGGACAAGGCCACTGCTACAATGGCATATATAGTTGTGCTTGCTCCAGAGGAGAAGGTGGCTAAGGGGGAGATTACCCAGGAAGACCTGGAAGACCTGTCACGGGAGTGGGCTGCCAGACACCTGGCTGGAGAGGGGATTCTGAGATACACAAGCCTGGTCGCCTCTCCGGAGAGCGAGAGTGTGGATGCCATGATCCTCCTTGGTGGATTCAGTCTGCGCAGGATAATGGAGAAGAGTCTGGAGAAGTACTACGATTTTAAAGATTCCCTCAGCGATAGCAGTGACGCTAACTCGCGAATAGAGCTTGAAAGAGTGGAGAAGTTGGAAAAGCAGCTAAAGGAGTACATCGCCCTGACAGAGGAAAAGATAGCCAGGCTAAAGGGTAAAAGGAGACAGATGAAAACAGAACTGAAGAGGTGGGGCTTCTCCTAGCCTAGAATGTTCTTTATCTTCTCTTTCACCACAGGCGACACACCCACAAATACCACTTTCACATCTTTACCCGCGAACTCTCTAAGGTACGCCTCAGTGGCCTGCGGAAGAGTCCCGCCCCTGACGTAGAGCACCGGTGCATCGTAAAGCGATGCAACTATGGCGCCCTCCGGCCTGAGGTTCCAGCCATCCTGGATTACTATAACTTCAATCTTCCCTCTAACACCCTTTGTTGCCTGGGCCACCCTTATTGAAGTCTCAACCCTGGTTGCACCATAGATGCGGGTGACCTCTGCAAGGGTGCCGAGTTCTTTTTCAACCTCATGCGATATCGCCACCGGTCCACCGATAATTATTACTCTTTTCACCGCAAGACGTTTTATCACCTGTTTTACTTCATCTGGGACTGTTCCAGGTTCTACCAGAAGAAGCGGGATATTCCTCGCCTTTGCATAGGCTATCGCAGTATATGCATCCGCTCCTATGTCGCCCCTTGCCACAACTGCGTAATTGGAGAAGGTGAAGGCTGCTCCAACCCTATCTGCAACCGCCTGGTATGTGTCCCCTCCGTACTTTCCGGCGTAGCTTCCCAGCCTGCCGTCAACCTCCTCCACGCCTGTTGCAGGGAATATGTTATTCTGCTTAAGGGAAAGAAAAGCGGCACTGAGCGCTGGGGTGAGTGTGTAAACCCTGCCCTTCACATCAAAGTAATCCAGAATTGCAAGCATGAGCCCGGAGGTAAGGTCTGAATATTTTTCAGACAGCGGGTCCTCTTTAACGCCACCGCCACCTCCGCCAGCGGCAGGTGGAGGTGAAACCTGCGCAGGGGTGAAGAATGCAGACATTGCCGGCAGGAGGTCTCTGTTCTGGGAGTTTATAACATAGGGGGTGTCTCCCACACCATCGCCATTGTTATCCACACCTTCATAGTCGCTCCAGTAGTTTCCTATACTTGTATTCCAGTAGTTGAGGTTATCATCCACAACCACCTGCACATTGTTTGAAACAAAATCATTCCTGTATACAGTGTTCTGCCGTGAACCTTCAAGATAAAGCCCCACCCGTGCAGAGGATATAACATTTTCTGTTATTTTATTGCTATTCGAGTTTATAAGCTCAATACCTTCTCCGGATCCGGATATTGTGGATGCCTCTATTATATTGTTACTGGATCCATCCAGAACAACAGCAACATCTCCTCCACTGATGCTCAGATGAGAAAGGGTGTTGTAATTGGAGTTTATAAGATAAAAGCCATTTGCATTACTCTGAGGTGTTGAGGTTACCCCCCTGAAAACACTGTTTGAAGAATCCCTGACAGTTACTCCCACAACGGATGGGGATTTGATAGTAGTGTCCTCCACTGTTACAGATGAAGAATTCCTTACGTCAACTCCAAAGGATGGCGAATTTATATTCAGCCCTCCAATAGATATTGAAGATGAGTCAGTAATCTTTACCCCATAAAAGCAGTTATCAAGATCTGTATCGGATATAGTTACAGATTCAGAGCTTTCTATCTCAAAGCACGCCTGATTTTCGCCGGATATCTTGATATTCTTTATGGTTACCGTACTGGCCGATATTATATAAAATACAGGTAGTTTTCCCGTCTCCGGGGAGATAACTACATCACCATCTCCAGCTATAGTAAGGCTTTTATTCACCACCACATTATCAGTATAGCTTCCTGCCTTCACAGTTATTGTGGCACCAGCTGGGGATGAGGCAACCGCTTTTGAGATATTCGTATAGTCGCAGCCCGAAGGACAGACGGTTACCGAAAATACAAGGGAAGGAAGAGCAATAAGAACAATAACAGCCAATAAATAAGCCCTCATGGCATCACCTTAACTTTAATTATTTTTAACAAAAAAAATATTTTACAAATTTGTATAAGAAATTTTTAAAGGGTTAAAGTATATAGGTATATTTGTGAACATGCTGGAAATCCTCCCTGTTGGTGAAGTTCAGCATTTCTGGCTTGAGTATCTCAGGTATGAGCTGGAGGAGTATTTCGGGGATGTGATAATTTCACCGCCAATTGAAGTACCCCTGAGTTTTAATGAAAGAGGTCAGGTGCTGGCAGACCATCTTCTTGACCACCTGAACAGATACCCGGCATGTGCAGAAAAGGTCCTGGCTGTAATCGACAGGGACATAACAGTCAGTGGGGTGGATTACATTTTTGGGCTTGCAGCGCTGGGCGGGAGGTGTGCTGTCATCTCACCCGTGCGTCTCAGAGAGGTGTATTACAACAGAGAGTGCGACTATGAGCTTTTTCTTGAGAGACTTCTTAAAGAGGCGATGCATGAACTGGGGCATACACTGGGCCTAACCCACTGCAACAATGAGAGCTGCAACATGAAATTCTCCAGCACAGTTTATGAGATCGATAGAAAGTCCCTTCTTTTCTGTGATGATTGCCTAAATACTGTCTTTGGTTATGCAAAAGTTCAGGATACCAGAGTTTACGCCGCCAATGGTGAAGGGAGCAAAAATTTAATGAGAACAATACTGGATAGGCTCAAAAAGATTCAGAAGAAAAAATAAGTTGCCCTGCCTAGAGTAGAGGTATTGAAATATTTTTTTATAATAACTCGAAAAATTTTTATATTACCTTAAAAATTTTATTTCTGGTGATGCACATGTACAGACCAGAAGACAGAAAGAGACTTATACTTGTGCTCGGACTTTTGAGCCTGGTGCTGTTGGTGATGCCATCAGCGAGTGCTAAGTTTACAGGGCAGCACGAATTTTTAGCCGGTAGCGAGGTTCAGTGTACAAAATGTCACCCGAGTGTTGGGACAGAACTTCAGTCACATACAACACACAATTTCACAGTTTCCGGCTATACAGATGGTGCCTGCAGGGTTTGCCATATAATACGAATTTCTGGTAGCAGTCTTGAGAACCTCTACCAGCAGAACTCCACAGAGGCATACCACGCTGCGGCTTTGATAGAGTGTACCTACTGTCATGGGGAGAATGCAGGAGGCTCCACCGGATACGGCACATCTCCAATACCCGGAACCAATGTAACAGCAGAATTTGAGAACAGCACAATCGAAGCACACATACCACTCTATAACAGGGCCAAGCAGGGAGGTAGCACAGACTTCCTGAGGGGCGCAAACGAGGCCTGCATTGCCTGCCACACAGCCGCTGCCGAGGTGAATGTGATAGAGCCCGCAATAGCATTGCAGGTAAATGCGACCCTCAGAAACGCCAGCGCCTGCACCACCGACTGTTATGAAAGCGCGAGTGGCATAGGCAACAGCACCTTCAAGTGGGAGATAAAGATAGAGGTCAACCAGACAATCAGCTAAGTATCTCCCCTACCTCCTCTCTATTTTTTAAAGGCCTTTCTAAGTATCAGAAGGGGTATAAGAGGTATAAGAATAACCAGCCCTGGCCCGCAGATGCTCTTCCTGTTTTCATTATATACCTGAATCTCTGATTCCTGCTCCGGAACTGTTTTATTATCCTGCACTTCTGGCTTATCTTTTATGTCTGCAGAGCCACCCTCCTCCACGCCCTGGGTATCCATCCCCAGTGGAAAATCAAACACCGGAAAGTCATCAAATCTTCTTTCTTTTTCCGGCTTTACCTCTGCTATTTCCTCGATATAACCCTCCTCACCAGTTACGACAAAGTAGCTGAAGGCCTCCACTTCCGCCTCATAAAGATAATAACTTCCATCTTCACCAACCTTCCTGGCCGGCGATTCTTCCCATGTGGCAGCGTGGTAATGGAGTAGCTTCACTTTTCCAGGATTAATATCATTCTCCTTCAGCCATTCCTTTTTCACCTTAAATTTTATTTTAGCCTTTTCAATCGCCTTTGTACTTAAATCTACTTTAAATATCATATATATCTTATCTATAGGTGGCTTTCCGATATATTCTGGAAGTTCGTCAAGGAACTCTACAGTAATTTTCGCATAGTACAGATCAACCCTGGGTTTTACTGCTATTTCCTCGATATCCCGCTTTTCAATCGTCACATTCGTATACCGGCCTTTATTCGCCTCCTTTATTATCTTCTCTATTCTGTTTTTATTTGTTTCGCCTCCACCACCTGAAGGTGAGGAGGTCTGCTTTTCCTCTGGAAGGGTGGTTACTGTGATGTTGCTCCAGTTACCTCTGTTTCCAACTCCATCGAAGGTACGGAGTGAGACATTGTAAGCTGTGGCCGGGATAAGTGATTCAATTTTAAAGGATGTGAATGTAAAATTAAGGGTTGCATTTAGTTCGCCGTTAACCCAGACCTCCACACCCGCAAAGTCCCTATCGTCAGGATTTACCCAGCTGAGAAGGATACTTTGTACTCCAGGGGTGGCTGTGAGATTGCTAACCGCGCCTGGAGGAGTAGTATCCACGGTAAAATAAATTTCATCATGGTTGATGTTACCGGCCCTATCCAGGGCATAAACCACAATATGGTTTATACCTTCCTGTGCGGTTATTGTGCTGTTGGGGGTGAAGGTGGTATTGCTCGCATTGTTGAGGCTGTAGGTCCAGTTAAAAATAGCCTCACTCGCGGTGACATTTAAAGGTACCTCACTCGTGGTGTAGGTCATGTTCAAAGGTGAGGTTATATTTACCACAGGTGGGGTTTTATCCAGGGCTGCGTAGGTTTTCTTTACCACTTCCACATTGCCCGCCCTGTCAACGCTGTAGTAGGTGATGGTATGATTGCCCTCTGTTGTTATATTAACCATTGTGCCATTCATCCAGCTCTGATTGTCCAGCCTGTAGCTCGTGTAGGCGACGCCGCTGAGGTTGTCCTGAGCGGTGAGATTGACCACAAAGTCTGAATTCTGCCAGCCAGCGGGGGAGTCGTCCGTGGTAACAGGTGGAGCGGTATCCACATAGAAGTAAACCATCGCACGACTGAGGTTACCAGCGGTAGAGTTCGCCCATATTTCAAGGAGGTAGTAGCCATCACCAGAGGTTATGTTTATATTTTCCTCTATTGCGTCGGTTAAGTGTTTGCTAAAGCTTTCGTTTGCACTTCCATTTATGCTGTATAACCATGTGTGCACAACCCTGTCTGAGGTTGCATTTACGAGGATTGTTATTTCCCTATAGTAGGAGTTGTTGGCGGGTGAGATGATGGTTATATTTGGCGGGTTTGGATCAACAACTGTTATTATAACCTCATCTATGGCCGCCCAGCCCGCGGAGTCGTTGAACTCTATGGTGTAGTTGTAGGTGCCAAGCTGGGTGGTATTCACAGGTACTGTTATATCGCTCGCATTACTCCAGGGCTGCCAGCCTTCCTCCAGGCTGCCATTTCTGAGCACCCTGTAGTAGCCACCTGCCACGTTGTCGTAGAGTGTCCAGGAAAGGTTGTAGGAGGAGTTTATGTCAACTTTTGTGTTCCCTGTTGTGGAGGGTATTGCATATGGAGGGGTGGTGTCCACGGTGAAGTATACATCTGAGGAGTTGATGTTGCCAGCAATGTCAGTGGCATATATAATTAGGTGGTTTACACCCTCATTGGCGGTTATGTTAAGAGGAAGGGTGACATTCTGCGTGGTATTGCCGTTAAGTGATATATGCCAGGTTACACTCTCGTTTGCTGTGGCGTTGATGGTTACATTTGAAGAGGTGTAGAGGGTGCCATTTACAGGTGAGAATACCTGTATAGCAGGTGGGACCAGGTCTACTGTGAAGTTGACAATAGAATATACCCAGTACCCTGCAATGTCGAGAGCATAGACCTCCAGGGTGTTGTTGCCCTCCTGCGCGGTTATTGTTGTGTTCGGAGTAAAGCTGACGTTGGTGCCGTTCAGGTTATAGAGCCAGGCGGTTATGCTCTTATCAGAGGTCACCTCAAGTGCTATGTTTGTGGTGTTGTAGGCTGCATTGTTCGCAGGTGATATTATGGTAATCACCGCCGGGGTCGCGTTTATGTTGAGCCCCCTGATATCAGATGTGCCTGTGTTGTTGCTCAAATCCTCTGCCTCAATATAGTAGAGGTGGTACCCGATTGGAAAATCTGCAGGGCACAGCCGGTAGGTGCAGTAGGATATATAGCTGCCCTGAGACAGGTTCATCGCCAACGTCTGGTTGTCGAGGTAGAGGGTGCATCCGGTTATTGTCTCATTGTAGGAGGTTACAGAAGCGTTGAGTACTGTACATGCACTGAGCTCATAGTTAGGCTGTAGATTTATGGAGAATATAACAGGAGGAGAGGTCTCGTGCTGCTTTATGAGCGGACCCCAGTCGCCACCGTTGAGAATGTACGTTCCCCCACCATATAGTGAGGCATTGGCATTATACGGTAAGTCCGTATCTCCAATGCCATCTTTAGGATTACTGGTATCATTACCCTCATAGGGCAACTCTCCTCCCCAGTAGTTCCCCTGGATGTAATTTCCACCGACTATATTTGTGCCAAGTGTTTTTGAGATGTTGTAGTAGTTGTAACCTCCCTGGTCATCTCTGCATGGGGGTCTACCACAATCAAAGTAGTTATTGTAGAAGATATTTCCTGAAGAGTTGTCCTCAAAATAAATACAGTAACCAGCATGTCTTATGAAGTTTCCAGTGACATTATTGCCAGTTGAAGAGGAGTTTATGTATATGGCAAAACCTGAATCATATTTATTACTAGCATCAGTAATTACATCATAGATTCTATTATTTCCTATAGTGGAATTAGAAACATTATAAAGTGCTATGTATTTTTCATTGTAAAGATTTGAAGTGGTGCTTTTTTGTATAAAAGTTGAACCCTCAACAGTTATATTAGAGGAATCATGAATCTCTACAGCCGCTTTTTCGGCCTCATAAACATATACCCCTTTTATAGTTACATCCTCTGAGCCTTCGATATAGAAACCATACCAAAATCCGCTATCAATTGTGACGTTTTCTATGGTGATGTTTTTACCTCTTATATGGAAAGCCTCCACATTCACAGGGGTAACTATAGTCAGATTTTTTATTTCAACATCGTTAGAAGTTATGCCGATATAATTGGAATAGCCCAGAGCTGATAAATTCACAACAGCCGTCCCCTGCTTGTATCCATAGATTTTCAGCGGTTTATCAATGGTAACATTATCAACCGTATAAATCCCCGGACACACAATAACAGTGCTCCCATTCGAAGAAGAACTCACAGCATCCGCAATTGACGAATAGTAAGAATCAAAAGAAGACAGGCAGCCAGAAGACTGATTTACCTGAATAACCTGCCCACTGACCACGCCTGCCAGCAAAAAGTACAGTAATATTGTAAAATATTTCTTCATCTAGTATATTGAAAAATTTTAACAATAACATAAATTTTATTTGTACAGATACAAGAGGTACAGAATTATGAGTACAAATTGAATTGCAATGGTGATCTTAATGGGCAGAGCGAACTCCTGAGGTATTTCTCCACCGTACTTCCTCTTAAGGACCTGCATCAAGGCAACAAGGGCTACTATCAGAAATCCAATTATGAGTAGAGGTGTTTTTGGCTTTTTAACTTCAACCGGGGCAAATAGCTCCTCTTCCTCAGCCGTCTCATTTCCTTTTAGCTTCTCAACAACCTCCGGCCTCTGAACAAGTATCACCTCACTCAGCGTGGAATTTACAATAGATATCTTCCACGCGCCCTCAGTCAGAGGCAATGACACATTAAATACCACCGCCTTCTCAACATTCGGCTCCGCGAACACCGTCTGCCTGAGGCGATAACCTCTAGTCTCACCCCTTATGTCCATGAGAATATCCACAGTCCCCTCTTTCCCGATGTTCTTGAATTTCACCTTAACCGTGAAGGGCTGGGAGATATTGACTATAAAATCGCTCGGCTCCAGTGACAGGTACTTAATCAC
>WANW01000026.1 GCA_015521615.1 Candidatus Hydrothermarchaeota archaeon
TGTCCTTCGAGGTCACATAGGGATAGGTGCCGTAGAACAGGCTCAGCCCGAAGCCCTGAGAGCTCTCCACCAGCACCTTTTTGCCTGCTTCAATTGCCTCGTTGACCTCCTTTGGCACGTCGGTTAGGTAGGGCTTGAGCTCCTCCACATCCTTCGCAAGCTTCAGGCTCCTGTTTGCCCTGTCCATGTTCGCCGGGCCGCAGCCCGTGCCCGTGCTCCCTATCTTGCCCGCCAGGTGCCCCGAGCTCTTATCCCTCGCTATGTGCTCCTCCTCAATAATCCCGCAGCGGTGGTCTATTCCTATCCTTCCTTCTGTGCCCAGGTCGCGAATCTCCTTCAGCATTACCTTGGGGTTAACCAGCACCCCCGCGCCTATGAGCAGCCTTGCCCTCTCGTACAGAAAGCCGCTCGGGGTTAGGCGCAGCGGGTACTTCTTCCCCTTGTAAACCACTGTGTGCCCCGCGTTGGGGCCTACTCCGGCCCTCGCTATTATGTCGGGCTTGTCCTTCATGCACAGGTAGCTTATCACCTTACCCTTGCCTTCATCGCCCCATTGACCGCCTACAACAATAGTTACCACGCAATCACCTCTGAAGAACCAGAAGAGCTGAGCTATTGTAAAGGAGGAAATCCTCCCTCGCGCACAGTCCTGCAAACGTCCACAAGAGCCTCGGCAACTTCATGTAAAACAGTAAGTGGGATATGTTGCTCTTGGTTTATAAGGTTTTTGATTCCGCAGCTCAGGAACCTAACGCCATTTTGTGGAAAAGGAGATTCTCAGACTTTGCTCAACCACACGTCGAGGGTGTGGTACTTCACTCCGAATTTCTTAAGCACTTCCAGGAACTCCTTTGTCCTTCTTGCGGGTATTATGACGGAGGCGATACCCGTTCTCATTCCTCCGAACTCTTCGACCAGACCTTTTACCTCGCTTTTATAGACCTTCCCCTTGTACTTTTTAAGGGTTCTGTGCCCGTAGAGCGCCTTCCTGACCCTCATTTTATCGCTCTTGCTGAGTCTTTTCAGCGAGAAGTAGATCAGGGTGAATGGTTCGAGCTTTAGCTTCTCCGCGCTTATCTCGGGATTCCTTCCGTAGAGTATGATTCCTTCTCTGAGGGTTTCCTCCACAAACCGCCTGTCCAGCCCGTCGAAGTTTTTATTGGTAAAGACGATCTGGATGCTTCTGTCGTATTTCTTCTCCAGGTCCAAGGCAATCTCGCCTATCTTCTCCCTTTCCTTTATGCTCTCTGGCGGAAGTTCTGTGTCGAAAATTACCAGAAGGTCCACGTCGCTCCTCCTGTCCGCTTCCCCCCTGGCAACTGACCCGAAAAGTATGATGCACCGGATGAGGTCAATATCTGAAACTCTCTTAATGAAGTCGAACACGATGTCTTTAAACTCCTTCTGCATTTTCCCACCCCAGAGCCCTGCCGCAGATGCCGGTGATGATTTCAACCAGCCTCCTGGTTCTCCTCAGAGCTTCGCCGTCTATTCTGCCTCCGTACGCCTGCCCCGGTCTTATCTGGTTCTCTATTTCCTGGAAAGCCCGCCACACCCTCGAGGTGTCCTCGCCAAATAGCCTGCTCTCCTCCAGCACCCTTCTCACCAGCTGATGCTTGTTGATGTGTATTCTCTGCCTGGCCGCCACTGCCTCTATGAGGTGAAACGCTGCCTCGAAGTACGCTATCACCCTGGGTTCCGAGTTCTGCTCGTTCTTGGCATCCCTCAGAAACATCCTGTACTTTTTGATGTGGGTATCATAAGACGCCATATTCCTCATACAGTATTACGCAGGCGGCGCTTAAATATTTTTCGTAAGATTGTTTTCAGAAATAGCTCAAACTACCACCGGCGCTTTGGGTACATCATCAAAATGAGCATTAAGTTCTCAGAAGCAAGAACCCCTCACTTAAGTCTTATTCTATTTCTCCTCAGCAAATGTGCCTGAGCCCTGAAAACATTTCTGAAAATTCAGATCTCAACCACTATTTTATTGTACTTCAGCCTTGGTTTCAGGCTGCGCTTTCTGCCCTTTTCCAGAGCCACTATCCCCAGCTTCTTCAATTCCATCACAGATTTGTAAACGTTTTTAACATCCTTCCCCAGCTTCTTCGCAAGCTCTCTTATAGAGTCGGGCTGCTCCTTCTTTATCGCGCTGAGAATCTGCAGCTCGTTTTTTGTCAGAAGAGCCTCGGCTGACACCCTTACCTCTCCCTCCACCACTCTGGCTCCTGGGTGTTCCAGAAGGTATCTCCAGTCCTCCAGGTCTATCTGTGCAAGCACGTCCTCAGGTCTGCGCCTCAGGTACGCTTCCAGATTTTCAATTGTTCCGTACTTCTCCTCAAACTCCCTTATTTTTTCTTCAGCTTTTAGCTCTTTTACAAATCTTACTCGCATATCTCTTCCCTCAGTTTTTCAAGCTCAATTTTGCCATATTTTTCATCACTGTGTTAAGTCCTGTTCTCCCTAACCCTGTACACCGGCGCCCCCCACTCAGGGAAGATTCTCTCAACTAAGCCTTCCTCTGCCATCTCTATGAGCAGGTCCTGGAGGTTGCAGCCCGTCAGCGCTTCGTACTTCTCTGGCTCGGATAGACGCCTAGCCTCCACCTCCTCCTGAATCCGCGCCAGCTTTGCCTCGCCCAGAGAGCGCAGGATTTCCAAGAGAAGGTGCTTCTTTTTATCCCCTTCTCCCACGATTTCACCCCTCCACCTCAACTATCCTTTCGATGCCCTCCACAAGCAGGTCGCACTCCTCGCGGGTGTTGTAGAGGTAGAGGCTTGCCCTCACCGAGCCGCTCGCCCCTATTCCGCGGGCATTGAACCACGCATGCAGACAGTGGTCGCCGGAGCGCAGCATTATGTTGTAGTGCCTGTCGAGCAGCTCTGCGACGTCGCTCGGCGCCACAAGGCTTCGCCCGTGCCTCTCCAGGCGGAAGCTCACAATGCCGGAGCGCAGCCTCGCGTCGCGCACACCCACGAAGCGCACCTCCTCGATTGCAGAGAGCTTCTTCGAGAGGTACTGTGTGAGCCTGCGCTCGTGCTCTTCAATCCTGCGCATCCCCACGCGAGTAAGGTACCGCACAGCCGCAGCTGCGCCTATCTGAGCCGCGTAGTCCTGCAAACCTGCTTCGAAGCGGTGGGGCGGCGGCAGAAAAATAGCGCGCTCATAGTAGGAGTCGCTCACCGTGTCGCCGCCCGCGATGAAGGGGCTGAGCTCGCGGAGAGCCTCCTCCCTGCCGTAGAGCACCCCTAAGCTTGGGCCCAGCATCTTGTGCACAGAGAAGGCGAGGAAGTCAGCCTCAAGCCGGCTAACGTCAACGCTTCGGTGGGGCACGCTCTGCGCAGCGTCGAGAAGCACCCTGGCTCCGTAATCGTGGGCCACCTCCACAATCTCCTCCACCGGCAGAGCATAGCCGTCGAGGTTGGAGACGTGCACCACACTCACCAGCTTTACCTTCGGAGAGAGCATCTCCTTGAGCCTCTCAACATCGAAGGTCTCGTCCTCCCTTGCTGGGACGACCTCGTGCCTTATCCCGCGCGTCCTCTCAAGCTCCAGCCAGGGTACCAGGTTGGAGTTGTGCTCCCTGTCGCTCGTCAGCACCACATCGCCCCTCTCAAGCCTGAAGCTCCTCGCCACAAGGTTAATCGCCTCCGTTGTATTCTTCGTCCAGACAATCTCCTCCGGCGTGGCGTTTATAAAGCGGGCAACCTCCTCCCTAGCGCGCTCGGTGGCTTCTTTAACCTCCCTCGCGAACCAGTGCTGCGAGCGCCCGCGCCCGCCGCAGGCAGGGTAAAGCTCGTAGTACTCCCTTACCGCCTCAATCACCTGTCTGGGCTTAAGGCTCATGCAGGCGCTGTCGAGATAAATCACTGGTTTGCCGTTGCGCAGCCTTTTCAGGGCGGGGAAGTCCTCCCTCAGCTTCTCGGGCAGCATGAGGTTAATTTAGGCTTGAGCTTTATTAAGCTTCTCCAGCTCCCGCCTGGTGTACTCCACGAGTCCACCGCTCTCCAGGAGGTTGAGCAAAAACTCCGGCAGGGGCTTGAAGGAGTACTCTGCCCCGCTACTCAGGTTCCTTATTACTCCCCTCGAGAAGTCAACTTCAAGCTCGTCCCCCTCTTCAGCGTCAACACTTGCCTCAATCAGGGGCAGGCCTATGTTTATGCTGTTCCTGAAGAAGATTCGCGCAAAGCTCTTTGCAATCACCACGCTTATGCCGGCGCCTATTAAAGCGCGGGGCGCATGTTCGCGAGAGGACCCGCATCCGAAGTTCTCGTCCGCCACGATTATGTCCCCCGGCTTAACCTGCTGCGCAAACTCTGGCTTCACCTTCTCGAAGGCGTGCTTCGCAAGCTCCTCGGGGCTGGCAGTGACCAGGTACTCTGCCGGGATTATCTGGTCAGTGTCCACGTTTGCGCCGAAGCGCCATACTCTGCCCTTGATTTTCTTGCGCAAAGACATCACCTGCTGTGAAATTATGAGGTAACGAAGTTAAAGGATATTGGTCGAACATTTTCGTGGAAAATGGGATAAGATATAAAGCTGAGCTATCACCATGAAAAAATGTGAAAACTGCAGCAGAAGTGAAGAAGTGGTACCAATAATTGAGTTCTACCACAGGCAAGAAGAGCATCATATCTGTGTGCGATGCCTCCCCATGCTGATTCATGGCTGAGAGGAGTAAAACTCCATAAGAGGATTTGTTATGGAGTGGGATGACGATGCTCTGGAGGTGTTAAAAGAGGTTCCGAGTTTTGTTCGGCCTCTTGCCAAGAAAGCTGTGGAAAAGCTTGCCAGGGAGGAAGGTCTAGAGAGGGTCACCAAGGAAATCGCCCTCAAAGCAAAAGCCAAGTACCTCGGCTTGGAGGAAGAAGGGGGCAAAAAGAAAAAGCGCATAGCCATTGTGAGATGCGACATTGTAAGCGAGGTCTGCCCCGGAATAGGCTGTCTGCTGGCGTATGAGAACAAAAAGGAGCTTTTCAAGCGCTACGAGGGCGAGGAAACCAGCCTGGTGGGATTCTTCACCTGTGGCGGGTGCTCTGGCAGGCGCACCTTCAGGCTGGCGAACACGCTGAAGCGCTATGGCGTTGATGTCATCCACATGAGCTCCTGCATGCTCATGGAGGAGCCTTTCAACAGGTGCATCTTCAAGGAGGACATAAAGAAGAGCATTGAGTCCCTCGGCATAGAGGTGGTTGAGGGGACACACCACGAGGTGGGCAAATTCGCCCTGGGCAAGAGATTCCACGAGAAGGATTGAAGATTCAAACCCATTGATATAAGATTTAACTCTGTCCTTTCTTTTAATGTCTAAATTTTTCAAATCCTGACTCTTATCACAGCGCCTTAATTACGTCCGCCCGGGTTACTATCCCAACGAGCTTTCCCTCCCTGACCACCGGCAGGCGATTTATTCCGTGCTTCGCCATGACGCGCGCCGCCTCCTCAATGCTTGCCTCCTCATCAATGGTTATAACACCGCGGGTCATGATGTCCTCCACCCTTCTCGCAGCCAGGCGTCTCGCCGCCTCTTTGAGCTGGCGATGCATCTTTATTGGAAGTTCTATTATTTCAAGAGGTGAGGGGAGCACCAGGTTTATGCTCATTTCACTTTCAAAGAGCTTCATGAGGTCAGCCTCGCTCACTATGCCCACTATCCTCTCGCCCTCCACCACGGGCGCGCCGCTTATCCTGTTCTCCCTCAGCTTCCTCGCAGCATCGTCTATGCTCTCCTCAGGTGAGAGGGTGATTACCTGCCTCGTCATTATATCCTTAACCTTCAAGTCAATGACCTCCTACGGATGAATAGCTATGCTGCCAAGCCCCTCCTCCTCGCTGAAGCCAAGCATTATGTTCATGTTCTGCACCGCCTGCCCCGAGGCGCCCTTCACCAGGTTGTCTATCGCCGCGATCACTATCACCCTGCCCCGCTCCTCATCCACGGCGAAGCCACCTATGTCGATGAAGTTTGAGCCGCGCACAGCGCTCAGGCGGGGCACCTCACCAATGTCGAGCACGCGCACAAAAGGCTCCTCCCTGTAGTACTCCTGATAAAGCTGGCGCACCTCTTCTGGAGACATGCTCCGGGTGAGGAAGCAGTGAAGCGTGGCCGTGAGCCCGCGAATCACAGGCACTATATGGGGAACGAATGAGACCCTCGCTTCACTGGAGAAGCGCTGCAGCTCCTGCTCTATCTCTGGCAAATGCTGGTGCGTGGTCATCTTGTACGCCAGAACACTCTCAGCCGCATTCGGGAAGTGGGTTGTCTCCTTTGGCTTATTGCCAGCACCTGAAATTCCGCTCTTTGCGTCCGCCACTATGCGCGTGGAGTCGATAACTCCCGCCTTCAGCAGCGGAACAAGGCCGAGAATTATAGCCGTGGGGTAGCAGCCAGGGTTTGCCACAAGCTTCGCCCGCTTAATCTCCTCTCTGTGAATCTCCGGCAGACCGTAGGTAGCCCTTATTCCAGGGGCAACATGCTTCCTTCCATAATACCTCTCATAAACTGCAACGTCTGCGAAGCGGAAGTCGCCGCTCAGATCCACGACGCGGGTACCGTGCTCCAGAAGCTTGGGCACTATCTCCATACTCGCCCCATGTGGCGTCGCGCAGAAGACAAAGTCGCATCGCTCAGCCACGCGCTCGTAGGGTATGTCCTCAAAGGTCAGGTCAAGCACGTCGCGCAGATTGGGGTGCACCCTGTGAACGGGCTTATCTGCATGGGCACGGGAAGTGACACAGGCTATTTCCACCTCACGGTGCCCGGCAAGAATGCGCAGAAGCTCACCACCCGTGTAACCCGAGGCACCGACAATGCCAACCTTTACCATGCTGAAAAATAGGCGGGAGAGAATATAACCTTTGCCCTTAGCTAATTTCTCCTTAACACGCTATCTTCACTAAACATCGCAAACCTTAAATTCAGATGTCTCAGGGGAACGCCAGCTAAGAGATTCTACGAATCACTACAGCCATTCATCCTCGGAAATTTTATGGGTTGAGAAGAAGGTGGCAACATGAGACGAAATAATTTCCAGATAGCACACAACCCCAAGGAAAGCAAAAATATTTAAAGGCAGTATAAATCTTATTTTTATTAGGATGGCGGGGAAAGACAAAATCCCAGCAGTGAAAATTGAAGCTGGTAGAAATAATAGAGTTGTAATCCGGGTTCCTTACAACCGGGAATTGATAAAGAAGGTCAAATCTATTCCAGGAAGAATATGGAATCCAGAAGGTAAGTACTGGGAAATCCCTTATGACGGTGACCTTATATCAAAACTTCAAGTTCTTTTTGGGAAAAATATTGTTATTGATCCTTATTTCTATCTTATACCATTACAGAAGGAGCTTATGATAAGAAAGTACATAATGAAAGATTGCAAAGAGTTATTCCTAAAAAAATAAAGATTATGGACCATAAATGGTTGGTTCTAAGATGGGAATCACTGATAGGTCAGATATGGATTAAAACGAAAAGAATTAGAAGATTAGAGGAAACAGACAAAAAGCTTATTCCTGAAGGTAGGGATGTAGAATATATGGGAATTATAAATTATTCCATAATTGCTTTAATAAGACTATGGTACAAAGATGAACTACCAAACCCTAATGAAATTGTAAGCAAAAGTAAAATAGTTGAAATTGATGAGGGAAAACTCTCAAGATTTTATGACAATGTTGTAAAAAAAGTTAAAGACCTTTTAATAAAAAAGAATCATGATTACGGAGAAGCTTGGCGAGATATGAAAATTACATCAATAACAGATCAAATCTTTGTGAAATTATTCAGATGTAAAAAGATTTTGGAAAATGGCAAATTAGAGGTTTCAGAAGGTTTAGAAGCACAGTTTAGTGATTTATTCATTATGCTGTCTTTGCTCTAATCAAGCTCAGGATGCAGGAGGAGGAAAAATGAAGCCATTAGTCGTGGATTGGCAAATAACATCCAAGTGTAATAGAAAATGCCAATATTGTTATGGACCACAAAAAGAGTATGAAATATCTACTAAAGAAGCTTTTAAAATTGTTGATATCTTTGAAAAAATAGGCGTTAAAGTTGTTGGAATAACGGGTGGAGAGCCTTTGTTAAGGGCGGACATTGTGGATATTTTAAAATATATTAAAAGTAAAAATATGGCAGTATGCTTGTCTACGAATTGTGATTTATACAAAAAATATAGAAAAA
>WANW01000027.1 GCA_015521615.1 Candidatus Hydrothermarchaeota archaeon
CTGCCTTCTCCGCCACCTCACTGAAAACACTGCCCGCCACATTTACAGTCATATCCGCCGCAGAGAACTCTGTAAACTCTGTCACCCCTCCGACGGCCCCGTTGGCGTTTTCTGAGCCGTCGGTAATTAAAGGTGTTTTTTCCAACTAATCACCTCCTCTATATCCTCCAAACCTATTTTAGCTCCCCCCGGTATATAAAGCCTTTTCGGAGTTTTGCAAAAATTTTACAGAATCTGCAAAACCGCTGTTAAATTTGTGTTTAATAAAGTCATTTCTCTTTAAATTTGTTATTATTAATAATGATAAAATGATAAATTTATTCTCGGTATTTTTATATACCCTGTCCTCGATTTAATTCCCATGGTCATGCAGGACAGCAACCTCGGAGAAGTGCTGGCGAGGGCCCTGCCCTACATCGAGAGGTTCTATGGCAGCTATGTGGTAATAAAGTATGGCGGCCATGCGATGCTGGACGAGGAGGCAAAAGCATGGACCATCCGCGACACCATACTCCTGCGCTATGTCGGCATGAAGCCGGTGGTGGTTCACGGCGGCGGCCCGGAGATAACGCGTGCGATGAAGAAGATGGGGAAGACACCACGCTTCGTCGCCGGGCTGCGCTACACCGACGAGGAGACGCTGGATATAGTGAAGATGGTGCTGGTAGGCAAGATAAACACGGAGCTCGTTTCCATGTTCAATGCCTTCGGCGCAAAGGCGGTGGGCTTATCTGGCAAGGATGGCAGTCTGATAGTTGCCAAGAAGCGGGCGAGTATGGTTGTGAAGGAGGGTGGCGAGGAGAAGGAGGTCGACCTGGGCTTAGTGGGAGAGACGGAGCGCATCAACCCGGAGATAATCCACATCCTCAGTGAGCGCGGGTATATACCCGTGATATCGCCCATAGGCCTGAGCCGTGACGGCACAAGTTTGAACCTCAATGCAGACACTGTAGCTGGAGACATTGCGGCCGCGCTCAGGGCGAAGAAGCTGATAATACTTACAGACGTTCCCGGTGTACTGCGCGACCTTGGCGACGAGTCTAGTTTAATAAAGGAGCTCAAAACAACGCAGATAAAGGCGCTGACAAAGAAGGGTATCATAAAGGGCTCCATGCTGCCCAAGGTGGATGCGTGCAGGCGTGCGCTGCTCGGAGGCGTGGAGAAGGCGCACATAATAGACGGCAGGCTCAAGCATGCGATTCTGCTTGAGCTGTTCACCGACGAGGGCATAGGTACGATGATTGTCAAGGGCTGAGATGATAAGGGAGAAGAAGCTGTATAAACTGCGCTCTCGGGATGAGGATTTTATTGTGGAGGAGCTCCTCAGCCTGCCGCGTGCCGAGAAGGGGCGCTTCTCCCTGTACCGCCTGACAAAGCGCAAACTCACAACCCTCGACGCTCTGAAGATTCTCGCAGGGAAGAAGCGTATCCCATTAAGCGAGATTTCCTACGCAGGCCTGAAGGACAAGCACGGCATAGCGGTGCAGCACCTTACAGCGCCCCGGGAGTACGACCTGAGCATAGAGGAGAAGAACTTCAGGGTTGAGTTCCTCTACCACACCTGCGAAAGGCTCCGCCTCGGCATGCACCAGGGCAACCGCTTCACCATAACCCTGCGAAAGGTGCGGCGAGACGCGTACAGAAAGCTGCTCTACAACATACCCCGCTTCCGCAGAGCGGAGATACCCAACTACTACGACAGTCAGCGCTTTGGTTCGCTCCGCGGGGCAAAGCAATTTCTCGCCGAGGAGGTGATGAGGCAGAACTACGAGGAGGCGCTCAAGCTGCACCTCACCTCCACCTACAGGAAGCAGAAGAGCTACATAAAGAGGATAAAGCGCTTTCTGGCGGAGCACTGGGGCGACTGGCGCGCGTGCAGGCAGTACCTGGAGCAGGAGCGGCGCTACGAGAATTTCCTGGAGATAGTCGCCTTTCTGGAGCGCGAGGAGGACTTCAAAGCTGCGCTGCGCCTCATACCGGAGCAGCTCCGTGCGCTTTACGCAGCCAGCTACCAGAGCTTCCTGTGGAACGAGGCGCTGAAGCGTATGCTCCTCTCGGCTCTGGGGAGAGACGCCTTGGAGGAGGTGGAGTACCTTGCTGGGGTGCTCTACTTTCCGAAGCTCCAGCACGTGCATGCCCTGCGGGATGCCCTCCCCGGAGAAAAGCTGGAGATGCCGCGCCCTGAAAGCAAAGAGAGGCTATTTGCGGAGCTTCTGGAGGAGCGCGGACTCAAGCTCAGGGACCTGCGCAGGCTTGAGAGGCTCGGAATGCCCCTTGCGAGAAATGAGCGCAGCCTGCTCTTCTCCGCGGGAGACCTGCGCCTCCTGGACAGGGGCACAGACTCAGGCTACCCCTGGCTCACTCTCGGTTTCTCCCTCCCGCCTGGAAGCTACGCAACTATCGTGCTCAAGGCGCTGGTCAGCGCTTAGAGCCCATCATCCCGAGTAATTCTTCCCTCTCCTTTTCGCTCAGGCTATTCCAGAATCCCTCCCCTATGCGGTTTTTTATTATACCGTCAAAGCTTCTGCCATCGAGACTGGCGAGGACCTCAATCTGCAGCAGGTGCAGTATCGCTATTGTGGTTGCGTCGGTGAAACTAAGCCCAGCTCGTTCAGAATATTTCTCAAAAATTTGACAGCTCTCTTCAAAAAGATCATTATCTACCCTGATTATCAGCATATCGCTTGCAACTGCGCTCTTCATGAATTTCAGTGCAAGTTCTGGCGTGGTTTTTACCTTAAGCAGTGTAACGGTCTCATCGATAATGTAATCAGAGGTATATACTGCCCCGAATTTACCAGAAAAGGCGGAGAAGTAAATTCCTAAGGCATCGAGGTGATACCTGTCTTCTTGGTTGAAGGCGCTGAAGAAGATTCCCGTATCGATGAATATTCCCATGCTACTCCCCGTAGAGGTATTCATCCACCCTGCTTGCGTCGGTTTTCCCGTACCTGCCCTTTGCTTCGCGGAGCAGCCTGAGCATGGGCTCTTCCCCTTTCCTCCTTTTCAACGAGGCAAGGAATTCGTCCCTCCTCTTCTCAACAAAATTCATAACTTCTGAGAATGTTTCTCCCAGGCTGCGGCTACCAATAGCCCTTGAGAGAGCCTCCAGTTTAATTTTATCCTTTTCCGCTATCCTGATGGTCACACTCCCCACTTTGATCACTGTGTCATGTAACGTGTTTCACAATTAAAGATAAAATTGTAAAACCGAAATAGACGAAAAGATATTCGCAGCTACTCTACTCCTCCACTTCAATCACGAACTCGTCGCCCTCCAGCTTTGTGGAGGCGATTCTCGCGTGCCTGGGCAAAGAGAATAGGGTGAAGTATGCCTTGTCCCGCGCGTAGCACCTCACCTCCACCGACTCCCTGAGCTTCTGCACATCTATGTCCTCCTCGCTCTCAACGCCCGGCATGCGGATGCGGTAGATCACCCTGTTTCCCCTGCGCTCAACCCTTGTTTCGGGCTCCTCCGTAACCTTTGGCGGTTGGCGCTGCCTCGCTCTCGCCCTTTTGAAGCGCTGGAGGATGTCCTCCCTGTTTTTGAGGTTGCCGAAGGTTCGCACCTCCACCCGGGGCTCCTTCCCGGGCTCAGAGCTTATCTTTATGCTCACCCCGCCGCGCTTCTCCCTCCGCATCGCAAGCCTGCGGAGCATGCGCTCTATCTCACGGAACTCGCGGTCTATTTCATCGAAGATACTCCTGAAGCCGAGCAGGGCGGGATGCCTCTCGTATGCGCGCTCCTTGCGCAGATTTGCGCCACAGTTCGGACAGTAGTTCCAGCTCCTGCGCACAGGTTCGCCGCAGCTGAAGCAGCGCATACTCTTACTCTTCCTCCCGACCGTAATAAACCTTTCATATCCCGTAGAACCTCCTCGCATTTCTGGTCACGACCTTGGCGACCTCTCGCTTTGTGATGCCCTTTATCTCCGCAAGCTTTTCAACACTCTTCAGGATGAACACGGGCTCATTGCGCCTTCCCTTAAAAGGGGAGAGGTAGGGGGAGTCGGTCTCCAGGAGGAGGCTCTCCAGCGGAAGAGCGCGTGCAAGCTCTTGGTGGTACTCCGAGAAGCACAGGTTTGTCGCCAGGGAAACCACATACCCGCTCTCAATAATCCTCATCGCCGTCTCGAGGCTGCCGCCGTAGCAGTGAAACAGAGCCTTCTCCACATCCAGCTCGAGGAGTACGTGCAGCGCCTCATCCTCAGCCCCGCGCGCGTGCACAACCAATGGCATGGAATACTCCCTCGCGAGGGAGGCAACAGCCCTAAAGACCTCCCCCTGCTCTTCTGCGCTCTCAGCATCGAGGTGGTAGTCCAGGCCTGCCTCGCCGAGGGCAGCCAGGTGCTCAACGCTACGCTCTATGCAGTCAAGCAGCGCCTCGAGCTCGCGCCTCTCGAGCCTCGCCACCTTATAAGGATGCACCCCCGCGGTGGAGTGGACAAAATCGTAGCTTGAGGACAGCTCAATGGAGCGCTCCAGCGTTGCCCTCGTTACGGCGCAGTCCACCACACCCACGCCTGCGCGGCGGCACCTTTCCAGCACCTCCTCGCGGTCGCGGTTGAACTTTTTGAAGGAGATGTGAGCGTGAGCGTCGAGCATGCAGCACCCTCGCTTTGAGGCCTAAAAAGCTTTGCGTACAAGCAGAAGCACGCCCGCTATCAGGAGCAGCACTCCACAGCTGGCTATGGCTAGAGAGTAGCTGAAGAGGAGGATTGAGAGGGTGCTGAGGAAGGGCGAAGAACTCCCGGCACTGTGATAGAGGATTACTGGCAGGAGCAGAAGCTCCACACCCAGTGCTGCCAGCATAAATCCGAGTGCTCTGCCAAAACTCCACCCTGCGAGCAGGCGAATAAGGATGAGGACAGGCGGTATAAATAGGCCAATCCCTGCGACCCCTGAGGGCAGCACCCCGCTGGCGCTGACTCTGAGCTCCACAAAGGCTGTTAACACCACCGCTAGCGATGCCAGCAGGCTGAACAGCACTCTAAGGATGCCCATCACTCTACAATTACCCCGCCACTTTATAACTCCTTCACAAAATTTATATATGAGTATTACATTTTACTAAAAAAGTAATACTAAATATGAGGAGGTGAAAGAGTTTGCATATTCCCGATGGATTCATACCCCTCAGCCAGGCTGCAATTTACGCTCTAATTGCCCTGGTCTTTATTGTGCGTTCAACTAAATGGGCGCGCGAGGAGTTCAGCGAGGTGCCTCTGCTTGCGACTCTCGCAGCGGGAATATTTGCGATTCAGGCGCTCAACATCCCCATACCCTGGGGCACCTCCGGGCACATGACCGGAGGCGTTCTTGCCGCTATACTCCTGGGCTCACCCTGGGCGGGTGTTTTCATCCTCACCCTCGTGCTTGTGGTGCAGGCCCTCTTCTTTGCCGACGGTGGTATCACCGTGCTGGGGGCGAACATCCTGAATATGGGTGTAATCTCCACCTTCCTGGGCTACTACACCTACCTCGCCCTGAGAAAGAGGGTGGGCATTGCCGCTGCAAGCTTCGCAGGAGCATGGCTCGGCCTGGTGGCAGCAGCCCTCGCCACTGCGCTGGAGCTTGCGCTAGCCGGCACCTTTCCGCTGCGTGAGGGCTTGATTTTCATGGGGATGTACCATGTGGTCATAGGTCTTGTGGCGGAGGGCACCCTAACGGCGCTTGTCGTAACCACCGTGCTTAGGGTTAGTCCCGAAATACTACCCGCAAAAGCAAGGGAGGTGGCTTAAATGCAGCGCAGGTATGCTGTGGCGCTGGGTATAGCCTTTCTCGTGGCGGTGCTCGCACCCTTCCTGGCGTCGTCCAACCCCGACGGCCTGGAGAAGACCGCGGAGAAGTTTGAGAGTGCTCAGGACAGGGAGGCAGAGCTGCTTTCCTCACCCTTCCCGGACTACACCGTGCCGGGAATGCCGGGCGCTGCCTCTGAGGTTGTGGCCATGATAATAGGCACTGCGCTCGTGTTTGTCCTGAGCCTCGGAGTGGCAAGGGCTCTGACGAAGGCGGGATAGATGCACATCATCGAAACTCAGAAGCTTTGCTACAGCTACCCCGACGGAACTACGGCGCTGAGCAATGTAGACTTCATAGTGCACAGGAGCGAGGCTGTAGCCCTGCTCGGGGCAAACGGCGCGGGTAAGACCACGCTGCTAAAGCACCTAAACGGCCTGCTCACCCCGACTTCCGGTAAGGTGCTCGTCGCCGGAGAGGAGATTACAAAGGAGAACCTGCTGTGGGTGCGCAGGCTTGTAGGGCTGGTGTTCCAGAACCCGGATGAGCAGCTCTTTGCGCCGAGCGTGGCAGAGGACATCGCCTTCGGGCCGAGAAACCTGGGGCTGAGCGAGGAGGTTGTGCAGCACCGCGTGGAGGAGGCGCTGCGCATAGTTGGCATGGAGGGCTACGAGGAGAAGGCGCCCCACAATCTGAGCTACGGGGAGAAGAAGCGCGTTGCCATCGCGGGCGTGCTCGCCATGGAGCCCCAGGTTCTGGTGCTGGATGAGCCCACTTCTGGCCTCGACCCTGCAGGAGCCGAAGAGCTCGTCTCCCTGCTCGGACGCCTGCGCAGGCTGGGGCTCAGCATGGTGGTTGCCACCCACGATGTTGACCTTGTGCCCGAGTTCGCGGAGAGGGTGTACCTCCTCCACAGGGGCAGCGTAGTTGCTGTGGGAAGCGCAGAGGAGGTGTTCACCGGCGTGGTTGCAGAGTCGCCGGGGAGGTACAAGCTGCGCCTGCCCTACGTGACACGGCTCCTGCAGAGGCTGCGGGAGATGGGCTTTGAGGTGGAGCTGAAGCTTACCGTCGAGGAGGCAGCAGAGGAGGTGGCGAGGCATCTTTGAGCAGGAGATATTCGAGGTTGAGAGGGAGGCGCTAAAGCGGAGCAGGATTCATGCGGTGGATGCCAGGGCAAAGCTTCTCTCCACACTTCTCCTTATTCTCGCAGCCGTGGCCATAGGGCGCAGCGAGACGGTTAGGCTTGAGGTCAGGCTTCTAAGCCTAGCGCTGCTTCAGGCTTACATCCTCATGCTCGCGTTGCTCGCCAAGCTGAGGATGCGTCTCTTTCTGCTGCGCGTTGGCATGATTCTCCCCTTTGCCGGGAGCATCGCCCTGCTGAAGCCCTTTTTCGAGCCCGGGGAGGTGCTCTTCTCCTTCTATTTTATTAAAGTCACACGCGAGGGTGTTGCTTCTGGCGCGGCGCTCCTCGCAATAGTCATCCTCTGCGCCTCTGCGGTGGTGCTGCTCTCCTCCACAACGCGCATGCAGGCGCTTATCGTGGGGCTGCGCAGCTTCCGCCTGCCGGGGGAGGTGGTGCTCATCCTGGGCATGACGGTGCGCTTTCTCTTCCTCTATCTTAGGAGCTTCCAGGAGATAATGCAGGCGCAGCGCAACCGGTGCTTTGCCCTGCGCGGCAGGCGCGTAAAGCGAAGCCACGTACTGCGCGTGCTCGGCTACACCGCGGCGATGATATTCATACGCGCCTACAGGCACGGAGAGGCGGTGTACCAGGCTATGCTGAGTAGGGGCTACGGCGCAGAGAAGCTTCGCTCAGCTCAGCTGGGCAGGCTGAGTATGCATGACTGGCTGTTCACCTCTATAAGCATGGTCGTCGTCGCCCTATCTGCTTTAATTGCGATCAGCTGAGCATCTGCACCGAAAGGCTGCGGTAGAACATGAACATTCCTGCGAGCACCAGCGCCACGCCTGCGAGGCGGCGCAGCCAAACCTCAGGAATGAACTTGGAGTACTTCGGCCCCAGAAGAGCACCCAGCACAAGCCCGGGAGCAAGATTGAAGAATAGCACCCAGTCAACGCGCATTCCAAGGTGTAGGTAGTTTGCACAGCTCCATAGCGAGGTGAAAAGCACCGCCGCCAGCGTTGTGCCAACCACCAGGTGCAGGGGAAGCCTGTATATGCTGGCGAGAAGGAAGAGGAAGAGGTTTCCGCCGCCTATGCCGAAGAGAGATGAAATGAAACCTATCCCGGCGCCGCCAACACTCAGCCACAGCGGGTTCAGCGTCACCCTTTAGCCGGCAAAGGAGAAGAGGAATCTACGCGGAGAGATGCGGATGGTGGAGTATCCGCTCCTGAGGAGCTTATCCCATTCACCTGTACTGCGAATCTCGTTAACTGTGCTCTCAAACCTGGCTACCATCCTCAGAAGCGGACTTTCCTGTCGCCATGCCATACTCAGAGTATGCAGAGCTATGTAGCTTCCTGTCAGCACAGCAATTCCACCCATAAATCCAAGGTAAACACCTGAGAAATCCCTCCCAAAGGCCAGAAGTGCAGCCCTTGCGCCAAGCACCACCCCTGCGGCTACGCCCATTAAAAGGAAGGCTGCAATTGGAAGCGCCACACGTCTCTCCCTGAGATAGGTACGCAGCCCAACCAGGGAAGCAACCAGCGTTGCAAGCACATTAATAGGCTGTAGCGCTGTGGAGACACCTATGAGGGTCTGGAATAGGCTCGTAAAAGCTGCACCCGAGACGCTGAGTGTTGAGAAGGCTACGCCTATCATAAAGCCCGCTGCAAGGGTCACAAAAAAGTTCGCCTCCACACCTGCAACAGGGTAGTGCATTTTCCAGTTCCCTCAGAATAGCAGGCGTTTACCCTTTTCCACGAAAAAATTCACAAATTCTTCTCTCTCAGGGTGGGGCGCATCCTTGCGACAAACCACATAGAGATGCCTCTCCACTCTGAAGTCCGGGATCTCCCTGGTTATAATTTTAGAGTTCATGCTCCTTGCTGCTATTTCAGAGGTAATTGCCGCTCCCAAGCCGCGAGCTACTGCCTGGAGCTGGGAGAAGACACTGTTAACTTCTGCAGCGCTTTTTATTTCCCCCGGAGAGATTCCCCTTCGCCTGAGCGCTGCGTAAAGATACCGGGTTATACCGGAACTTTCTGGAAGGGTCACCAGGGGATAGTGGAGAACCTGTCTTATCCCGGCATTCTCCTGTTTTGCGAGAGGATGTTCTTCGCTCAGCACAAGCACCAGGCGGTCTGCACCCAGCCTAATGCATTCGTAACTTTCTCTGTCAAGTGTGCCCTCCAGGAAGCACGCTACAGCTATGTCCACCTCGCTGTTCTCCAGCAGGGAGGCGCACTCGGAGGAGTTCTTTATAAACACTGAAAACTCCACATCCGGGCGCAGCTTGCGATACTCGCGCAGAATTTCGGGCAGCAGCACGACACCGGGAATGTTTCCCAGAGCGATGCGGAGTGGAAGTACGCTTCGCATAGCCACCTCCTGCCTCGCCCGCTCCAGCTTTTTTAGTATGCCACGCACCTCCTGCGCAGCAATCCTGCCCTTTTCTGTAAGTTCTACTCCTGTTTTCTTTCTCTCCAAAAGTTTTTCTCCGAAAAATTCTTCTACGGCATTCACATGCGCGCTTACTGTGCTCACAGACATGTTCAGCGCTCTTGCGGCATAGAGCAGGCTTCCATGCTCCACCACCTTTAAAAAGGTGTGCAGATATTCCAGCTTCATATCTATCTCTTACTATGAGGCGGTATTTATATTTTTCGGATTTTCAGAAAAATACAATATAATATTCGGATTTACAAAAAATTTATATACAATGCGCGTGCAGATTTTTCTCCGGAGGTGGTAAACATGAGGGCTGCAATAGTTGCGGCTGTGCTGCTGCTTGCCCTCGCTTCTCCTGGCCATGCAGATAGCTGCATTGACTGCCATGGAAGCAGGGAGAAGATGACTCAGCTTGGCTATCCCCAGTTCTACTTCCCGCTTGAGGAGGTGCAGAAACAGACGGGTATGCCAGCCACCTGCACAGACTGCCACCTGGGAGACCCTGATGCAGCAAGCATTGAGGAAGCCCATAAAGGCATGCTCTCAGTGCAGGTGGTGAGCAAGAAAGGCTTTTCAATTCTGGAAAGAGAGGGCATTCTGCCGGCGCTGACGCCAAATGGAAGCAGACTGACCAGCATGCTCCCAAGGGACAAGAGGGTGAACACAATAATATACCATGACCGCGAGCCGGAACTATTTACCTTCAACAGAAGCGTTGTGGAGAAGACCTGTGGAAAGTGTCACAGAAAGCAGGTCGAAGAATTCGCCCACACCGTCATGGGGTCTGTGAGATACCAGAGTGGGTACAGAACCTGGAGTGATGAGAAGGGACCGCACAACTGTGGCCCCTGGTACTTGGACTACTGGAAGGAGATAGCCAATGAAACCAGCACAAACTATACCTATGAGCAGGCGAAGATAAACCAGAAGGCGTGCAACAGGTGCCACGTCTCCTGCCTGGACTGTCACTATGCTCCCTTCGAAGGAAAGGGCGTTCACAGGTTTGAACGCACGCCATCGCCGGTGAGCTGTTACGGCGGGGGCAGGGGTTCAATATGTCATGCTGGGCCTGAAGAACGCCGCAGAGGTGCTGGCTACCTTGGTGCAGAGTTCTCAAAGCCGCCGGGGAGGGAGCCGGATGTGCACATTAAGTACAACCTGACCTGTGTTGACTGCCACGACCCACTTGCCAAGGGAGGTATGGGAGGCGTGGCAAGAGAGGCAAGCTGTGCCAGCTGCCACGAGGACATTGCAGGTGCTGTTAAGACCAGCGACCATGCCAATTTAGCCTGTGAGTCCTGTCATATAAAGGATGTGGGAGGCTACCAGCTGACAGTATGGGGTCCCGGGAAGGTTGCTGGTGTGGCGACTCCCTTCAAGAAGTACAGGAACTACTACGGAATAGCGCCGAATCCAATACTCATCAGGGACAAAACAGGAAAATGGATTCCGGTTAAGCCCTTCCCGATGGTAACTGTAAACATTGCCAAGGATATTGAGGGCAAACCCGGACCGAGCTTCAGAAGAGAGGAATCCAGGGATGCCTACGCTCTAATTGGAACCTTTGACGGTTTACCCAAGAACAACAAGGCTCTGCTCTGGTTCCAGATGGACAAGATGTCCCACGCCATAAGGAAGGAGGCCAGAGACTGCGATAGCTGCCATGCTTCAACAGAGCAGAGCTTTATAGCAAAGTGGAAGTTCACAGATCAGGGAGCAGAGCCCTTTGAAGGTGAACATCGCATCGTAGCGAACAGCACAGGGCTTTATGCGATAGGCCTGCAAAACACCTCTCCCATAGTAACAAAGAAAGACTGGGATATAGCAGACCTAGCTCCCTGGTACTATCTCAGGGACAGGTTCTACGCCAGGGGCGACTACTCCCTGCCGAAGGTGGAAGAGGCAAGGTACAACGCGGCAAAATCAGAGGTTTCTACATTCAGAGAAGCGTGCCTGACACTGGAGGCGAAACTTCGGGAGCTTGCACAGGCTGGTGTTGACGTCTCTGCGGAGAGGAAGGAGCTAGAGAGGATCAGGGTGATAGGTACGCACAACCCGAAAGAGGGGAGAAAACTCCTCAGTGACCTGGAAGAGAGGGTCAGGGCACTGCCAAAGCCAGGGACAAAGCCAAAGGGTGCCTGCGGACCCACACTTCTGGCACTGCTGGCGGCAGTTCCGGTAGCGATAGGGCGAATTTTAAGGAGGGTATAAAACCCTCCTTCTACTTTTTACTCCATCTCATCCATCTCGTAAGCTTCCCAGCTCCGCAGGCCCAGCGCTATTTCAAGCTCCTGCGGGGTCAGCATAGGCTTCGGAAAGCGTGGCGCGTCCTCTATTGTTACCCGCGGGCAGGCAGTGTTGACAAAGGCGTCTAGGTGGCGGAAGTGGATGAGGTTCTCCGGGGTAATCTCTGTGAGGTGAATCAGATACGCCTCCCTTCCAAGGTTTCTGAGCATCTGCCTTATTCTTCTCGCCAGCACAGGGCGGCGCTGCCCGCGCTTCTCTCCCATGATCACCCCGAAGCGCTTTGCTTCCCTCGTCTTGGCTATTGCAGCGAAGCGCTGCCTCAGAAAGCGCTCCTTCTTCTCCTCCATGTTCCTGACCTGCCCGTGGAGTATGTCGAAGACAACCACAGGCTTGGCTGTGGCAAGGGCTACGCCAAGGGGATGGAAGTCTCCACTGCCTATGTAGGCAAAGCAGTCGACCTCGCTTGCTATGCTTTTTGCACATGCAAAGGAGCAGCCCAGCACCTGCCCCGGATAGCGGGCCCTTCCTCTCGCTTCGCCCACTTGCACCTCAAAGCCCCGTGCCTCCAGGAAATTTTTAACCTTCTCCAGTATGTGCACGTGCTGCACCGTTGTAATCAGACCCACACGCCTGCACAGCCTGTCCAGGTGCTCCTCCAGCAGTGGCAGGGGATCGTGGGGGAGGCGAACCTCTACGTAGTGCACCGGTATGCGCGTCTTTGCAAGAAGCTGCGCGTGCCCAAAGTGGAAAAGTGCTTCGGCACCAAGCTCTGCCGCTGACTCGTCGGCAAGATCGCAGGCGCCATAGCAGGGGTTCGCGGAGATGAGCACTTCAGCACCCGTAAGCGCCTCTATCTGCGATGCAACTTCTGCGGCGTAGTCTCGCAGTCCCTCCGGAAACTGCAGGCTCACCCGCGAGTACCTCTTAGTTCTGATGATATCCGCAATACGCTCAACCTCAAAGTCGTACATTGTCCTCTGAGCAGGGATTAACATGAAAAAGCCGCGAGGATGTTTCGAAATTCGTAAGTAAAAGTTTATATTTTAGAAGGAAACCTAAAATTTACAGGGGACGGGTAAAGCCAGGCACCGGCAGTTTTGGTCACCTCCTCTACTCCACCTCCTTTTTTTAGACACCAAGCTTCTGGCAGAGTTCGTCGAGCTGCGCTAACCATGCCTCTTCTGTGAGGTTCGGGAAGGAGTAGGTGGCGTTCACCATGAAGTACCTGTCAATGCTCAGTGTCTTTACGTCTGAGAAGTTCTTGAGCGTCTGGAAGGTCTGGTTCTCCAGGTCCAGGTTGATCGCAAAAACTATGAGCAGGTCCGGCTTGCCCTTTCCGTCAAAGCCCTCCCAGTCCGGGTCAGTTAGCAGATGAGTCGCCTCCACAACGCCAGCCTTATAGGCAGGTATCCCGCGCTCTGAGGTGTACCTTATTGCATGCGCTGTGGCGATGATCGCAACTCCAGCCCTGCTCAGCCTCTCCACAAACTCTATTAAGCGTTCATGCTCTGTTATCCTCGCGCCAATCGCAAGCGCGGGGCGTGATGCTTGCTTTATTATCCTCGCCGCGAAGTCGGCATTGACCGGCTTCGCCTTGGTGGGCCCCGCCTCCATTGTCAGGCGCCAGGAGGTTGCCCTCATTTCCCAGCCTCCTTCTTCTTCATTATAAGCCTTGGAAGCATCGTCGGATCTGGAATCTTGCGCTCCTTCCAGCCCTTCTCCCTGAGAATCTCCATAATCACCTCCTTCAGGTTGAAGGGTATGTCGCTCTCTGTGCGCACGTAGAGGTGAATATCCTCGGGCATGGTGCCGAAGTAGCGCTTGTGCAGGTCTATGTAGTGCGCAAGCTTTATCTGCCTGCCCTTGGTGGTGTCGTTGGGGCGCATCACCAGCTTGGCTATCGCCACCATGGCTTCTTCCTTGCTCTCAGCCACATAGGCGAGATGCTCGGGCGCCGGGTCTGTGACCAGCTTCTCGCCCGTCTTTGCATCGTATATTTCCCACTTCTCGGGCACGTCCTTTCTGCCCA
Organism: Candidatus Hydrothermarchaeota archaeon; assembly: GCA_015521615.1. GTDB lineage: Archaea > Hydrothermarchaeota > Hydrothermarchaeia > Hydrothermarchaeales > BMS3B > Pyrohabitans. Next base: position 13,590 of record WANW01000027.1, read on the forward strand.
GGTACAGTCTTCGATACTTCGTGCCGGTAGGTCCTAAAATCACCGGAATGCCCCAGCGGTTCAGGCCGGTGCCTATGGAGAGCGCCTTCGCAGACATCGCACCCCACACAACGCCAACCGCGCCCACGCGGTGCAGTATGTAGTCTGCAATCTCCTCAAAGTTGGCACGCAGGTTGCGCCTTGCGAAGATGTAGGGTATCTTTATCGCCGCACCTAGGATGTGGGCATTCGCCACGCAGGAGCCGACATTCACCAGACCGCCGGCGTCAAATATGCCCGGGTAGCGCTCATACAGCGTCTCGCCGTTCTCGTCCTTGTAGCGCGCTATCGCCATTGCAGCGCAGCCCGAGGTTACGACGATGAAGTTGCGCTTCAGGAACTCCTCTGCCATCTCCGCAACCTCTTGGGCGCCGTTAGCGAAGTTTGTGCATCCCGCGAAAGCTACGACGCCTGGAATCTCGCCGAAAACTATGGGCGCGCCCACGTTGCGTATCTCTGTGTCCAGGATTGGCCCTCTGCCCACTCTTATCTTGTAACTCTGGGAGTAGGTCTCGCCCTCGGCGGCCTTCTCCATAAGCGAGACTATCTTAATGTCCCTGGGGCAGGCGCTCTCGCAGCGCATGCAGCCCACGCAGAGCTTTCTGAGGGAGGCAAGCCTTTCAAAGCTGCCCTCAGCAGCCTCAAGAAGCGCCGCCGAAATGTGCAGGTTCACCGGACATGCGCGCTGGCACTTCTCGCAGCTCACGCAGCGCGCCGCCTCAGCCTTGAGTTCCTCCTCTTCAGGCAGGGCCCTGCCCTTGAACTCCGCTCTCTTCGCCGCGATGCGCTCCGCAACTTTTACGGCAACCTCGCCCACCTTCTCGGGCTTGTGGATGAAGGCTCCGGGGATGCGGTAGTTCACCAGGTCGTCAACAATAGCCTCGGGGTCGTCGTCGGTTCTGTCGGGTAAGCCCAGACCCATCTTGTCGTTCGTGGCTATCACTGGTGTCTTTACCTTCATAGCCTCTTCCAGAATGTCAGTGCGCACACACTGCTCGTCCACCACAATAACGTCAGCTATGCCAGATCGCACAAAGCGTATCTGCTCGCTCAGCGGCCCTATAATCTTGGCGCTCTTGTCGCGGCGCTGAAGGTCATGAGCGGTGCAGCACACGCCAGCGATTTCAACCTTATCCGCCTTGCCGTAGGCCTCGGCGTAGGTTATGACCTCAGCTCCAGGTGCCACGTTGTGGCCTATGAAGAGGATTAGGGGCTTCTTCTTATCGACGCTTCCGTAGCCGAGCTCGGCAAGAGGAGCATCTGGATCGCCTTTGGGGAAGTCGTAGCCGACTATCTGGGCAAGGTCTGCAATCTCCTTCACCAGGTTGTCTATCATGCCCGCGTGCATCGCCTTGGATTCTAAATCAAGGTTGTCACCCTCCTGCCCCGTGTGCACACTCGCGAGCAGGTTCTGAATCTCGCGCTCCGCGTACTCCATGCCCTCGAGCAGGTCGCCCAGTGTTTCGGGCTTCTTGCCAATCACCGTGCGGTATATCGGTGCCTCAGTTTCGATGTTTAAGCCAAGGTCTATCTTATAGTCAGCACCCAGGCGCTCAATCTGGTGCTCCAGCATGTGCCTCGCATGTGCCCCGTGGCAGGCAGCACCTATGACGCACTCAAGGAGAATAAGCCTGGCCTGCTGGGCGCGCTGTGTAATGCCGCAGGCGCCCTTCCTGTCCTTTGTCAGGTCGCACTTGCCGTAGCTGCACAGGCAGCACATATCGCAGGTTGGAGAGTAAAAAGGTTCATAGCGGTTGAGCAGCTTCTTATCCCACTCGCGCAGCTCCGTCCAGCTGGGCTTGGGGCTAGGACCAAGAGGCTCGCCCCAGGTGTCCTCCTCAATCTCCCCTATCTCAATGACCAGGTCGCCTATCTTAATCGTGGGGGACTCAGCCTTTGTGATCTTGACCTTTTTCGGCTTTGTGACCATCTTCCTCACCTAAAACTTCATGTTCCTGTAGGGCGGCGGAAGTATCTGCCTTATCCTCCGCCTTATCTCCTTCTTTGCGTTCTTCTCCTTCCTCAGCTGAAGCTTGCGCGCTATCTCCAAGCCCTTCTCCTCCTTCAGCTCAACGGTTTCAAAGAGCCCCTCTGCAAGCATCTCATCCAGAAGCTCCACCGCAGCCTCGGTCCTCGCGAGCACCGTCGTGTAGCCGGGGGGCGAGCCAACGCTTCCCACTGCGAAGTCTGCCAGCCTGCCGGTAAAATCGGTGCACACCTTGCAGGGCTCACGCTTGTAGCGGTACGCCTCCTTCAGCGGAATTTCCACCTTTTTGCCCTCGCGGGTGAAGACCAGGAAGTGCTTGCCCTTTATGTCCACCTTTGCCACGTTCTCAAGGCTAATCCCATAGTTGCGCTGCACCAGCTCCGTCATTATCTCATACAGGAAGTTTGAGGAGCAGAATATTGAGATGGTGAGCTTTATCCTGCGCGAAAGGTCAACGTCCTCCACAGGATAGAACTGAAGTTTCCGCGCAGCCTCTATCTGGCAGGGCACACCCACCACTGCGAGGCGCTCGAGGTTAGCCTTCTTCGCCTCCTTTAGCGCCGCAAGGTTTGGCGAGTTGGAGTACCTCGTACCCGCGGTGGCGGGAAGCTCCTCCGGCGATGTTACGAGCCTCGCCTCAGGGTACCACAGCACGTCCTCCTTAACCCCACCAACTATGGCCCCGTCTATAATCCCCTTCTCAAGGGCGTACTTCAGCAGCGCGGTTACGAAGCCGCCGTCCTGCGCAACCTTCACTATGCCCTCGTCGCGCGTCTTAACCCCTATGCGCTTGAGCACAAAGCCCAGCTCGTCCTCAACTACCTCGCCGAATAGCTCCTCCTCTATCTTATCGGCGTTGAAAAAGCTTCTGGGACACTGCATCAAGCAGTAGCCGCACTCTGTGCACTCGCCTATGAGCCTTGGAAATTCATCAACACGAATCACATCCTCCGGGCAGACAGCTTCGCAGTTTCCGCACCCGCAGCAGAGGTCACGGAAAATAACCTCATGCTCTAACCCGGTGAAGCCCTCCTCTCGCCCAAGCCAGAGGTACTCGAGAAGTTCCTGCTCCGCAACAACCATTATTATTCCTCCAAGCCTGCCCTAACGCAGGGATTTCACCTCGTGCAAGTTTTGTGATTTTTAATGATTAACTATGATAAATCTCAAGGGCAACCTTTTCGGAAAAATAGCCAGCATACCCCAAGATAGTTCTTATAAAATAGGGACGTTACCAAGTTCACCCAGGTTGGAAGCTATTTCTTCCAGGTACTCCGGTGGCACCTTTGCAAAATCATCTACTGTTACAATTCCAACAATTTTTCCCTTTCTGGTAACAGGTAAGGTCTTTATTCTTCTATTTCTCATAATCTTCGAGGCTTTTATAACACTGGTATAATCTTCTGCAGCAATAACCGGCCAGCTCATTACCTCCTCCACCTTTATCTTATCGGGCTCATGCCCTGACATGGATAACCTCTCTGCAATATCGTGGCTGGTTATTATTCCCTCAGGCTTTCCATCTCTGTCCACAACTACAAGATATCTCACACCCTTTTCGGTCATTAGCATGGCTGCTTCAAGCAGGCTTTCTTTACCCGATACCACAGCAACTTCTCGGGTCATAATGTCGCACAGCTTTGGCGCACCCCCGCTCTCATAATCGGATACCCTCTTAAGGAGTTCGTAGAAGGCATCGTCATCGAGGTCCTTGGCCATGGCGTAGGTCTGGAGTAGGTGTATACCAAGCGTCCCCTCCTCCTGCTTCCAGGCAATTACGCAGTTCCTGCATACGTGGAGCGGTCTCTTGGCACCGCCCTCTATCACGGAAATCTTCTCGGTATTGCCACCGCATATCGGGCACAGGATGCCCATACCGGTAAAATCTCAAGACATGCTTTTAAATTTTTAGTAGTCAAGCGGGTCCGCTTTCATGTACTCCCTTAGCAGTGAAGTGGCATAGCTTCCCGGCGGGAGAAAGAACCTGACCACAAGCTTTTTCATGTCCGCGTGGAGCTCGTCCTCGCCCAGTGAGTAGCTTATCTCTGTGCTCACTGCAGCCCTCCGCTTTGAGCCGGACATGGTTAGCTCCGGCAGCGGCTTTATTTTAAAATTCTCGAGAGATACGCCCTCATCCTCCAGCACCTCACGCTCGATCTCGCCCTGTCTTCCAGGTGAAAATTCAGAGTCGTATCCGAAAAGCGGTATCTCCCTTTCCCTTATGTCAATCTCCTCCTCAATGAGCTTGCTGAGGATTCTGTTGAAGAGGTAGCTCTGGTACGCGTGCACCAGCATTCGGCGCAGCTTCTTCGGCAACCGTCGCAGAGCACCTGCGAAATCGCGCGGGTTCTTGCTCAGCGAGTCCAGCATGTTGCGCTCGTAGTGCAGCCTCGAGGGAAAGAGCTCCAGCGCCCTGCGGTAATCCCGCGTCTCGTCGAGGAACTTCCTAGCCTCGTAGGCGTCACTTCGCTCCTTGGGGTAGGGTCTGGCCAAGTAGAGCATAACCGCCTCCTCCAAGTTGCCCTGCACAATAGCCTTGCCCACAAGGTGCGTGTTTGGCCTCACAGTGCCGAAGCGCTGGTAGCCGAAGTAGTTGGGCACCCCACGCTCGTGGAGCTGCTCTGTCGTCTGTGCGAGCGTCTCCTCAAGAGCTTCGCCCGTTAGGCGGCGCACCGCTATCGTGAACTCATTGCCAAGGAGGTCACCCAGGTTCACGCGCTCCCTGCAGCGGGTAAAGCCGTAGAGCTTGAGCCCGGGAATGCTTACCTTTGAAAGCTCCTCCTCGCTTATTCTCCATGCTGAGACGCGCTGCCTCGTAAGTGCGCGTTTATCTTTTGTGCCCGCGTAGCCGAAGCGCTTCAGGGAGACGCGCAGCACGCGGGAGAGCTGGGTTATCGCTCTAATAGTGTCCCAGTTGTACTTCTCAAGGATAAAGTGCACATACTCCCCCTCGCCGTCATTGCAGGGCTCAAAGCGCTCCTCCACGATGAAGTCCTCAACAAGAATGCGCAACTTTCCCCCAACGCCGGGCGTTGTCGTGATAAACTGCTCCATCCCAAGAATGCGGTCGAGTTCGTAGGGGCTGCGCATCACTCTGCCCTCAGCTTTGCAATCTTCTCGGCGAGCTTCTCCAGCACCTGCCTGCGGTAACCAGCGACGAACTTTATGCTCCCGGCCACCTCGTGCCCGCCTCCGGTAACTCCCGCTCCAGGTAGCTCCTCCGCAAGCTCGGCTACGAGGTGGTTCAGGTTGAGCTTAAACTCCTCCGCTACGTCGTCAGTGGCGCGGAGTATCGCAAAGTCCGGGCCATAGCCGAGGGTTACGGTACGCTTTTCCCCGTTCTCCTGCGCCTTTGCGTCGTGGAGCAGTCCCGTCGTCTTCCCTGGCGGGGGATATGTGAACTTGTGAGAGTAGAGCTCCAGATCGAGGGTGTGCAGCATTATCCCGTTGGGCAGCTTTGCGCTCTTCGCATTGGCAAGAACGGCGCGGAGCTGCACCTCCTTTGCCTTCTCCGCCTCCCTTCCAATCGTCTCTAGGAGCATGCGCTGTCTGTCCAGCCTTCCCAGGCCAAGCAGGTCTTCGATCAGTGTCTTCCCGTCCATGAAGCGCAGATAGAAGGCCTCGAAGTCCACGCACTCTGCAATACGCTCCATATCTTCCACGCTGTAGCCCTTCTCCTCTGCAAGCGCTATGTAAGCCTCCGCCTCGCTTCCCTTCACCCTGTCGGCAACGCACGCTATGCCCGCGAGGTGCCGCAGCTTGTCGCTGAGCTCCGGGTTTATGAGCCGTGCTATCTCCACCCCCAGGCAGCCTGCGGTGAGTGAATAGTCTCCTCCAACCAGGTAGGGGTTAACATGGATATCCACCAGCTCGTCTACCTCTGCTCTGCCGTCGTGCACCTCTCCCGGGTAGTGGTGGTCAACCACTATAACCTTTGAGCCGTATATCTTGAATTTGCGTATCGCGGGAATGTCCTCGTAGGTTGAGCCGTTGTCTAGGATTACAACCAGGGGCATGGGCTGGCCAAACCTGCGCGAATCCTCGTGCGCATACTGCAGGTCGCGCACCACATCCTCCATCTCGTAGAAGGGTGCTCTGCTCGGTGACCTTCTAAATAAGTGCCACTCAGCTTCGCGATCCGGTGAGTGCTCCCGCAGCAGTGGCAGAAGCGCCTGCTCTATTGCAACGCCTGCCACGAAGCCGTCCGCATCGCCGTGGTGGCGCAGCACAATAGGCACGCCTGTAAACACCGCTCTCCTGAGCTCCCGCGCAACCTCTCTTAGCTTTGGATACAGCTTCTCCAGCACCTCGCTCTTAACCAGGGGCTCCACCTGCGCGGGCTCCGCCTTTGCCTCTATTGCACGCTCTATCGCTGCCTTAACACGGGTGAGCTCGGCGCCGTAGAGCTTCTCCATGTCCTTAACTTCCACCTGCACGCGGTCGAGGCGGAACACCACCTCGCCGCGAACCTCGACGACGCTGTCCACATCGATGCTCGGATAGGCGCGCTCACCCTTGGCAAAGGCCACGCACTCTATGGCGCCGCTCTCATCGTAGACCGTGAAGATCGTCGGACCAGAGGTGCGCTGAACCTTGGCTACGATGCCTCGAATGCGCAGCGCCTGTCCAACTTCCTCAATTCCAATATCCGAAATTTTCCAGAGCTTCAGCGACTTCTTGAGCGGGATGAGCGTGTACCTCTCACCCTCCCAGGGCAGAAGGTCGAGCTTGCCATCGTTCAGGTTAACCCTCCTTGCGCGCACCACAACCTCTTCATTCAGGCTGTATTCCTGCTTCGCGTCTCGCCTTCGAAGGAGACCAACGACGCTGTCATTGAGCGCAATAAAGTAGCCTATGTCATGGATGCGCTTCACCCTCCCTAAGTAGAGCCTGTTGAGCACAACATCCTCATACCCCGCCAGCGGGTCGAGCTCAAAAACGACGGTGTGGCTCTTATCGCAGGGCTCGCATACCGGAATCCTCACCCTCGCATCTATACCGGAGCCGCAGAGAACGCAGCGCTTCGCCTCAGAATTACCTCCGCTCATTTTCCAGCCCTTACCTCGCCGTGGGGTAACATTGGAAATGTTGCATCCGGCTGTTGTTAACTTTGCAGCTTCTTATATGACAGAGGCATTTAGGCTTGCGGACAGAGAGGTGCTCCGCAGCTATGCTGATTTCGTTGCGAGGGTGGAGCGCGCCATGGAGGAGCTGCGGAGGCGGCTTTCTGGCAGGCTCGGCCTTGTCCAGGCAAGCGATGTGCGAAGCGGAAGGGGCTATGTGTACTTCTGCTCCATCCGCGGCGAAGCCGAGGTGTGCCCCGGAATCAAGTACGGCGAGGAGTTCATAGTAAAGCCGGTGCTCTGGATAGCGACGCGGGCGCATCTTGAGCCGGTGGGCTACGCGAGGGATGAGGAGTTCCCCGACTACTACATAAAGGAGGGCGAACTGGAGGGGAACTTTTTTGAAAAGAGCTTTGAGGCCCAGCTTCAGGAGCTTGAGAGGTTCTTTGTTGAGGAGCTGCGCAGGCTGAAGCTCCTCGGAGTGATAGACGACTTCTCACCCACGGCGATGGGATGAGCTAAGCGACGCGTATCCTGAGCTTTGTCAGGTCCTCCTTGATCTCGACATCAAAGCCCATCCCCGCGAAAACTTCCTCCAGGAATATCTTTACAAACTTCTTCGCCGTATCGGAGCCAAAAACCAGGGTGAACTCGTTCTCGGAGGGGGTGCTGAGCGTAAAGAAGTTGCACGCCTCCAGACGCAGGATGACATCCCGCGGTGACTTAACCTTACCCTGAAGCTGCTCCGCGTGGGAGCGCGCAACCCTGCGATGGTCCTCCCAGAACTTCTCCTGGGCGGGGCACTCCTCTATAAGCTTCAGAAACTGCTGCCAGTGGTCAACGTCGAGGATGACGTGTTCCCCCCCTGCGAGCATGTCGATGTACAGGTCCAGCTTTTCTTTTTCCACTAGGCGATGTTTGCTGTGCTCTGCATATATCTTTAGCGCATTTCTGAATATCTCACTCTGGGAAAGCCTAGTCTCCCTTTTAAGCTTCTCAAAAAGCTCTGCGCTCTTAGCGTCAAGTGCAATTGTGACTCGAGTTGGAACCTTCATCACATCTACTTCTCATTTAAACTTTAAAAATATTTATGGTTCGTCCCTTCCGGGAGTATCAAAAACATTTTTTATGAAGAGTTCTTAATTTTTATGAAAAATTCCTAATTTTTGGTAATTTTTCTCAAATATATTTTTATATCTGCCTATCAAAAAATGACCGTAAAATATTAAGGAGGTAGAACAAAAAATGGTGAAAAAGCTTCTATCAGGACTCGTATTCCTAGCAGGCATCGCCGCAGTGCATGCAGAGGAAGCCAGCGAGATAAGCGCAGGTGATACCGCATGGCTAATAGTGGCCACTGCCCTGGTGATGCTCATGATTCCCGGTGTGGGATTCTTCTACGGCGGCATGGTCAGAAAAAAGAATGCCCTGTCCACAATCATGCTGGTCTTCGCAACTCTGGCTCTGATCAGCGTCCAGTGGGTGCTCTTCGGCTACAGCCTTGCCTTCGGCAGCGACGTCGCGGGCTTTATCGGAAGCCTGGAGTACCTGGGCCTCAAAGGTGTCGGCATGGAGGCGAGTGGTACAATACCACACCTGCTCTTCATGATGTTCCAGGGCATGTTCGCCATTATAACAGTTGCCCTCATCGCCGGCGGCATAGTCGAGCGAATGAAGTTCAGCACCTGGCTGGTTTTCGCGCTGCTGTGGGCGACCTTTGTTTATTCCCCAATTGCTCACTGGGTATGGGGCGGCGGCTGGCTAGGTGAACTCGGCGCCCTGGACTTTGCAGGTGGTACGGTTGTGCACATAAACTCCGGTATCTCTGCTCTTGCTTTAGCTCTTGTGCTGGGCGCCAGAAAGGGATTCGGAAAGGAGCCGATGGAGCCGCACAACATACCAATGACAGTGCTGGGTGCGGTGCTGCTGTGGTTCGGGTGGTTCGGGTTCAACGCTGGCAGCGCTCTGGCTGCTGATGGCATCGCCGCGCTGGCCTTTGTTAACACCAACACAGCCACTGCTGCTGCGGCACTCACCTGGATGCTGCTAAGCTGGCGTCACCGTGCTCCGAGTGTGCTGGGCATAGCCACAGGCGCTGTCGCAGGCTTGGTTGCAATAACTCCCGCGGCTGGCTTTGTTACGCCTCTTGCGTCGATAGCTATAGGCATAGGCGCTGGTATAGTGTGCTACTATGCACTGCTCTTCAGGATGAGCAGGAACATAGACGAGAGCCTGGACGTATGGGCGGTGCATGGCATGGGTGGCACCTGGGGCGCGATTGCGACAGGCATCTTTGCCAGCGTTGGTGCCAGTGGCTTACTTGCAGGCAACCCCTCGCAGGTGGTGACACAGGTAATTGGCGTGGTTGCGACCTGGATATACGCCTTCCTCGTGACCTTCGCTATTGCGAAGGTGCTTGACGCCACCATGGGTCTCAGGGTGAGTGAGGAAGAAGAGGACGTGGGCCTCGATCTGGCCCAGCACGGCGAGCGTGCGTATGCGTGAGGTGATGGTGATGAAGAAGATAGAGGCGATTGTCCGCCCCGAGAGGCTGGACGTCGTGAGAGAAGCACTGGACGAGAAGGGATTTTCAGGCATGACTGTAACACAGGTGGAAGGACGCGGAAGACAGAAGGGCATAACCCTGCAGTGGCGTGCCGGTGAATACAGAGTGGAGTTCCTGCCCAAGGTCAAGCTGGAGATAGTGGTAAAGGACGAAGACGTGGAGCAGGTGGTGGACATAATCTGCGACGCCGCCGCTACGGGAAAAATCGGTGACGGCAAGATATTCATCCTCCCAGTGGAAGATGTGGTTCGGGTGCGGACAAAAGAGCGTGGAAAGGACGCCATATAAGGCGTTACCGCTATTTTCATTTTTTAATTTTTGAGTTATTATATTTCTAAAGATTATGCAGACTATTTTATAATTTTTCATAAAAATTAGTAATTTTTCTCAAATAACTATTTAAATAAAGCCTTCTTATTCAGAGAAAAAGGAGGTGAAAAGGAAATGATGCGAATAGAGGCCATTGTAAGGAGAGAGAAGAAGTGGGAAGTTGCTGGTGAGCTGATGCGCGCTGGCATACCCTACACCCTCTTCGACGTCGAGGGCATAGGCGGTCAGCTGGGTGTGACTATGGTTGAGGGTAAGGCCTTTCAGTACCCCTTCCATGAGAAGGCAGCTTTTATCATCATTGTGCCCGATGACAGGGTTGAGAGGGTGTGCGATGTTATAATCCGGGCAGCATATACCGGCAAGCCAGGTGACGGCAAGATCTTCATCTCTGAGGTCAGGAGGTCTATTAAGATAAGAACCGCCAGATAAGCCTGTATTTACCATCTTAATTTTAACTTTTATTTAACTTTCAATTGATTAATAATTTTTATGAACAGTTAATAATTATGCATAAAAGAACTTAATTTTTCTCAAATATGTTTTTATATAAACATTGATTACAAATAAGCAAAAAGTTTTGGATAAGGAGGAAAAAGGATGCAGATGCAGAAGTATGCAATAGTTCAGAAGGATATGGAGAGTCTTGCGATAGTGCCGAACACGCCCACCGGTCTTGTATCGCCGGATGTGCTGCGCAAGGTGGCAGACGTGGCTGAGAAGTACAGGGCGTTGGTGAAGCTGACAAATGCCCAGCGCTTTGCGCTTGTGGGCTTCAGCCAGGATACGCTGAAGGAGGCGGTGAGTGAGCTGGGCATACCCCTCGCCACAGCGGCGGGCAGCTTTGTTAGAAGCGTCAAGGCCTGCCCCGGCACGGCCACCTGCAGGCTGGGCAGGCAGGACTCCCTCTCCCTGGCCATGGAGCTGGACAAGCGCTACCACGGCAGGGAGCTGCCCTCCAAGTTTAAGATCGCAGTGAGCGGGTGCCCCAACTCCTGCGCAGAATCTGCAGTGGTGGACCTGGGTATTATAGGCGTCAAGGACGGCTTCAGGGTGCTCGTCGGCGGCAGTGCAGGCGCGAGGCCAAGAATAGCGGACGAGCTGGCAAAGGTCAAGACGCAGGAGGAAGTGCTGGAGCTGGCGGACAGGGTGATCAACTACTACGCAGAGAATGCGAGGCGCGGGGAGCGTCTCGCAAGGCTAATTGAGAGGGTTGGCATAGAGGAGCTGAAGAGCCAGGTGCTCCCCAACGGGCACTAGCCCCATTTTTTTAGTTTTCATTTTCGGCAGAGGCTTCGGAGCTTTCTAGGAATCTCAGCCTGAGTTTTGAGTAGTCCTCCCTGACCTCAACCTCGATACCCATCCCGGCGAAGACCTCTTCCAGGAAGGCTCTTATAAACCTCTTGGTCACCTCGGAGCTGAGCACAAGGGTGAAGTCGGAGCCCGTGCTCCTGCTCAGGGTGAAGAAGTTGCACGCCTCCAGGCGCTTGAGGATTTCAAAGGGCGGGATTCCCCTCTCCCTGAACTGCTCCGCGTGGGAGCGCGCAACCCTGCGATGGTCCTCCCAGAAGGCTGAGTTCTCCTCCCTGTTCAGCTCCCTCAGGAAGAGTATCCAGTGGTCTATGTCGAGAATCACATGCTCTCCTCCAGCTAGCATCTCGTAGTACAGGCGTGCCCTCTCCGGGCTGAAGTCGTATATCTGGTCTTCAAGCTGCTCAAAGTGGCTCTTCAGGGCCTCTCTCACGATTTCAGAGTGGCTCTTGCCTGTGCGCTTCTTGTACTTCCTGAGGAGCCTCTTCAGCTCGGCGTCTATTGAGATTGTAAGCCTCTGCTTCTCACCCATGGGTCTATCTCGGAGGGGTGCAATAT
>WANW01000028.1 GCA_015521615.1 Candidatus Hydrothermarchaeota archaeon
CCCAGAACTGAACCAGCCAGTCTGCCCCCTCTCTGGCCGCATCTTTATACCTCTGAGCTGTCGCAGAGTCAAGGGCAAGCACTTTGGCTCCGAGCGATAGAGCCCATACACACGGACCGGTTGCTCTGGGGTCTGGGTCCATATTTGGATCGTTCCACGAGCCATCTGAATTCTGCTTGTCACACAGCGCATTCAGCGCCTGGATTGCCGTTGAGTTCACGTCTTGCCATGTTGGGTCTCCATCCCTGTACAGCTTTCCTTTAAGTCTGGCAAGGAAATACCCGTCCTGCGCAAGAAAACTCGGCTGTTCACTGGCAAAACTTGCCGTGGAAAAGTTCTTGTGCCCACTGCTTGTGTAGTCTCTCAAAAATATGTCCTTTGATGCCTGTATTGCATTTCCAGTAGCCATTTTTCACCACCTCTTTTTAATTTTTTATTTTATCCTCATTTAAATTCACTGAAAACGTTCTAAACTATTCGAACGAAAACGGAAGATTTAAATAACCTTAAAAGAGGTCTCCAAAAGGAGGGTTGTCAGGAAAGGAGTTGCTACTTCAAAAGGAGTACAGTTACAGGCATGTCCACGATACCAATCGGAAATTATATATTCCTCACTCCCGAAATTCTCTTGCATGTTCGGCGAAGAGGAGTTTAAGCAGGCGCTCCGCGCCTACGAGGTAGAGACCTCCGCCCAGGGGAGAGATGAGTTCACCTCGCTGCGGAAGGGCAACAGGTTCTTCGCCGACATCACATCCCGGGAGGCGGTGGAGGAGCAGATAAGGCTTTTTATAAAGATAATCTCCGGCATGGATCGCGATAGTTATGCTGCACGCTACGTGGTGCAGACCTTCATTCTTGACTTCTGCCGCTACCTGGATAAAGACTTCCTCTTCAATCTCACCGACCATGCCACCTTTTCTGAGATGAAAGAGGCGATCAGGGAGTTTACCGGAGAGGTGTACGAGACCCATAAGCGCTTCACCCAGAGCATCTCACTTCACAGTCTCGAACACCTTCTTGAGGACTATGGCACCCTTTTAAAGTTTGCTGACCGCGGAATAAAGAAGAGGAGGCGTGCCCAAAAGCGAAAGAAGAAAGAAACAAAACCAGAGGTTTACAGGGAAGAAGAGGAGAATATCTTCTCCGGTTTGTGGGGCGAAGAAGGAAAGCTGTGGTGATAAAAATGAGGGTTAGCGTTGACCTTGAGCTGAAGGATACACCGGGGCAGCTCCTGCTCGCGCTGGAGCCGATCTCAAAGTATGGAGGTAATGTTATAAGCATAATCCACATGCGCGAAGAGGAGAAACTTCGTGCCGGCCGGGTGCCTGTGCACTTCACCATCGACGTGCCAGACGAGGCAAGCCTAGAGCGCATTATAAATGAGCTGGAGGAGCAGGGTGTACGCGTTACCAAGCTTGGAGAGGCAACCAAGAAGGAGAGGATAACCCTGCTCATGATAGGCCATGTTGTGGATACTGACCTCCGGGACACAATAGACAGGATAAACGAGCTTGAAGGAGTTATGGTCTCTGACCTGAGCCTTGCTATGCCACATCCAGACAAGGAATCCTCCGCCATAGTGGACATAGAGGTCTCGGCGCAGGTTGATAAACGAAAGGTTATGGAGAGAATATACTCCATAGCAAAGGAGAAGAACCTGGAGATAGTCAGAAGCCTGGAGGTATAGCATGCGCGTCCAGATTATCGGTTTTGGTGTCATAGGTCAGGGTCTTGCAGAGGTGCTGCTTCGCAAACAGGTGGAGCTAAAGCAGCGCTACTCCCTTGAGGTTAAGGTGGTCTCGATAACCGATATAAGCGGCACCGCCTACGCTGAAGAGGGGCTTGACCTGGAGAAGGCGCTAAGCGTTGCGAGGCAGACGAGGGCAATAGTCAACTACCCCGGAGCAAAAGAGATGAGTGGCATAGAGGCGATTGAGGAGATAGACGCCGATCTCGTAGTCGAGGCGACGCCTTCAAATATAAAGACGGGCGAGCCAGGGCTCAGCCATATGCTCGCAGGCTTTAAGGCCGGGAAGCACGTGGTAACCTCTAATAAGGGGCCGCTTGCGCTTAAATATAGAGAGCTGGTTACAGAGGCAGCACGAAATAACGTGGAGTTCCGCTTCGAGGCAAGCGTGGGCGGGGCGATGCCGGTGATAAATCTGGCGAGGGAGACGCTAAGCGGAGATAAAATCACGGCGATAGAGGGAATACTCAACGGCACAACCAACTACATCCTCTCCCGAATGACTCGAGAGGGGCTGAGCTTCGAGCAGGTGCTCAAGGAGGCGCAGGAGCTGGGCTACGCGGAGACAGACCCCACGTATGACATTGAGGGCATAGACACAGCCAGCAAGCTGGTGATACTTGCGAATGCGATAATGGGCATAGATGCCACCTTTGGCGATGTTAAGACAAGGGGTATAACTCGAATAACCCCTGAGGCGATTCGCCTAGCCAAGGAGAGAGGATATGTGATAAAGCTTATTGGTGAGGTGAGAAACAACCATCTTGAAGTTTCCCCCAGGCTTATACCAGAGACACACCCCCTAAATGTGGATGGCGCTCTCAACGTTGCCATGCTCCATTGCGATGTCGCGGGCGAGATAACCGTCGTGGGTAAGGGCGCTGGCGCCATAGAGACGCAGAGTGCAATACTCAGTGATATAATCGCCATATGGAAGAAGAGGGGGGCAGTACAGTGAAGTGGGAGGTTCGGGTTTCCTATAAGCGGGGAGTGCAGGACCCGGAAGGCGAGTCCACGCTGTACGCGCTGAAGATGCTGGGCTTTGATAAGGTCAAGGAGGTGCATACAGCAAAGCTGTTTATAATCGAGGGTGACTATTCGCTAGAAGATGTGGAGAAGATGTGCCGCCGGCTTTTAGCTAACCCGGTGAGTCAGGACTACGAGATAAGGAGGGTGGATTAACCTGAGTGCCGAGGTAGTACCTCTGCGTAACGCTAGCGATGAGGAGCTTGTTAAAATAAGCGAGCAGCGCCAGCTTGCCCTGAACCTGGAGGAGATGCGGGCCATACAGGAGCACTATCGCAAGCTGGGGCGCGAGCCTACTGATGTGGAGCTTGAGACTTTTGCTCAGACCTGGAGCGAGCACTGTGTGCACAAGACGTTTAAGGGGATAATTCTCTACGATAGCGAGGAAATAGACGGTCTGCTTAAGAGCACCATCGCAAGGGTTACGCGAGAGCTTTCACCGGAGTGGTGCTTCTCGGTATTTGAGGACAACGCGGGCATTGTTGACTTTGAAGGCGACTACGCTATAGCCTTCAAGGTGGAGACACACAACCATCCCAGTGCAATTGAGCCCTTTGGCGGCGCAGCCACTGGCGTGGGTGGAGTTATCCGCGATGTTCTTGGTGTATGGGGTGAGCCCATAGCAAATACTGACGTGCTTTGCTTCGGCCCCCTCGACTACCCATATGAGAAGCTGCCCAGTGATATGAGGCACCCGCGGTTCATCTTCACCTACGTCGTAGCCGGGATAGGAAGTTATGGGAACAATATGGGCATACCTACCGTCAATGGTGCTATATTCTTCGATGAGAGCTATGTGGGCAACCCTCTGGTTTACTGCGGCACCGTGGGGATAGTGAAGAAGAGCAAATACAAACGTGAGGCAAAGCCAGGTGATGTGCTTCTTCTCGTGGGCGGGCGCACCGGTAGAGATGGCATACATGGTGTGACCTTCGCAAGCTCGGAGCTTGAGGAGGGTGCCGAGGAGATTTTTGGCACCGCCGTGCAGATAGGGGACCCCATAGAGGAGGAGAAGATAAAGCGGGCAATACTTAAGGTGCGCGAGGCTGAGCTGGGAAGCGCGATCACTGACCTGGGAGGAGGTGGACTGAGCAGTGCGATAGGAGAGCAGGCACATCGCTTCGGTTGTGGTGCAAGGGTGCATCTCGAGAGGGTGCCCTTAAAGTATGCGAACATGAAGCCCTGGGAGATATGGGTTTCTGAGTCCCAGGAGAGGATGCTCCTGATTGTTCCACCCTCAAATCTCGAGCGCGTGCTTGAGATCTTCGCAGACGAGGAGGTTGAGGCCACCGCGATAGGCGAGCTTATACCCGAGCGCAGGCTGGAGATATACTACCGCGATGAAAAGGTAGCAGAGCTGGATGTGGAGTTCCTTTTTCACGGCCTGCCCCGCGTAAAGCGCATTGCTAGGTGGTCGCCACCTGAGCTCAGCGAACCGAGCTTTGAACCAGGCAAGCTGGGCGAAGACCTGCACCGCATACTTGCGATGCCCAATGTGGCGAGCAAGGAAAGTGTTATCCGCACCTATGATCACGAGGTGAAGGCGGCGACGGTACTGAAGCCACTCCAGGGTGAAGCATGCGATGGTCCAGGAGATGCAGCTGTGCTAAAGCCGCTGCGCAGCTCCTGGAAGGGCATAGCTATATCCAACGGGCTGAACCCGGAGTATGGCAAGATAGACTCCTATTGGATGGCGGCCTCTGCCATAGACGAGGCTATACGCAACAATGTTGCTGTAGGAGGTCGCAGGATAGCGCTTCTTGACAACTTCTGCTGGGGCAATCCCGAGAAGTCTGAAAACTTGGGCACCCTCGTCAGGGCGGCTAAAGCCTGCTATGACATCGCTATAGTCTATGAAACACCCTTCATCTCAGGAAAGGACTCCCTGTACAATGAGTCGCCCCTTGGTGCTGTAACCCCGACGCTTCTAATCTCTGCCCTGGGTATTGTGCCTGATGTGCGAAAAGCTGTGAGCATGGACTTCAAGCAAGAGGGAAGCTGCATCTACCTGCTCGGGGAGACGAAGCCAGAGCTTGGAGGTTCGCACTACTACAAGCTCAAGGGCTATCTGGGCAGGAGTGTGCCTAAGGTGGAACCCTCCAAGGCAAAGCGCACCTTTGAAGCCCTCACCAGAGCAATAGATGCAGGTCTGGTTAAAGCGTGCCACGACCTGAGCGAGGGAGGCTTAGCTGTTGCTCTTGCAGAGATGTGCTTCTCAGGCAACATCGGAGCAGAGGTCGAGCTTTCACTTGTGCCTACCTCTCAGGCAATGCGCCATGATTTTATACTCTTCTCAGAGAGCAACTCCCGCTTCCTCGTCGAGGTGCCACCCGGCAAAGCGCAGGAGTTCGAGGCGCTGATGCGGGGCATAGCCTTTGCAAAGATAGGCGAGACCACGGGCAGGGAGGTGGTGGTGACACATCATGGCAAAGAGATCCTCCGTGAGGATATAGATGAGCTGAAGAGGAGCTGGCAGAGCGGGGTGAGGCTTTGAGGCTGAGCGAGGTTCGCATGCTGGTGCTCCGCGGTCCCGGTACTAACTGCGATGTGGAGACTGCGTATGCAATAAAGGAGCTTGGCGCTCAGGCAGAGGTTGTACACGTAAACAGATTCATAAAGGGCAGGCGCTCCTTTGAGGAGTTCCATGGTATGGTAATTCCCGGGGGGTTCTCCTTCGGTGACCGCATTCGTAGCGGCGCCATCCTTGCCAAGCTGCTGAGTTATAGCCTCTCTCGGGAGCTTCAAAGTTTTGTGGACGAGGGAAAGCCTATCCTGGGGATATGCAACGGCTTCCAGGTGCTTATCGAAGCGGGGCTTCTGCCCTTCGGTGAGGTGGGTGAGCCGAAGCTTGCTCTGGCTAAGAATGCAAGTGCGCGCTTCGAAGATAGATGGGTATACCTGCTGAGATGCAACTCCTCTGTTTTCACGAAGAGGCTCAGCAAGGTTTCACGCATGCCTGTGGCAAATGCAGAAGGTAGAGTGGTGCTACCTCTGGGTGAAGAAGCACGCATGCTGGAGCAGCTCGAGGAGAACAATCAGGTAGCGCTTCGCTACTGCTCTGCTGGAGGGGAGCCCGCACAGGGGGAATATCCTCTAAATCCAAACGGAAGCTATGACGACATTGCAGGCCTAACCTCACCGGAGGGGACAATACTGGGTATGATGCCACATCCGGAGCGGGCATTTTACCGTTATATGTACCCCGAATGGACACGTAGCGGAGCAGAGGGAAAGGGCGACGGATATGCGATTTTTGAGGGGATGCTGGGGTACAT
>WANW01000029.1 GCA_015521615.1 Candidatus Hydrothermarchaeota archaeon
CCTAATAAAAATAGCCAATCATTAGGAAATTCATTTCTTATTTTTTTTACAACTTCTTCAAGAAATTTCTCATCTTTAACTTTTACGTATCTGCTACTATTCTCAATTTTTTTTAGTAAACCTCCTATTCCGATATATTTGAAACCTATATCTTTAAGCTCTATATAACAATCTAAGTACTCTTCTACGCTATTCCCTTGAGCTACACCAACTAAATTAAAATTATAATCTCCAGAATCATACACTTCAATTGCTTCTTTAGCACTTTTTATTGTTGCATCCTTATTCTTTAAAACATCGATTATAATACCATATTCCACACACATATTTTCGTAAACTTCAAATAATTTTTCATATCCATTAGGTATACATCCATCTTTAGTAAAAACCGCAGAATCTGCCATTTTTATTATATTTTCTCCTTCAAATTCGCGAAATAATCTCTGAAAATTTTTTGATGTATTTGCATGGGCCATAATTCCAACTTTAAATGGCAATTTCGAAATATTACAATATCTTAAAAGTTCAAGTGACTTTGGCCTATCTACTACAAAAAATGGTATTGGATATTTAAGTTCAATCTTTTTCACATTATCCCCTCTCTGTGTTTTAGGAAGAGAGGTTTTTAAAGAAATGTGTATTATAAGAAATATTTAAATTTTATTATTTGCAACAATAATATCTTAGAATACTAAAATTTTTTCTCTACCAGTAAATTAAGAAAAGAATAATTAAAATTATGTTTTCCTTATGATTAGTTTGCTTATATTTCTCACCCATACAAAACCGCGGGACTCTTTTGCCTGATGTCCGGCACCGTTAGAGCTATATTTTTCTCTTCTTTTTCTCCCTGAAGTATAATCAGTATTAAAATTGCATTTCCATACAATTTTGTTCTTACATTACACTTTTTTAATGTGCACAAAATCTCTCTCACTCTTTCCCTGCTCAGATTCAATACCTCAGACAGATACTCGGTGGCATTAATTATCTCTATTCCAACAAGATTTTTCTTATAATCGAAGTCCAGTATTAAATTTCCCAGTTCAACACTGCCCTTGGACTTCGAATCTCTGCGAAATATGAACAGATTGTCATTATCTCTGTCGTAGCTGAATTCGAATTCCTTCATCCTTTATCCACCATCCGCTGCCATCTTCGATTGATTTTTATCACGGTGGGCACTATTATCTTGTTACCGCTAAATACTAAAATGTAACGGTGAGCCTGAGTTTTACTATAGCCAAAGTAGCAGTCATACTTTTCCTCATCGGGATTACTCGACTTCTGTTTCGCGGCAAAAATCAACCTATCTGGGTTAATTATATTTTCTATGACTTCATCTATATCTATACCTCTAAACTCTGCTCGTAATTTTGCATGTCTCGTTATTATTATATCGCTTCTTTTATACTGTTTCAATTTAGATTTTACATGATCCCTGTAATTCATGATTAACCTCTTTTTTATTTACCGGTTGTACTATAAAAATTAAGAGGTAACTGATAAATCAGAGGCAAAGATATTCCGCACACTATTTATAGTTTACACCACCAACCTGATTAAACCTAAACCACAGTTTAATTTTAACCCTGCTAAAATTTAAATACAATTAAGGAAAAGTTAGGTTCATGTATGTGGAGAGGGATGTGGAGGAAACCTTTGACAAGGTCGCTGAGGTTTACAGCATAGTGGCTCTGGTTGGAGCGAGGCAGGCTGGCAAGACCACACTCCTTAAGAAAAAGCTTGAAGAAGTGCCAAAAAGCGGATACGTTGCTTTGGACGACCCCGATGCCAGGGACATCTTCAATGAGGACATAAAAAAATTTGAGAAGCAGTATGTAGAAGGAAATGCAATCACGGGCATAGACGAGGTACAGTACGGAAGAGACGCGGGGATAAAGCTGAAATATCTCGCAGACAGGGGGCATAAAATCTGGGTAACTTCCTCCTCCGAAATTCTCCTCAGCAGAGATGTGCTCTCCTACCTCGTGGGAAGGGTGTCAATAATAAGACTTTACCCCTTCTCTCTGCGTGAGTTCCTGCGTGCAAAGGATATCAGGGTTTTAACCGATAGGATAAAGAGCCGAGCCGTGTGGGAGCACATAAATTATGGTGGCTATCCCAGAGTAGTTTTAACCGACGACGCTGAAATCAAGCAGATAATTCTCCGGGACCTGATAGAAACCATGCTCCTGAAGGATGTTTCCAGAAGCTTCTCAATAGAGGACATGGACGCCCTTGAAAGGTTGACAAAATATCTTGCGGCAAACACAGGAGCACTGCTCAACTATGAGTCTATAATGAAGGCTCTGGACATATCCTTCCAGACTCTCAGGAAGTATCTAAATGCCATGGAGAAGAGCTACATCATAACCAGAGTTCCACCCTTCTATACGAACAAAACAAAGGAGCTCACAAAAAGGTCAAAGGTCTATTTTACCGATACCGGGCTGAGAAATGCCGTTCTCAGGAGGAGCTATACCGAGCCTTCTGGGAAGATTTTTGAGAATTATGTTCTCATGGAACTCAGAAAGGCTGGCTTAGAGGTTAAATACTGGCGTACAAAAAGCGGTGCCGAGGTGGACTTTGTTGTGGAAGTGGATGGAAATCCCATGCCAGTGGAAGTTAAAACCCCCTCTCCTTCAATGAGCAGGAGCCTGGCTTCCTTTATCAGAACCTACTCCCCCGAAGAAGCCTTCGTTATATTTTACAGGGGAAATAGGGAGGAGCATGAGGTGGAAAACTGCAGAGTGGTGTTTACCGATGTTTTTGAGCTGCTGGAGAGGTGGGGCTAAACAGACACCTCGCCCTTCCCGCGCTATAACCCCTCCCTCGCAATAAGCTCATACAACCTAGTAACCCGGTAGTACTTGTGGTGGGTTCTTGTCTCCCTTTTTAGCTTTGCTCTTCTGTGCTTTCTCTTCAGCACCTTTGCCCTGCAGAGATCAACAAGCCCCTCATCTCTCAGAGTTTCAAGCAGAATCCTTGTTCTCTCAGCTGGGATGGAGAGAGCCTTCGAAATATGGAGGTGGTTCTCGCATCCCGCCTTTTTAAGAAACTCAAGAAGCTCAAAAGCTTCCTCTGAATAGCGTTCCTTGAAGTACTGGGCAACCCCCCTCTTCAACAGGCTTCTCAGAAGGTGCTCGCCCTCTCTGCTCAGGGAGAAGTACAGGTGGTGCTTTCTCACCTCAAGGGTGAGCTTAAATCTAGCCTCACTTTTCTTTATCGCCGAGCCCGGAGTGCGCTCAACAATGCATGCCTCTTCAAAACGTCTCAGGGTGTGCATCACCTCTTCCCTTGGAAATTTGAGCCTCTTTGCAATTGCATTTGCGTAGTCTGCATTCGCCCTCCTCAGGTGGATAAGGATGTAAAGCTCCAGAGGCGAAAGCTCAAGCATAAAATGCCTCTTCCATTGCAATCCATAAAAGCTTACTCAAACACCCTCTTAAGCGGGCACCTTTCAAAATCTGAATCGTTGGAGTATATTGCCTCTGCGTTGTACTCCAGAGCGGTGGCGAGGTGAATGCTGTCTTCTAAGTCAAGCTGATACCTGCTCATAAGTTCTGCTGCCTTCTGGTAAGTACTCATTCTGAGGGGAGCGATTTTTAGATTTCTTATCTCCGCAAGCCTCTCCATCAAAACCCTTTCATCAAAGCTCTCAGCCTCTCTCTTAAGAACCACACTCACCAGCCACGGAGTAAGCGAGGAAGTTACAGCCTTTTCAGAGCCTTCTATCCTCTCCATTATTCTTGTGGCGACTTCCCCGTGCTCCGGATGATCACCAATCCAGTAAACAATAACATTCACATCAACATACCTCATACTTCCCCGGATGCCTCCTCATAGGAATATTTCTCAATAAGTTCGTCGATATCCTCCTTTATATGCCTCTTTAGTTTAAAAATGCCCCTTGATTCTCTTACAACGCTCTTCCTCTTCTTGAGGATGATTTTATCATCAGAAAACTCAATTTCAAGGATCGTATTTGGTTTGAGATTCGCCTTCTCTCTAATACTTTTCGGCAGGTACACTCTTCCAAGTCTGTCAATGGCGGTTGTTTCCATAAACTCACCATTACCATAAAATAAAATTACCATTGTAAAATTAATACCATCAATAACAAAGCATTCGTCCGAAAATCAACCCCTCTCAACCCTTACCCTGTCCCCATCTTTTGCTTTCCTTAGAACACTTACATCGCCCGTAACTCTTCCTATTAGATTCACAGGTTCAACGGCACGGGGCTCTCCCGAGATGCTTACGGGCGTAGGTCCGAAAAATATGGCTATAGCCCTGCCGGCACACCAGAAGCAGATGTTCCCCACCTCCTGCTCCTCCCTTGCATCCTCCTCCAGCTCAGCCTCCACCGGGACGTAAAAGTACACCTCATCGCCCCAGCGGTTAACCTCTGACTCAAGGGGCAGACTCCGGTAAACCTTTCTTGCCGTTGGTGTGTCAAAGAGCTCACCCTCAAGTTCAATATCCCCAATGGTTATCCTCACCCTCACCTGAGCACCCCGCGGCTAATTCTCCTCAAAATATTTCTTCAGAACCTTCTTCATACCGCGCCGGAGCATATCGGATGCGGTTGAGATACTTATGCCGAAGTGCTTTGCTATCTTACGAATTCCCACCTTCTTTGGAGTATCAAAGTAACCATTAACCAGCGCATACTCCAGTATTTCCTCCTCTTTCTCTGTGAGAAGCTCCTTCTCGCCCTCAAGCTCACCTATGCGTTTAATCTCAAAGGAGTAATTCTTCTCCTCAAGAATCTTCGCAAGCTTTATCAGCGAGGAGCGCTTGGCAATTATGTCCCATTCCACCCCTTCCTCGGTGTGTCTCGCCGACTTTATAAAACAGCCCGCTTCAAGGATGCTCCTGGCAGGTATGCACTGGTGCACAGTCAGCGCCGCCTTTGCCTTACTCGCCGAAACCTTGTTGATATCCTCAAGGCTATCTGCATTTATCGCACTGAGCACGTCATCGAGGCAGGCATCGCTCTCTATCTGGAGAAGACTCTTCACCCCCTCGTTGTCGTAAGGTGCAGCATCAAGAAGCTTCACCTTTGCCTTGTTAAAAGCACGCACTGCAGCGACAGCACAGGTTTCGGGCATCCTTATCTTAAGCTTAGCCTCAATCACATTGTTTTATTAATAAATTACCCTCGATAAATATTCCGAACATTTTCGCCAAGTTTACTGGTACTCCCGCCAGGTGTACCTGCACTTGGTGCAGCGATAGAAACGCGTCTCGGCTTCGTCAGCCTTGCGCGTCTGCAGAAGCCACCACTCTGCCTCGAGGTTGCCGCACTTGGGGCACTCAGCGCGGGTGGTGGGCAGTGTCCTTACCTCCTCGTCAACGACGACCACGCCTTCCTTCTTCTCCTCCTTGCTCACAATTTTGTAGTCGTCCTCATTATCTATACCAGCCTCCGCACCGCAGCGCTGGCATACCAGCTTCTTGTTCTTTGGCAGCATTAAACCTCCGCACTTGTCACAGAACATGCTTCTTCCTCATGTAGTCTTTTATTATATCAGCATGATCAAAGGCGAGTCTCTGCCTCATCGCCTCCTCGGGCGGAAACAATCTCGCTTCAGTGGCATCATCCTTACCCTTTAACTCGCCCTCGCCGCGGGCGATAAAGCAAACGCTAACCACATGTCCTCGGGGATCTCGCTCTGGAGCTGAGTAAACGCCAAGCAATTCCTTAACCTCAACATCCAAATTTGTCTCCTCCTTTGCTTCGCGTTTTGCTGCCTCCTCCACGCGTTCACCGCACTCCACAAAGCCTCCCGGTAAAGCCCAGGAACCAGCGAAGGGCTCGTGTTTCCTGCGGATTAGCACTATTCTCGAGCCCACCTCGATTACTATATCCACCGCCAGGGCAGGCGCCTTGCGGGAACCGCATATGCAGGGACAGCGCATTACCCCACCTCCCTGTAGGCATGGAGCAGTGCGGGCAGCATTCCTATAACAGTGCACGTCTCAAAAGGTATGCCCTTACCCGAGAGCTCCAGATGATGCTTCGTCATCCCCAGCACCTCCCGCGGCAAGCCGCGCCTTCCCAGGCCCATAACCACGAGAAATGACCTGCCCTGCCTCGCCTGCCTGGCAAGTGCTCTGGGTGAGAGGAGCTTTTCCCTCGCCGGTTTGGACGTCGCCGCAACGGCCACGCCGAGTTGCGGCGGAAAACCACGCCCTGGAAAATCGAAGATACCAAATCTTCCCTCCTCTGCAAGAAGTTTGATATAGCGTCCGCCCTCGCCTATGGTGGTGTCTCTAGCAAGAGATTCCACAACGCCCGAGAAGCTACCCTCTAAGGGAAAGCCAAAGAGAGCGAGGTTCATCTCAAAGGCATAACACACAGGTGCCGCTCTGGCAATACTCCGCCTGTGGATGTCGTGTAACCTCACAGGATCATAGCTGTTGTATAACCCCAGGGTTATTCTTCCTCCCATACCGCATCCCTCGCTCTCGAAAGGAGTGCTGCAAAGGCGGTCACAGAAGCTTCTCTTAGCTCTTCTTTGCGAGAGAAACGAAGCTCCCTTGCGAGCAGAGAAACGCATTCTTCAAGGGTCAGTGCTTCCTGAAGAAACGCCTGGGCGAGTAAACTCTCTGCAAAGTCCCCGAGGCTCTGCTTATCCATGCGCGTACCAGCATGCTCACGCAGTCCTGCCTTAACCACTGCCTCTGCAAGGATTGAGTTTGAAACTTTCTTCCCCACCACTCTACCAAGAACCCTTGAAAGGGCGAGAGAGTAGATTAAGTTGGCTATGCTATCTCCGAGGGGAGAAAGCTCAGCAAAGCTGGTCTCAAAGCCCAGTGCCGGGTAGCTTTTTTTCTCCTCCCTAACTTTCCAGCTTCTTCTGCAGCTCATCAAACTCCTTCGCAATCTCTTTGAGCACCTGCTTCAGAACAAAGCGAGGAGGCGAGGGAATGCCGTAGTCCAGCTTTTTTGCCTCGCTCACATAGCGCTCCAGTATGCTTTTGGTTATGCCAGTCTTCTCTGCCAGTTCGTCAAGGTCTGCCTTCAGCAGGGCATTGGCTGTTGTAATCCCTGCACCTGCGAGCTGCTCCTTTCGCTTTGGGCCTATGCCGGGCACCGCAGTAATCTCAACCTCCTTCTCGCCGCTGCGGGGCACCTCTATCCCTGGCTTAACCCTGAGGTAGACCACAGGCTGGGAGAGGAGAGGATGGGCTATGCGGTAGGACGCGGCCTCAACCGCCTCGTTATCTGTAAGCGCCTCTCTGAGGAGATTGCAGAAGGTGTGATCCTCGCCTACAAGCTCAAACTCCAGCTCGGTGTCGTTCTCCCTGATAACCTTTATCTCCACTTTGCAACCTCCTTATATAACGCCCTTGCCGTACTCAGAGGAGTACTTTCGCGACTCATACCTGCCGCAGTTCGGGCACACCAGGCGCTTGCCCTCCAGCTTAAGCGCTATGTTGCAGTTGGTGCAGTATGCCTTAATGGCGCCGAGAGGTCGCTCAACTGTGCTAAGTGCAATTGGCACCCTTCGCGTATTTGTAACCTTCGCTAGGACAACATCCCCGATCTTAATCTCGCGGTCAATGTCCTGAACGTAGGTGCTGCGAAGCTGAGAGATGTGTATCGTGCCATATACATTGCCCGGGAGCTCTCGGCGGCTTCGCAGGAGGCGGATAAGCTTCACAAGTGCGAACTGCTGCTTTACATCCACCACCTTGCATACCGCAATATCGCCCACGCGGGGCTCTGGTATGGTGTTTGTCTTCGGCTCAACTTCAATTTTGCGCTCCTTCATGTCTATTTTGAGCACACCCGTCAGAGAGGCAAATATCCTGCCATTCTCCTCATAGGTGCCCCTGCCCGGGATGAACTCTTCACTGAACCCCAGCTCCTCGCCGGGTACAACGAATTCACCTGCCTCAACCATTTCCAAGCCTCCTTATCCGGTATATATCCACATTTATAAACTTCCTCTCCTTCCTGTGAAAATCATAGCTTCTGGGAAGTTCAAAGCGCTTCTCGACAACCTCTTCCACTCTACCTCCAAGCGCACGCACATAGCGGTGAATAAACTCCCGTGTCTCGCGCTTGTGAATTGAGTAAACCACCGGCGCAATCTCCAGCGCCTTCTCAAGAAATGCTCTATCAGCACCTCTAACGTGGACTCCAAAAGGCGGATTCTGAACCACCGTCTCTGCTCTCCCACTTATATCTCTGACGTCAGCCAGAATAAACTCTATGTTATCGAGAGCAAATTTTTCGGCATTTTTCTGTGCAATGCTCAGAGCTTCTGCATCACTGTCAACACAGACCACCTGCTTCGCCCCAAGAAGTGCTGCGCCTATACCCAGCCTGCCGGTGCCACACCCCAGGTCAAAGACAGTCTTTGCATATATATCTCCCTTCAGATGTGCCAGTATTAAAAGCTCAGCTGCAAGCGGTGCTGGTGTGGAGTACTGCTCCAGACTGAGCCTGGGCCTGCGAAATCCCGAACAGCGCTGGAGCATCATCTCAAGCTCTTTCTTGTCCACATTCTAAACTTGTCCGCAAATTTTATAAACTCTTTATGTTCTAATATGTTCACCATATTATAACAGGAGGTGCTGAAGTGGGTAAGATCTTGGTAACAGCTTCCCACGGTACTGACGATCCGAACCGCGCCACACTCGCGTTTCTTGCTGCGAAGGCCGCGAAGGAGAATGGCGATGAAGTTACAGTGTTCCTCATGAACGACGCTGTCATGCTGGCAAAGAAGGGTGTGGCGGAGCACATACAGGGTGTTGGTCTTGCGCCGTTCCCAGAACTTCTGGAAGTGCTGCAGATATTGGAGGTACCGCTGCTGGTGTGCAAGCCCTGTGCCGAGGCGAGGGGCATAGCCAAGGAAGACCTGGTAGAAGGAGCAAGCTTCGCGGGTATGTATGATCTGACCAAGCTTGCCAGAGAGAGCAGCGTTCTGAGCTTTTAGCTCTCCCTATTTATTTTTGTCTGGAAAATATCGGACGCTCATTTAAACCTTGGAAGAATCGCCGGTACACGGGAGCGATAACTCTCATATTCTGGGCCAAAGCTTGCGAGCAGGCGGCGCTCCTCAATGTATATGCCAAAGGCGAAGTACAGTGTGGCTAAGGTGTAGAGCAGGGCATCAAGGTAGCGAAGCTCTGGCGAAGCCCAGATAAAAACAATCGCACCGAGGTACATCGGGTGGCGCACCCTTGCGTATAAGCCGGTGGTAACCAGCCTTCTGCGCTCTGGTCTGAGACCCAGAAATTCACCTATACCTGTCTGAAGGAGGCTTGCAACGAGAATAGCAGCGCCGACAAACTTAGCAAGCAGCACAAGTATGGCGGTAAAGCCTGTAACATGAAAAAGCACAGGCGTTTTCCCACGCGTCACAAACCAGAAAGCAACAAAGGGCAGGGCCGAAGGAAAGCTGAGCAGAGTATAAAGCAAGCGATACCTCGCTCCACGAATCCCGAACATGGTCTCCGCCCGCTGTTTAAAGAAGTCTGCGGCGGTAAGAGAGTGAACAAAAGCAAAAAGTCCAAAAAGTAGAGTAAGTGTCACGTAGGCGTTCATGCGTTCAGCCCCTTAAAGCGGGAAGCACAATCCTGAAGGTGCTACCCCTTCCCAGCTCACTCTCCACAGTTATCTCCCCACCGTGGCGCTTTATTATACTGTGACTAACCGCAAGGCCCAAGCCGGTGCCGTTCCTCTCCTTGGTGGTGAAGAACGGGTCGAATATCCGCGAGAGATGCTCCTTCTTTATACCAACACCTGTGTCGCTTATCTCAATCTCAACCCTGCCGTCACTCTTTCGTGTGGTTATGCGTATCTCTCCACCCTTTGGCATAGCCTGGCATGCGTTGGTTATGAGGTTCACAAGCACCTGCTGGAGCATCGTCTTATCTCCCGCGACCTTTGGCACGGCCTCAAGCTTTTTCACAATGCGTACACGGTGCCTCTTAATTATATCTCCGAGGAAATCGAGCATCTCCTCTATAGCTGAGTTTACATCCACCTCCTCAAAGTTCACGAACCCCTCCCTGGAGAACTCCAGCAGTCCGCGGATTATATTTGAGGCACGCTGCACCTGCTGGAGTATCATCTCCACATCCTCCTCCTTTACTTTGCCGGAGCGCAGGTCTTCCCTTATAAGCTGCGCAAGCAGGTAGATGTTATTAAGAGGATTGTTCAGCTCATGGGCAATGCCAGCAGCAAGTACACCGAGCGAAGCCAGCTTCTCTGAAATTATAATCTGACGCTCCATCTGCTTGCGCTGGGAGACATCGCGCGAAATCGCAAGAACAACCTTTCTACCACGGAATTCCATGAGCCTTGCACTTACCTCCACAGGATAGGTGGTACCATCCCTGCGAAGGTGCTCAGACTCAAAAAATATGCTCTTTTTCTCAAGAAGCTCCTTTACAACCTCAGGATACTTCCTTCGTCTGTCCTCGGGGATAATATCCTGAATCCTCATATTAAGGAGCTCTTCTTTGGTATAACCCAGACGCTTTGCTGCTGCCATGTTTGCTTCGAGAATATTGCCATTCAGGTCGTGCAGAAATATGGAATCAAGGGCGCTATCTATAAGGGTTCTGTACTTCTCCTCACTCTCACGCAGCGCCTCCTCAGTGCGCTTGCGCTGGGTTATATCTCGCATTATCGCCTGAATTCCAACAACTTCACCATTCTTCAGTATTGGCCTGCCTCTCGCTTCAACCCATCTGCTTCTACCCTCTGCATCAACAATCCGATACTCCTGGAAACTCTCTGGAGACCTTTTTATCTTCACCATGAGAGCCACTCTTTCTCTAAGCTCATTGTGAAAATCAGGGTGAATAAAATCTGCAACCCGCTTACCCACAATCTCATCTCTACTCAGGCCCAGCGTCTCCTCAACTGCACGATTCACCTCCTCTATAACTCCATCTATGTCGAAAACAACAATTAAGTCGTTGGCATTTTCAAACAGCTCCCTGTACTTCTCCTCGCTCTCTCGCAACGCCTCCTCTGCGCGTTTGCGCTCTATAACAAAAGCGATGTGGCTGGCGATAGTCTTTGCAAGACGCACCTCCTCCTCACTGAAGTTGTGGGGTTTGTTGTAGTAGCTCATGAACTTCCCCAGCAGTCTGCCCTGATACACAAGAGGAATAAACCCCATTGCATGGATGCCCTCACGGAGGATTACTGGCCTCAATTCGCCCAGGCTGGGATCCTCTGCCACATTGGGTATGAGAATCGGCTCTGGCTTTTTTTCCTCCCGTGGCCAGGGCGAATGGCCTTCAACCGCTTTTCTGTACTCCTCTGATAGCCCCCGCCAGGCTTTGAAACGCATTACCCCATGCCTGTCGAACAGAAGTATGGCTGCTCTATCAGCCTTAAGTGTTCGCTGCAGTGCATTTAATGCCTCCTCGTATATCTCATCAATAGCCCCTGCCCTGCTCACTGCATCCGCCATGTGGTAGATAGTCTGAAGCTGATCCAGGCGACGGTGGAGCTCCTCCTCGGCACGCTTGCGCTGGGTTATATCCCGCATTATAGATATGAAACCCTTAATCTCACCCTTATCGTCTCTCAGAGCAGTGGCAGTGAGTTCCACAGGAAACCTTTCTCCGCTCTTCTTCACCCTTTCAGTCTCAAAGCCGGAGATGTACCCCCTCTCAGAGGCAAGCTTCATGCAGTACTCAATCTCTCCCTTCCTGTCCTCGGGCACAAGCACGGATATGTGCTTCCCTATTATCTCCTCCTTTGTATAGCCGAAGAGCGTCTCAGCGTAGGCATTCCAGTATGTTATTCTACCCTCAAGGTCCATACTGCATATAGCCTCTGAAACATTCTCAACTATGCTTGCCAGTAGCTTCAATTTTTCCTGCGCCCTTTTAATGTCTGTGATATCTATGAGATTCCCCTGCACCGCAGGTCTGCCCTTGTATATTATCGGCACAGAATAGACCAGTGCATCACGTCTCTCTCCATCTTTGCGCAACCCCTTAAACTCAAAGCATGCAGCACCCGCCTCTCCACGCTGCCTCTTAAGGGAGTCCTCGATTATATGGCTGCTCTCAGGTGCTATTAACTTGCGGAAATCCATGCCGATAAGCTCCTCCCTCGAGTAGCCGGTTATCTCACACAGCTTCTGGTTAACAAACTTGTAAACCCCATCCTGAATGATGTATATGCCGGTATGGGAGTTCTCCACCAGAGAGCGATACTTCTCCTCACTCTCACGCAGCGCCTCCTCAGTGCGCTTGCGCTGGGTTATATCTCGCATTATCACCTGGATCCCAACCACCTCTCCATCCCTTATAATAGGTCTCCCCCTGGCTTCCACCCAGAAGGTTTTGCCCTTTGCGTCTATAACCTGATACTCCTCATAGCTCTCGGGCGACCTCTTTGTTTTCAGTATCTCAGAAATTCTCTCCCTGAGCCTGGGATGAAAATCTGGGTGAATAAATTCTTCTATGCGCCTTCCAACTATCCTATCCCTGCTCAACCCCACTCTTTCCTCAACGGCACGGTTTACCTCTTCTATAACGCCTTCCATGTTAAAAATAAGAATTAAATCGTTTGCATTCTCAAATAAATCCCTGTACCTCTGCTCAGATTCTCTAAGCTTTTCGATAAGCTTTTTCAACTCCTGGTTATTCTCACAGGCCATGCCCACTCCTATTCAAAATTTATCTTCAAGCTTTTTAAATATTAAGTAGTAGAGGCAGAGGAAAGATGCCAGGGCAAACACCAGAGGGAGGCGCATCTCCATGGGCATTCCCACGCCGCCGGGATGAAGCTGCCAGGTGTCGAGGCTGCGGAGGCGCAAGTAGAGCAGGAGATTTGTGATTATCAAGAGTGCTGAGGCAGAGGCAAGGAGTCTGCGCTCATTGAGCAAGTGAAGAAGCAGCAGAAGCGGTAGCATCGCATAACTTATAACGAGGAAGTAAAAGCGTGGCTCACTCGCAGTAAATGCGCCCCAGGTGATGTGCTCAAAGAAGTAGATTACCACCAGGTTTGCAAGGGCGAAGGGCAGCGCAGTTACTGCAAGCTTAAAGGAGGTCTTCCTGTATTTCTCCCTCTTCGCGGAAAAAATTCCGAGAAGCGCCGCGAGATAGAGGGAGCCCAGAGAGATGTAGAGCAGAGGAAGGTGCAGGTAGAGCAGCTTGTAGCTCGCGCCCAGAAACTCCTCCTCGGGGGCGAGGTAGGCCAGAACAGATGCCACGCCGGCGAAGACAAAAAGGGCGTAAACACATCTCCATTCAGCCATTTCCCGCTCTCCTGAACCTCCTTATGAAGTCTTCCATAAACTCCACGAACTCGCCCTTGCGAATCGCCCGCCTCGCATCGCGCATCAGGCGCTGCATGAAATGCAGGTTGTGCAGAGTAACCAGGCGCATTCCCAGCGCCTCTCCGGAGCGCATGAGGTGGCTCACGTAGGCGCGGGTGTAGTTTCTGCAGGTGTAGCAGGTGCAGCCCTCCTCCAGGGGCAGGTCGCTGCTCAGGTGCTTCGCCTTGGTGATGCTGTACTTGCCCTGGCGGGTGTAAACGGCGCTGTGCCGCGCATTGCGCGTGGGAAAGGCGGAGTCGAATATATCCACGCCCCGCGCTATTGCCTCGAGCACCTCTACCGGGGAGCCCAGGCCCATGAGGTAGCGGGGCTTCTCCTCCGGCAGCGCGGAGATGCTCACCTCCAGCATCTCGAGCATAGTGCCATGGGGCTCGCCTATGCTCAGCCCGCCTATGCCGTAGCCGTCAAAGTCCAGCTTGGCGAGCTGCTCGGCGCTCTCTCTGCGCAGGTCTGCGAAGGTTCCTCCCTGTGCGATGGCAAAGAGCAGCTGCCCATCGCAGGAGTGCGCAGCCTTGCACTGCCTCGCCCACCGTGTGGTTCTTGCCACGCTCTCCACATAGCGCTCCCTCGCCTCACCGTAGGGGGGGCAGTCGTCCAGCGTCATGGCAACGTCACTGCCGAGCGCCTCCTGCACGGCGATGCACAGCTCCGGTGAAAACACGTGCCTCGAGTTGTCGAAGGGAGAGCGGAAGGCAATACCTCGCCTGGTAAACTCCGGCTTGAACTCCCGCCTCAGAGCCTGAAATCCGCCTGAGTCGGTGAAAATCGTGTGATGAAAGTTCATAAAGCGGTGGAGTCCACCCTGCTGGGCAATCACCTCCACACCTGGCTTGAGGTACAGCACCAGGGCGTTGCATATTATCGCCTCGAAGCCAAGCTCCAGGAGCTCATCGCTGGCGAGGGTCTTGACGCTCGCCTTTGTGGCTACAGGCATGAAGCAGGGCGTCTCCACGGTGCCATGGGCTGTGCGCAGCTTTCCCGCCCTTGCCTTAGTTGAGGAATCCTCGCAGCTAACGGAGAAGCTCATTGCCCTTAAACCGCAGAGGAACGTCGGCAAAGCCTGCGCTGGAAAAAGCTTATTAATGCTTGCTACGAGCTTTCACGTAACTGCAACAGGAGAATTGCAAGGAGGCATGGTCATGAAGGCTGTTCTCGCATACTCAGGCGGACTCGATACCAGCGTTTGCGTTAAGCTGCTTCAGGAGAAGTATGGCTGCGAGGTTGTAACCGTCACCGTGGACGTGGGTTTAGCCAGAGAGGAGCTTCGCGAGGTTGAGGAGAAGGCGCGCTCTCTGGGGGTGGTGGAGCACTACACCATCGACGCAAGGGAGGAGTTCGCCCGGGAGTACATCTTCAGAGCGATAAAGGCCAATGCAAGCTACCAGGGCTACCCGCTGAGCACGGCGCTCGCGAGGCCGCTGATTGCAGAGAAGGTGGTGGAGGTGGCGGAGCGCGAGAACGCAGAGGCTCTCGCACATGGCGCCACCGGAAAGGGCAACGACCAGTTCCGCTTTGAGGCTGTGTTCAGGGCCCTGGCGCCGGATAAGAGGATAATCGCCCCCATACGCGAGCTCAACCTCACGCGGAGGGAGAGCATCGCCTATGCCAAGAAGCACGGCATCGCCGTGCCAGTGGATGTGGAGAAGCCCTACAGCATAGACGAGAACCTGTGGGGCAGGAGCATTGAGGGCGGTGCCCTGGAGGACCCCGCCTTTGTGCCGCCGGAGGAGATATACGAGTGGACACAGCTGCGCAGGCATAAGCCAGAAGTTGTGGAGGTGGAGTTTTCCCAGGGCACGCCTGTGAAGCTCAACGGAAGGGCACTTAAGCCGGTGGAGCTCATCCTGGAGGCGAACCGCCTAGCGGGTGAGCACGGCGTGGGCAGGATAGACATGATAGAGGACCGCATCCTGGGGCTCAAGGCGAGGGAAAACTACGAGTGCCCCGCGGCGGAGTTGCTTATAACCGCCCACAGGGCGCTTGAGGCGCTGGTGCTCACGCGCAGGGAGCTCGCCTTCAAGGCGCAGGTGGAGGCGAGGTGGAGCGAACTGGTGTACTTTGGCTTGTGGAATGAACCACTGCGCCTCGCGCTGGACGCCTTTATAGACAGAACCCAGGAGCGCGTCTCAGGCAGGGTGAAGCTCAGGCTTCACCAGGGCAGTTGCAGAGTCGTTGCGAGAGAGTCGGAGAATGCCCTCTACTCCCTTGAGGCGGTCTCCTTCGATGACAAGAGCATGGACCAGCGCAGCGTGGAGGGAATGCTCCGCTACCACTCCCTTCAGGCGGAGATGTACTGGCGCACCCTGCGGAAGCGCTAATCCTCGCCTCTCACAAAGATGCGTACAAAGCCCAGCGCGGCGAAGATTATTATAGGGCCGAGCAGAATGCCCTTGGCTCCGAGGCTTGCGGTGCCCGCGATGAACCCTATGAGGAGAGGCACCACCGGCACCCTGCCGGAGAAGCTCGCCACCAGCGGGCGGATCACCAGGTCTGGAAGCACACTGAGCACCGCAACGCATGTTATGAAGAAGAAGGCCGCCTTCGCGGCGCCATGGGCGAAGTACAGGTAGCCTGTCATCGGCGCGTAAACCAGCCAGCCACCCACGATGGGTATAAGCGTAAGCACGCCCGTGAGTGCCGCCAGCAGCCCCGCGAAGGGCAGTGCAAAGGCGTAGTAGACGCCGTAGGACAGCAAACCGGTGAAGAGGGCAGTGAGGAAGATACTGTAAACTATCTGCCTCAGCAGGGCGTCGAGGTAGCGGAAGTAGGTGACAATACGGGGGTCTGCTATGCCTGAGGCGAAGTTTTTGATGTCCTCCGCCCTCGTCACCAGGTAGAGCGCCACGAAGGTGCCCAGAAAGAGCTGGAAGAAGGCGCCGCCCAGAGCCTTGAAGAAACTCACCACCCCGCCGAACAGTGCCTGGAGCAGAGTCTCGTAGCCCTTTAGGCTGGTGAGCAGCTGCTGCATTTCCTCAATGCTGAGCTTTGCAAGGCTGCTAATCTCCTGCTGAAGCAGGGCAATATACTCCTGAGCATTTACTCCTGCCACAGCAAGGGCCTGCTTCGCCTCTGGGGTGCTCAGCAGAAATAGCGCCTCCATCGCAACCCTGTATATCACATAAAAGAAGAAGATAAACCCGGGAAGAAGTACAAAGATAATAGTGAGGAGCATCGCCAGCCATCTACGCTTCAGGTGTGCCTCCAGATACGCCTCTATGGGATAAAGGAGGTAGAACACCACAAGCGCTATTGTCAGCGCAGGGTAAATTGGCCTGAGCATGTAGAGCAGGAGAAGGAAGCCAAGAAAGATAAAACCTGCGAGAAGGAGTCCCTTCACCTGCCTCAAAGTCAGAGCTTCTCCAGCCACTCCTTCATCGCCTCCATTGTCTGATTGAGAATTATCTCTGTATTGTTCACAAAGGCTGCGCCCGCGCTCTTCACTATCTCCATATATGTCCAGATTACAACGATTACAATAACAATTATTCCCCCGAGGATTAGTATGTACTCAAGGGACGCCTGAGCACCTCTTTCTTCGAGTGGATTCATATGAAACAATAAGATTATTTAAAAGTCTCTTTAAAAAAGCTTTCCGGATTTTGCAGGAGATTTTTCCCTCCACCCAGAAGAGGTTCATCAATCCAATCCCACCTCTATATTTAAAAGACCTCTTATAATAAACCCTATAATAAACGTGAGAGACGCTATCCCCAGGCTAATTAGTGCCATTTCAAGAAATCTCTTTCTGAAGGGTATATCTCTGGCAACAGAGATATAAAATGTGAATATGAGAATGACCAGAATCGCATTGAAAACTGTTATGCCAAGACATAGGTACAGGTTTTTGAAAATCAGATACGGAAGGATTAAAAATAAAACCGTCATCACGTAGGTGATGCCTGTATAGACTGCTGCTTTGAACGGATTCCTGGCACCACCTTCAGATTTCACTGAGAGATACTCGGATGCGGCCATTGAAAGGCTTGCTGCTATGCCGGTTATCAGGCCTGTTGCTGCTATGAGCCGGGTGTTTTGAAGGGCAAAGGTGAACCCCGCAAGGGCACCGGTGAGTTCCACCAGGGCGTCGCTGAGACCGAGAACCATGGAGCCAATGTATTTCAGCCGCTCCTCATCTATTAGATTTATGAGCTGCCTTTCATGCTCATTTTCATCCTTAATTACAATCTGTGCCTCAGGCATTGACCTGGAAATTTCCTCATAGGTAAGCTGTGCCTGTTTTTCTCCTCTCTCCAGCAGCTTTATCCCGAATGTTATCCCGAATATTTTGGAAATTAAAAAATACTTCCAGACCTTCAATCTATTCGGTCCCACATCCCTGTGTGTATGCCTCTTCCAGAAGTTGTAGTGCTTAAGCTCATCCTGTGATATCCGACGTAAGATATTTCTGTTGTGGGGGTTCTTCACAGACCGGGACAGCTTCCTGTATATAAAATATTCTGTAATCTCATTCTTCTGTGCAGCGAGTAACTTCACAAAGTCTGGGGAGCCCTCCTTCATGCTGAGACCTACGTATTGCTGATATTTAACTTATGTCGTTATCCTGCAGGTTTTTTATATGAGACTCAAAGGCATCGCCTGCTTTTCGGGCACCTGTGGCGGCGCGACGAGCAGGGTTAAAATCTACTTTGAGGAGAGGGGCAACATTTTCTACTGGGATGAGCTTTTTCCCCGCAGAGTTAAACGCTCACCTGCGGGAAAAGTTGGAAAAGCAGAAATTAAAAAGGTGATTTCAACCCTGAGACGCGAACTTTCAAAGCGCCGCTTCACCAGCGATGCCTACTATCTCCGCAAGGCGTTACATGGGCTTACGGGAGAGTAGCCAAAAGTATATATACCACCAACTCCAGTCTTAGAAATTGGAGGTAGTAATATGGGACAGTATTACCACTGTGCAAGATGTAATGGCATCTTTGAGCACACTGAGGGTGCCTGGGCCAAGTGCCCGAGCTGCGGAGCTATGGCGGTGACCCAGGTAGAGGTCACCGGCAGGCACGGCTAAACCTTTCACCCTCTTTTTATTTTTGTGTTACATTTCACGTAACAAAAGGTTTATATTGTACGGGGGGCATTCTCTATTTGCTGTGTGATGTGACATGGTAGTAACACTTTCCAGGGTTGAGGAGCTGTTTGACAGGCTTGTTAAGGAGATTGGCGGCAGGGTGGTCGCCTCTCCGGAGCCTGGTAAGTATCTGAAGAAGCTGAGGGAGGATGCTGGCATAACCCAGGAGGAGCTTGCCAGGCTCCTCGAACTGCGCAGGGAGAGCATCTCTCGCATAGAGAACGGTACAATAACACCCACGCTGAGCTATGTGCGCAGATTTGCGAGGGTGATAGCAGCGCTGAAGATAGTGCGTGAACTTCTGGCTCAGGAAGAAATGTCGATGCTCGCAGGGCAGCGTGGTGCAAGCTTTTCACTGCGCCTCCTCAGGCTTTGCCTGGACTTCTCTGCGCAGGAACTCAAGCAAATATCAGAACTGGGGGTTAGGGGTTATCAACGCACAAAGAAAAAAGCGTTAAGGAGGATAAAATGATGAACATAGCATGGTTTGAGGATCTGGGTAAGGACGACGTAGCGATAGCTGGCGGCAAGGGTGCCAACCTGGGGGAGATGGTGAAAGCAGGCCTGCCCGTACCTCCCGGCTTTGTTGTTACGGCACAGGCATACTCCTACTTCCTGAAGGAGAGCGGCCTTGCCGAGAGGATAATGGAGATTCTGCGCGACACCGATGTGGATAACAACGACGAGCTTACAAAGGCTTCACAGGAGATACGCGAGCTTATAACCTCCTCGCCTATGCCAGAGGCTCTTGCAAAGGAGATACTTGAGAACTACCACAAGCTATCGCAGAGGGTGGGTAAAGAGGAGGAGTTCGTGGCTGTTAGAAGCTCTGCCACTGCCGAGGACCTGCCAGGTGCAAGCTTCGCTGGGCAGCAGGATACCTTTTTGAATGTAAAGGGCGATGAGGTAATAGAGTACGTGCGCCGGTGCTGGAGCTCTCTTTTCACCCCCCGCGCCATCTTCTACCGCGAGAAGAAGGGTTTCGCCCATGAGCGCGTGGCTATTGCAGTGGTTGTGCAGAAGATGGTCAACGCAGAAAAGGCAGGGGTTATGTTCTCAGTGCACCCGGCGACTGGAGAGAAGGACAAGATTGTGATAGAGGCTGCCTGGGGACTAGGTGAGGGAGTGGTCTCCGGTACGGTTACGCCGGACCACTACGTGGTTGACAAGAATAGCAACAAGCTCCTGCACAAGGAGATTGCCATGAAGGAGATAATGTTCACAAAGGACGAGAAGACTGGCAAGACAGTCAAGGTTAAGCTCCCACCCGAGCGCGCGGGGGCGCAGGTGCTCACCGAGGAGGAGATTGCCCAACTCGCGGAGCTTGGCAAGAAGGTGGAGGAGCACTTTGGCTCACCCCAGGATATAGAGTGGGCCTATGAGGCGGGTGAACTATACCTGCTGCAGTCGAGGCCTATAACTGTGCTTTACGAGAAGGAGGCCGAAGAAGAGGAGGAGAGCGAAGCGAAAGAGGTGCTTGTCAAGGGTTTAGCCGCAAGTCCCGGGATAGGCTCCGGTAAGGTTAAGGTAATATTCAGTGTAGATGAGCTGGACAAGATAAAGGAGGGAGACGTGCTCGTTACGACGATGACAAACCCTGACATGGTGCCCGCAATGAAGCGTGCCTCGGCAATAGTCACCGACGAAGGCGGAATGACTTGCCACGCTGCTATTGTGAGCCGTGAGCTCGGCATACCCTGCGTCGTGGGTACCGGAGAGGCAACGAAGGTGCTGAGCGACGGGATGGAGGTGACCGTAGACGGCACCCGAGGCGTTGTGTACCGCGGGCTGACGAAGGTGAAGGAAGAGAAGCGGGAGGAGGCGGTGGCGGCGGCGCCGCCCAAGATAGTAACTGCCACAGAGATAAAGGTGAACATCAGCATACCCGAGGTTGCACCCAGGGTCGCGCCCATTGCGGATGGCGTTGGCCTGCTGCGCGTGGAGCACCTCATTCTGGGCATAGGCAAGCATCCGATGAAGTTCATCCGCGAGGGCAGAGAGGAGGAGCTGATAGAGAAGATTGCCGAGGGCGTGCGCAAGGTGGCGCAGCCCTTCTATCCCAAGCCGGTGTGGTACCGCACCCTCGACGCACCCACAGATGAGTTCCGTGGTCTTGAGGGAGGCGAAGATGAGCCTGTGGAGCACAATCCCATGCTCGGCTGGCGTGGTGTTCGCCGCGCCATAGACCAGCCGGAGCTGCTCAGAGCTGAATTCAAGGCTATCAAGAAGCTTGTGGACGAAGGCTACACCAACATCGGCGTTATGATACCCCTGGTGCAGCATCCTGAGGAGCTGCGCAGGGCGAAGGAGATTGCCCGCGAGGTGGGACTTGAGCCTCACCGTGACGTCAAGTTCGGTATAATGGTGGAGATTCCAGCGGCGGCGCTGATTATAGAGGACTTCATCCGTGAGGGCGTGGACTTCATAAGCTTTGGCACCAACGACCTTACTCAGTACACCCTTGCGGTGGACAGGAACAACGAGCGCGTAGCAAAGCTGTACACCGAGAAGCACCCGGCAGTGATGAAGCTCATAGAGATGGTGATAAAGGCGTGCCGCGCCCACGGCGTGGAAACAAGCATCTGCGGCCAGGCGGGTAGCGACCCGGAGGTTGCAAAGCGCCTTGTGGAGTTCGGAATCTCCAGCATCTCCGCAAATCCTGATGCGGTGCAGGCGATACGTGAGATGGTCGCGAGAACGGAGCTCAGGTTGCTGCTGGACAGGGCACGGGAGGGGTAGTGCCTCCTTTTATTCTTTTTCCTATGGCGAAGGGTATGCATGGAATTTTCCCGGAGAGGCGGGACTTCATCGAGGGGCTGGCACTTCTCACTCTCGGGAGCGTTGCAGGCAGTATATTCATAACTCTGCTATATCTTGTGCATCCAGGATCCGCTCCTGCCGTGGCCAGCGTCGCAATGCAGGTGGTTAACACAAAGGTTGAGGCGGCGAGAAGCGCAGGTCTCGGGATGGAGGCCGGAATTTTTTTCGCCAACTTACTGGCAGTGTGCATAATCATCCTTTTTCCCGCATTCGCATATCGTGTTGAGAGGGACAGGAGGTTTGCCTACTCCACTGTGCCAAGGCTC
The DNA here is from genome assembly GCA_015521615.1 of Candidatus Hydrothermarchaeota archaeon. Lineage (GTDB taxonomy): Archaea > Hydrothermarchaeota > Hydrothermarchaeia > Hydrothermarchaeales > BMS3B > Pyrohabitans. The sequence goes on from WANW01000029.1 coordinate 21,501, forward strand.
ATGATGGTACTCATAGGCTTTGAGAGCATAGGCCTGACCTCCCCACCACTCCTGGACCTCAAGGGCTATGTACTCTTCCTCCTCTACCTCCTTCCCCATGGCACATTTGAGCTCAGCTCCCTCGCAATAGCATACACCATAGCAAGGAAAGGAGGTTTTTCCCAGGGCGCTGGAGCAAGGGCTCTCCTCGCCCTTCTACTTCTAATCCCTGCAGCTTATATAGAGGTGCACATCTCTCTGAGCTTTGCGCAGCACACCATCCAGGCACTGCCCGGCTAGTCCACCTGATTCAGCCTTATCCTTACCGTCGCCACGGGGTCTATGGGGTCATTGCTGTATATGTACACCTCACGGATGATGTAGCCTCTCAGGTCAGGGTGAACAGTGGGGTCATAGTACACCTTCAGGATAGCGGTCTCACCAGGCGCAAGCCTTGCACTCCAGTCAGCAGGCCCGCTGCCCTCGCCCATGTCCATTCCAAACCTTGGTCCCTCAACACCGTTAACCACAAGCGAGGCGGTTGTGCACCCGCAGGAGGTGGCCAGGTTTGTGATTACCAGCTCCTTCTTGCCCTCATTCTTAATGTGGAATATGGTTTCAATCACTCCGCCTCGAACGCTCACATTGCCCAGGTCAGCACTAACCGGAAACACGTTTATCTGTGGTCTATCCTTTGGAGCGTTTTTAATCAGGTACTCCCTGAACTCTGCCTTTGCGGCCTCATCCCTGAAGGAGTCCATGCCGTACCTCGCAACATACTTGCTAATCACCTGCATTTTACTCATACCAGAGTCTATTAAACCATCGGCATAGGCCTTGCGCTCTATGGCAAGTTCACAGCACTTTGCACTTATAGGTTCACCACAGCACGGACACTGAAAGATGTTGTAAATCTCATCATAGCTTACCTGAACCCCATTGCTAGAAGGTAAAGCCGAAAATTTGGCCGCCACAAGTCCACTTGCACCGCCGAGAAGAAAAACCAGCATAAGGAGAGCGGCAATGTATCTTCTATCAGCCGGGATTCCTATCATCATTAACTCTTTGCTGGTGCCTTTTATCTCCTTTTTCCCAAATTTCTACCAATTTCCCTCCTGATGCCTATAAGTGAGGCAACACCTGCGAAAGTCAGGCTGAGCGACGATGCAATGGCAGCGCCTGTTGTGCCGAATCCTGGAATGAGAAGGAGGTTGAGGAGCACATCCAGGACAGCGGCAGCAGCAAGAATCTTCATCGGCGTAGTGGGCTTACCCAGGCCCTGAAATATTCCAGAATTCACCGTGAAAAATCCATAAAAGAAACTGCCCACTGTCAGGATTCTGAAGGGCAATGCCGCCTCGGCATATGCTGAGCCGAAGAGCAGGATGATTATCTGCTTTGCAAATAGCAGGGCTATAGCAGTGGCGACGCCTAGGATTGGAAAAAGCAGCCTGTAGGATCCTTCCACCTGCTTCCTCAGCGCCGTGACGTCGTTTTTTGCGCTCAGCGCAGCTACTCTTGGGAGCAACGCGGCGGTGAGTGCCGATGCAAAGGCCAGGCCGAGCCTTGCAGTTGGCGAGGCAGCACTGTAAATGCCCACTTCCTGGGGCGGAAGGAAAACACCAAGCAAAAGGATGTCCACATAGGCGAGGGCAAAGGCGGCGACAGAAGTCAGGGAAACAGGGACAGAAAAAAGGAAAACCTCCTTGAAGGCGGAAAAACTTCTTCCTGCACAAGAGATTCCAAGGTTACGGAAGATGAAATACGCGAGCAATGTTGTTACAGCAAATCCCAGAGTTGAGCCCAGAATTGCGCTATTCGCGGTGGCTGAGATGAATAGCACGAGAGAGAGCGCAAATGCTATCCTCAGCGCCTGCTGTGCCGCCAGGGTTAAGGAGAGAGTGCCAAATCTCTTTAGCCCCTGAAGTACACCGGAGATTGCAGCAATGGCAAAGCCAAAGGGCAGTGCAATGGCGGAGATGCGAATTGTGGTAACAAGTGAGGGCTCATGGAATACCTCAATTGCGAGCGGGGCTAAAGCAAAGAAAACTGCACCAAGAAGTGCCCCTGCCAGGGTGTAGTAGAGCAGCGAGGAGGTGGCGATTTCGTCCCGCCGGCGAAGCTCACCCTTTGCCTGCCCTTCAGCGATGAACTTTGCCAGGCTCGGTGCTATTCCTGATGAGGCGAGCACGACCACGAGAAACTGCAGGGGCAGCGCTAGGTTGAGGAGACCGAACTCATAGGGGGAGAGCAGCCTTCCCATAAGAATACGGTACACATAGCTGCCAAAGCGCACTGCAAGGTTGCTCAGAGTGAGCAGCAGGCTCGACCTGAGGAGGCTCATCCCTTAAGCTTGGGGGAGGGTGGATAATAAGGGTTTTGCCGCAGAGGCAAAGGTAACATATGGATAAGGTCAATTTATCAGCATGCGGGCGCAGGCTTCCTACGATGCACAAGCCACAGAAATCGCCGCACGCAAAATCTCCGAGCTCAGGCGCAGGCTGGGCGTAAGCCTGGAAATCACCACACCGAAGGTGTACACCTACAGCGTTTCGCTCGTCGCAGAGCTGCTCAGGTTTTTTCTGGAGCTGGTGCTCTGGCCCCTGTGGCTTCGCGCAGGTGCGCCCTGGCGGGGCAGCTACCTCCCAGACTGCGAGGAGGCGAAGATAACCTGCCCCCGGGGCGATGCCGCCACTCTGGAGCACGAGGTGAGGCATCACTTCTGCCACCAGCTCAGGTGCAGGGGCTATGCCCTCCCGCGGGTGCAGAAATTTATGCGGGAGTACTACTGGAGCGATAGGCATGCCGCAATAGCGGCTAGAAAAGCGAGGGTGAGCGAGGACTCAGAGGAGGCGAGAGTTTTACTTATGCTTTCGAAGGGTGTGTTCCCCGGGAGCAGGCGCCTGAGCGAGGTGCTCGCAGACATCATCGCCGAGGCGTCGCCCTGGGTAAGTGAGGGCTTCGCCTCCGAGGGCAGCCTCCTTGACCTAGCAAGGGCGCCCCTCAAGATTCTGCTCGCTTTCGCGGCAGTTATGCTAATAGCCTCGCTTCTCCTCATGCTTCCCGCGCTCTCACCCATCAAGGCGGCAGGCGCCGCCTACTTAGCTGGAGGCGTCGCAGCGGTGAGCTACCGCTTCCTGCGCACTCTGGGCTTGGACATAGGAGCGCTCAGGTGGAGGTGGCTCCGCCTCAGCGTCGACGATGTCCAGGCTGCGAAGCTGCTGCTCTTCCCCCCGGGGCACGGGAGGAGTGCGCGGCAGATACTCGAAAAGCTGGAAGATTACCGCATCACCCTCTGAGTATCCTCAGGGTGTTGAGAACCACCTCAGGCTTTAAAGAGTACAGAAGCGAGGTCTCGGCGTAGCCCGAGAACATGCAACGCCTGCAGCTGCGCATGAGCTGCCTCGCCTCCCTCGCCGCAGGAGAGCGCCACAGCTCGGCTAAGCTATGCTCCCTTATGCTGCCCACCCTGCCGAAGCAGGTCTCCACGTGTCCCGCCGCATCAACGTGAAGCATCAGCGCATGAACTGCGCATTTAAACCCTGGCTCAAGGCGCTTCATCATTTTAAGATAGGTGAGGGAGTTCAGCACCCTTCTGCCCGCCTTTTTCATTCTGATGAGCTCCTCTACAGCACGCTCGTACCTCTCCCTGCTCCTTATCTCCAGCCACCTCCACTCCCGCTCCGGCACCTCCTCAAACCTGTGCACCGGCTCAAAGCTTATCCCCGCATTGTAGCGCTCCGCCAGCTCCACCAGCTTTTCAAGCTCCCCCAGGTTTGCCTCGCACACCACGCAGTTTATGCCCACCTTTACTCCACGCCTGCGCGCCTCCTGAAGGCTGCGCAGGGCATGCTCTATCTCCACCCCTCTCAGCCTGCGGTACACCTGAGAGGTGCCGTCTATGGAGACGCTCATGTAGTCCAGGTAGGGGGCAGCGCTGGCAACCCGCCTCCAGAGCACGCCGTTGGTGATGAGGTAGGTGCGCATCCCCAGGCTCTTCGCATGCCTGAGGCACTCCTCTAGGTCCTTTCTCAGCAGCGGCTCGCCGCCCCAGACGGTGTAAACAGCACAGCCGAGCTTAGCTGCATGCGCTATGAGCCCCTTCACCTCCCGCGTGCCAAGCTCCTCCCCGCTCTGCCGGCGCCAGAAGGGGCAGAAGGGACAGCGCAGGTTGCAGCGCAGCGTAATCTGGTGGCACAGCACAACCGGCGTGGGAGCGCCCAGATAGCTCCTAACAAATCCCCTCAGAACCCTCAGCAGCATGGCATAAATAAAACTTCTGCACCACAGCGCTTAAAGGTTGGGGGTTTGGTAAGCGCCTGCCAATTACCCTTTCAAAGCCCCATCAAATACTCGTGCATCGCCTGCGCGGCGCGCTTACCCGCGCCCATCGCGGCTATAACCGTGGCCTGCCCCGTGGTTATATCTCCGCCAGCGAAGACACCCTGCTTTGAGGTCCTGCCCTGCTCATCCACCACTATGGTGCCCCACCTGGTGGTCTTCAGCTCGGGGTGCTTCATCGCTATTATGGGGTTGGGGCTCTGCCCTATGGCTATTATCGCCGTGCTTGCTTCAACCTCAAACTCCGAGCCCTGCACGGGTACAGGGCGGCAGCGCCCGCTCTCATCAGGCTCGCCCAGCTCGCAGTGCAGACAGCGCACCGCTCGCAGGGAGAAGCGCTTATCGCCCAGAAAGGCCACCGGCTGGGTGAGGAACCTGAACTTTATGCCCTCCTCGCGTGCATGCATAACCTCCTCCCTGCGCGCAGGCATCTCAGCCTCGCTCCTGCGATAGAGCACCGTCACCTCTGCACCAAGGCGGCGTGCGCAGCGCGCCGCGTCCATGGCAACATTGCCTGCGCCTATAACAACAGCTTTGTCGCCCACCTTCACTGGGGTGTCGTACTCCGGGAAGAGGTAGGCCTTCATCAGGTTAACCCTGAAGAGGAACTCGTTGCCCGAGTAGATGCCATTCAGGTTCTCCCCGGGTATGCCCAGGAAGCGCGGCAGCCCTGCACCAGTGCCCAGGAAGACCGCGTGGTAGCCGAGCTCAAACAGCTCGTCTATGTCGTAGGTTGCGCCTATGAGCACATTCGTCTCAATCTCCACCCCCAGGCTCCTAACGTACTCCAGCTCAGCGCTCAGCACAGCTCTGGGCAGGCGGAACTCGGGTATCCCGTAGGCGAGTACCCCTCCTGGCTCGTGCAGTGCCTCAAAAATTGTAACCCTGTGCCCCCTCTCGGCTAAGTAGGCGGCTACGGTTAAGCCTGCGGGACCAGAACCCACGACGGCTGCGCTCTTTCCGCTCGGCTTTGCCACCTCGGGCTTTCTCACCCCCTTCGCACGCTCCCAGTCGGCAGCAAAGCGCTCCAGCCTGCCTATGGCGAGGGGCTCAAAGCGCTTCCCCAGCCTGCACCTCGCCTCGCACTGCTTCTCCTGAGGACACACCCTGCCAGTTATTCCCGGAAGGTAGTTGCTCTCCCTTATAATCGCTATAGCACCTTCAAAATCTCCCTCGCGTATCGCCTGCACAAAGGCGGGGATGTCTATGCCAACGGGGCAGCCGCTGACACAGGGCTTGTCCTTGCACTGCAGGCAGCGGCTCGCCTCCTGCATCGCCTCTTCTTCATTGTAGCCCAGGGCTACCTCCGCAAAGCTCTTCACCCTCTCCTCAGGAGAGAGTTCCCTCATTGGTACGCGTTTCTCCCTGCTCATGTTCCCTCCTCGTAAAGCTCAAACGCTAAGCGCTCCTCCTCCTTGAAGAACTCCTGCCTGCGCTGCAGCTCGTCAAAGTCAACCTCCGTGGCGTCGAACTCCGGTCCGTCAACGCAGGCGAACTTTGTGCTCCCCGCAACGGTAACCCTGCAGGCGCCACACATGCCGGTGCCATCCAGCATTATCGCCCCGAGGCTCGCGGTAGCCTTTATTCCATGCTCCCTTGCGATTCTCCCCACCGTCTTCATCATCTTCGTCGGGCCTATCGCGAGAATGTAGTCAACGTGGTTGTGCTTCAGGTACTCCCGCAGCGCTGCCACGGCGTAGCCCTTCATGCCAGCGCTGCCGTCGTCGGTGGCAACAACAACCTCATCGCACAGCCTGCGCATGCGCTCCTCAAAGATAAGGTAGTCCCTGCTCTTGGCACCCATTATCACGGTAACCCTGTTGCCCGCTCGCTTAAGCGCCCTCACTATGGAATACAGTGCCCCCGCGGTGCCCTGCCGGCATATCGCGACGACGTTGCCGTATTTTTTAATCTCACTGGGCTTGCCGAGAGGGCCTAGAAGGTCAAGTATGGTGTCGCCCTCCTTCAGGCTTGCCAGCATCCTGCTGGTCTTCCCCACCTCATGCACCACCATTGTGATGGTGCCCGCCTCGCGGTCGAAGTCGGAGACGGTCATGGGTATGCGCTCGCCCTTCTCATGCACCCTCACCATCACAAACTGCCCGGGCTGAATCTTCCTCGCAATCACGGGCGAGCGAATCACAAAAAGCTTATAACCTGGAGCAAGCTCTTCCCTGCGGACAATCTCATGACGCATAACAACAACCTCTGGCAGAAGCTAACGCTGGGGCGATGCCTAACAAGTTAAAATTAGTAGCACTAATCGCCGCGAAGGGCTTTAAGCTTTTCGCTGCCCACGCACTTCTCGGCGTACTCGCACCAGTTTATGCACAGGTTCTCCCTAGTCTTCTTCACAATGGTGCCGCACTCCTCGCACTCAGCCTCGCTCTCATCGGTCCAGATCTCAACCTCGGCCTTGCAGTTCGGGCAGAGCACATACTCTGGCTTGGGGCGCTTTATCTCCTCGCTGCCGGGACAGCTCGCCTTTATTGCACTTATATCTTCTGGCATACTAAAGCTACCTTTAAAAATTAACCTTAATTACATTATTGGCGAAAATGTTCGGCTACCTCTTCCCCGCTCTGCATGCTGTACAGGTGCCTCCTGCATAGTGCTGCTCGCACACCAGGCGCCCGCACAGCGCGCAGGTGAAGCGCGCGGGTTTGCCGCAGATGTGACACAGTCCTGCTATCATCCTAATCCCCCAGGTGCTCCTCCAGTTCTTCGATCAGCTCATCCAGCCTTTCGAGCGCTTCAAACTCCTCCTTCTCCAGCTTCCTGCGCTTCGCCTCTAGCACGGTGCCCGAGCCGTAGCTTTCAATTAGCGCACGGAGCTCACTCTGCGCCTCGTACAGCTCCCCGAGCCAGTAATCCAGCTCCTTGAACAGGTGCTCGCAGGCAGAGCAGGAGTTGTGAGCGCGCTTCCTGAGCCCCTCAACAGCTCTGCTGTACTCCTCGTGGCTCTCCATAACTATCTTTTCTCCTGGAAGGATAAAAGCTTAACCCGGGCTGTACGCCAGGCCAAGCACGCGGTCTAAGTCGAGGAGCACACTCCTCACCTCCTCCACCTCCTCTCCGCTTAGCTTAGTTTCAAGCATCTCCTCCACAAAGCCCCAGTAGACGGCGAGCGCCCTCTCCACGTCGAGGTCGTCCCTCATCGCGCTCTCAAACTCTCGCCTGAGGCTCTCAATGGCGGTGCGTATTCGCACCCTCATCCCGCCCCTTCGCTCCGGCGCTTTGCCGAGCAGCTCGTCCAGAGCCTTAAGCTTTGTCCTCACAATCTCGAGCTTTTCGAAGGTGAAGTCCAGGTGCCTGCGGTAGTGCTCCTGGAGTAGCAACAGGCGGACCTCGCGGGGTGAGTATCCCTGCCTCAGAATCTCCTCAAGGGTGTGGTAGTTGCGCAGCGTCTTGCTCATCTTGCGCCCGTGCCACAGCAGGTGCTTCACGTGCACGAAATACTTCACCTCCCCTCCCACAGCCTCGCACAGGGCTAAGCTGTTCTCGTGGTGGGGGAAGACCAGGTCCTCCCCTCCCGAGACGATGTCAACCCGCTCGCCCAGGTAGCGAAGGCTCAGCGCCGCGCACTCCACATGCCACCCCGGTCTGCCCCTCCCCAGGCGGCTCTCCCAGCAGAAGCTCTCGTCCGCGCTGCACCTTATCCAGAGCGCAAAGTGCTTCGCCTCGTCGTAGTCCTCTCGCACCGTCTTTGCTCTCAGGCGACGCTTCGGCCTCTTCCCCGAAAGCCTGCCGTAGCGCGTGCTGAGCACGTCGAAGAAGACGTTGCCCTTCTCATCTCTGAAGGCGTGTCCCCGCTCAAGGAGCCTCTCAGCCAGCTCAGCCATCGCCGGGATGTGCTCCCTCGCAGAGGGGTAGTGCTCCGCCCTCTTAATATTCAGGAGCTCAATATCCCGGAAGAAAGCTTGGGTGTACTTCCGGGTAATCTCCTCCAGCGCAACGCGCTTTCGCCTGGCACGCTCTATCGTCTTTTCGTCCACATCAGTTATGTTCATCACGTGAAGCACGCGGTAGCCGAGATACTCTAAAAACCGCCGCAGCAGGTCCTGCGCCACAAAGGTGCGGAAGTTGCCCACGTGGGCGTAATCGTGCACCGTTGGACCGCAGGTGTAGAGGCGCACCTCCCCCTCGCGGAAGGGCGTAAAACGCTCTTTCCTGCGCGTCAGCGTGTTGTACAGCAGCATCCTAATAGCTCAACAAGCTACCGTCGTAATCAGAAAGTTTATTATTGTCAGCTTCCTTTTAATCCCCGAGGGAAGCGCATGATTATCACAAGGCAGAAGCCCATGAAGGAGATACTGGAGATGCTCTCCCCCTACAGGGGGGTGGCTCTCCTCGGATGCGGGGGCTGCGTGGCCTTCTACCAGACAGGTGGAGCCAAGCAGACAAAGGAGATGGCAGAAAAGCTTCGCGAGGCTGGAGTCAGCGTCGTTGCTCTGGGCATAGCCAACAGGCAGTGCTACCTGTGCGAGGAGCGCGAGGTCGCAGGCTTGAGCGACGCGGAGAGGATAAGAAAGGTTGCGCGCGAGCTTGAGGGCTTCTCAGAGCTCGAGAATGCCGAGGCGGTGCTCAGCCTGGCCTGCGGCGTTGGTGTGCAGAACCTGGCGAACATCTTAGATATTCCCGTTCTGCCCGCGCAGAACACCCTCTTCATGGGGCGGCGCAGGGTTGAGGGCGACTTCGACCTGGAGCAGTGCGTGGGCTGCGGGGACTGCATCCTCGCCTTCACAGGCGGCATCTGCCCCGTGACGCGCTGTGCCAAGTCGCTGATGAACGGCCCCTGCGGCGGGGTTTTCAACGGAATGTGCGAGGTGAGCAAGAGCAGGGTTGTTGAACATGCTGTACCCTGCGCCTGGATAGAGATATACAACAAGCTCAAAAAGCAAGGCAGGGTGGATGAGCTGCGCAGGATACGCCCGCCCAAGGACTTCACCAAGGCGGCGAACATGCGAAAGGTTGCGTGGGGGGTGCAGAAGTGAAGGAGGTTTACAGCAACTTCATGCGCAGCCTTTTAAGCAGCGAGTTCACCATAAGCGGGGAGATAGACCCGCCCAAGGATGCGAACCGCACCGCAGTGGAGGAGCAGGTGAGGCACCTCAAGGAGCACGTGGTGGCGGCAAACGTCACCGACAACCCGATAGGCGACGTGATAATGAACACCCTGGCGCCCTGCGTTATAATGCAGGAGCTGGGCTTAGAGGCGATTTACCAGGCGACCTGCAGGGACCGCAACAGGATAGCGCTTCAGAGCGACATAATAGGTGCGGCCGCGCTGGGAATAAAGAATGTACTCGCTCTCACCGGTGACCACCCAAAGATGGGCAACCATCCCCAGGCGAAGCCGGTGTTCGATCTGGATTCAGTGCTTCTTACCCAGGTGCTGCGAAGGCTGCGCGAGGGTGAGAACATGGCGGGCGAGAAGCTGGAGCACCCGCCGAAGATACACATAGGCGTCGGCCTCAGCCCGGGCGTTGAGCCGCTTGAGCCGGAGATTATAAAGCTGGAGAAGAAGATTGAGGCAGGCGCAGAATTTGTGCAGACCCAGTGCATCTACGACGAGAAGGTGCTGGAGCGCCTTAAGGAGGCGACCTCCCACCTGGACGTCCCCATCCTGCCGGGAATAGCGCCGCTGCGCAGCGTTGGAATGGCTAAGTTCATGCTCGCCAACGTGCCCGGGATAAGCATCCCCGAGGAGATGATGAAGAAGCTTGAGAGCAGCAGCAACCTCACCGAGACGGCGATAGACATTGCAGCAGAGCTTATCTCTGCCGTCAAGGACTACGGCTTCCCCGGAGTGCACATAATGCCGGTGGGCATGGACAAGTACGTGGGCGAGATGATCGCGAGAAGTGGTGTGAGATAGAGGAATGACAAGGCTGCGCAGGCGCGATGACGGGAGCTACGAGCTCGACCTGAGAGAGTATGATGACTTCTGGCTCGGGGTTTACATCTCCCAGTACTTCAGGCGCTTCAGGAGTGGAGACATGGTGGAGCTGATCTTCGACGACCTCAGCGTTGAGGAGGGCGCAATAACGGCGCTGCAGGAGTGGGGCTACCGCCTGCTTGAGCGAAGCCAGCGCGGCAAGGACGTTCATCTCGTGGTGGAGAAGATATAAGCCTGCCTTCGTTATCTTTTCCTTCCCGCCTGTGCAGGAGAAGGGCAGAAGCGAGGAGGAGGTAAGAAGCCTCCTGCGGGAGGCGAGGAGGAAGGACCTGAGCTACGCCAGCGGGCGCATCCTCAGCTCGATGTGCACCTCCCCTCTGGAGGTGGCCTCGCGCGCCTTCTGCGAGTTCCTGGAGACCAACCTGGGTGACCCAGGGTTATTCCCTGGCACGCGCGAGCTTGAGGAGCGCGCGGTTAGGGCGATTGCCTCTCTCCTGGGCTGCGTCGAGGCGAAGGGCTTTATAGTGAGCGGGGGCACGGAGGCGAACATCACCGCCCTGTTCGCCGCGCGGGAGGCGGCAAAGCGCTCAAGGCCGGAGGTGGTTGTGCCAGAGACTGCGCACTTCTCCTTCGAGAAGGCTGCGCGGATGCTTGGCTTGAGGCTGGTGAAGGCGAGGGTGGGCGAGGACAACACCGTCATCGTCGAAGACGTGGAGAGAAGGATAACCCGGAGCACAGTGGCAATCGTGGGTATAGCCGGCAACACGGAGTATGGCGCTGTCGACAACATCCCCGCCCTGAGCGAGATTGCGCAGGAGCACGGGCTCTACCTCCACGTGGATGCCGCCTTCGGGGGCTTTGTGCTCCCCTTCCTCAAGGAGCTGGGCTTCCCGGCGCGGGAGTTCGACTTTTCCCTCGGGGGAGTGTGCTCCATAACGGTGGACCCCCACAAGATGGGTCTCGCTCCCGTGCCGAGCGGCTGCATACTCTTCCGCGATCCCGGCTACCTGGAGCTGCTGCAGGTGGAGTCGCCCTACCTCACGCAGCCAAGGCAGTGCACCCTCCTGGGGACAAGGAGCGGCGCCAGTGCAGCGGCAGTCTTCGCGGCGCTCACCTTTTTGGGTAAGGAAGGGTACCGCAGGGTGGTGAAGCGCTGCATGGAGACCACGCTCTACCTGCGCGACGGTCTCAGGAGTTTAGGCATGCACGTGCACGAGCCCTGGATGAACCTCCTGGTCTTTGACCACCCACGCAGGCGGGAGATAGCTCAAGAATTGCGCTCCAGAGGCTGGGCGATTTCTCGAACGCGTCGCGGGGAGATACGCCTGGTGATAATGCCCCACGTTAAGAGGGAGCACGCGGAGAAGTTCCTCAGCGACGTGGAGGAGGTTGCTGAGAAGCTTAAGAAAAGCCGATGATACGCCACCAAAAAATATTTATGATGTAGATTTGCTGACAAAGAAATCCATAAGCCCCTATCTTATTGAAAGAATCGAAAAAGAAGCCCGGGTGATTTTTGGATGAAAAAAGATGATACAGTGTATTTAAGAGATAAGCTAATACACGGCTACTTTGGCGTTGACCTGGATGTCGTATGGGAGACTGCCACTAGGGACATTTACGATTTAGAAGCGAAAATCAAAATGTTGATTAAGCAGTAACTACTCGTAAATCCCCCTGAGCTCCCTCACCTTAGCCACGCGCTCAACCGCGAGCAGGTAGGCGGCGAGGCGAAGGCTTATCTCCTCCCGCTCAGCCCGCGAAAAAACCTCCTCGAAGCTCCTGCTCATAACCCTTTCCAGCTCCGTGTTGAAGCGCTCCTCGCTCCAGTAGAAGCCGTTTCTGTTCTGCACCCACTCGAAGTAGCTCCCCGTAACTCCACCCGCGTTGGCGAGGATGTCGGGCACCACAACAACGCCCCGCTCTTCCAGGATTCTATCAGCACTAGGCGTAACCGGGCCGTTTGCCCCTTCCACCACCATCTTTGCATTAACATCGTCGGCGTTTCTGCGGGTTATAACGCGCTCAAGCGCGGCCGGCACCAGGATGTCCACCTCCAGGCTAAGAAGCTCCTCATTTGTAATCTCCTTCGCCCCCGGGAAGCCCATCACGCTCCCGTGCTTAAGCTTGTGCTCCAGCACCGCCTCAGGCTTGAGGCCGCTCTCACAGAAGATTCCACCCTTCGAGTCGCTCACCGCAAGAATGCGGTAGCCCGCCTCGTGCAGCAGCTTAGCTGAATGGTAGCCCACGTTTCCAAAGCCCTGCACAGCGGCGCACCTGCAGCTTAGCCCAAGTCGCTCAGCAGCGGCCCTCGCAACCGTGGCAACGCCCCTCCCGGTGGCAGCTTCTCTACCCGGAGCGCCGCCTATCTCCACCGGCTTGCCGGTGACCACTGCGGGCACGGGATAGCCCACGTGTGCCGAGTAGGTGTCCATAATCCACGCCATTACCCGCGCATTGGTATAAACATCCGGCGCCGGTATGTCGCGCTCTGGGCCAATAAAGTCCATTATCCGCGAGGTGTAAGTGCGGGTGAGTCTCTCAAGTTCTGCTTGGGAAAGCTCCTTTACGTTTACTGCAACGCCGCCCTTTGCCCCGCCGAAGGGAATCCCGACGACAGCGCACTTCCATGTCATCCACATCGCCAGCGCTTTGACCTCGCTGAGGGTGAGTTCGGGATGGTAGCGTATGCCTCCCTTGAAGGGCCCCCTCGCATTGTTGTGCTGCACCCTGTAGCCGGTGAACACTCGAATCTCGCCGTTGTCCAGGCGGAGGGGCACAGAGACCTCGATGACACGCTGGGGCTGCTTGAGAACCTCGCATATCCCACGCTCAAGCTCGAGCAAGCTGCACGCCTCGGTAAGCTGCCTCACCGCCATTTCGTAGGAATTGTTACCGCCCATCCACCTCTTCTGTAACTCAACAGCAAAGTTTTTATCTTTTGTGGTTTAATAATTGAGAGAGGAGGGAAGAGGTGGAAATTCTACTCGTTGATGATGAAAGGGTGACGGGCAGGCTGGTAAAGAAACTGCTGGAAAGGTATGGATACAGCGTTAGGGTTGTTAATTCTGGGGATGAAGCTCTGGCTCTGCTCAAGTCGGGCTACAAGCCAGCGCTCATCCTAATGGATGTATTCATGCCGGAGATGAGCGGAATAGAGGTAAGCAAAAAGATAAAGGCCAACCCTGCCACCACCGGTATACCCCTGCTGCTTTTTACAGTCCTTGGCCTGGTACCCGGAATAAGACATGCTATTAAAGAAAGTGGTGCCGATGACTATGTGGCAAAACCCTTTGAGAAAGACACTCTCCTGAAGAAAATAAGGCATCATATCACTAAAACTACTTCCTGAGAAGCTCAGTGTACTTCTTTAAATTCTTGCTGCTTTCAAAAGCAGATGAAAGGCTCACAAGATACTCCCCATCCTCACCTGCGACAATTATCGGCTCTTTCATCATCAAGCTTGCGATGTCGATCTCATACACACCATCCTTGACCTTGATATTCCAGATATCCCCCTTAGGCTTTCCTGAAACCTTCGCCTTAAGCTTCTGCCACCCGCTCCTCCGTTTTTTCTCTGCCTCATGTATTATCTCAGCAAATCTCTTACTCGCCACCCTCCTGAGCTTCTTTTCCTTAAGCTGGGTGGCTTCGCTGGAAGAGAGCTTCCTGAAATACAGGAACATGCGGTTCCCGCATTCACACCCTCTCAAAACTCTTTCATCGTCCTCCTGGTAGATTTTACCACACCGGGTGCACTTATGGGGCGTTTCTATTTCCCTCCTTTCTTCTTCCTTCCCCTCTTCCTCTTTTCCTCCTCAGGCACATCCACCTTCGCGAGCATGGAAATGTAGTCAGGCTCCCGCTTTATCGCCTCTATTAAGCGGGTGGGTCCAACTATGGTTAAGCCGTGCCTTCTACCAGCGATATACTCGGCTATCTTCTCACGCAGCCCCTTTGCGCGCGAGTCTATACGATAAAATTCTATGCCATGAAATTCCTCTGTATCTATCTCGCGCATCGTGGCCTCAATAAGCTCTGCCTCTTCCTGTGGCTCCAGCGCCTCCTCGAGCACTACGATAATGTTTCTCTTAATCTTGTCAAGAATGAAACTGATCTTTTCGGCACTGCCCTTCCTCGCAAGGGTTTCCGCACTCACAAAATCCAGTTGGATCTCCATAGCTCCACCTCAGGTAAGGTGTTCCTGAATAGCCTCGTACAGCTTCTCTATGTTCTCCCCCGTGGCGGCGCTTATTGGCACCACAACATGCTGCGGAAAGGCATTTGCTATGCTCTCGGGCTGTGCTTCGGGCAGGTCTATCTTGTTTGCCACAATTATCATTGGTATCCCCCTCGCTTCCAGATTGCCTATAATCGTAACATTTACCTGGGTATAGGGGTCCTGGGTGGAGTCAAGCACCACAAGAACTGCGTCGACATTATCCAGCCATTTTATCGCTTCTATTACACCCTTCGTGGCTTCTCTTGCCCTTGCCTTTGCCTCTTCCTCACTCATGCCAAAAGCCTTGAAGCTCTTGTAGTCTACCTGCGTGGCTATGCCTGGCATGTCCACAATGTTCATTCTCAGCTCTCCATTGTTCGTTGTAACAACAATATTCTCAATCTTCTGCACATGCCTGGTCTCATGGGGCACCTCCGAAACGGTGCCCACCTCCTTGCCCAGCCAGTCCAGAGAGATGCGATTCGCCAGCGTTGTCTTACCCGCGTTGACAGGACCGTAAAACCCCAGCTGTATCTGCTTCTTCCTCTTGAATATCTTAAGAAGTTTCCGTAGGCTCTTTTTGAGCTCGCTTAACATGGTGATACCTCTTTTCATTAGATTTTTATTGTAGATTTATATAGGTTGTGGTAGAGGTGTTCACATGAGGCTTAACCCGGACGAGGAGGAGCTGGAGCGCGCAAGGCGGGAGATAGTGAGTTTTATCCGTGAGGAGGTGACCAGCGCTGGTGCTGAAGGCGGCGTATTGGGAATAAGTGGGGGGATAGACTCTGCCCTGACGGCGGCACTCGCTAAGGAGGCGCTTGGCAATAAACTTCTCGCGTTGATAATGCCGGAGCACGGGGTTACAAGAGAGGAGGACGTGAGGGACGCGGAGGAACTCGCCTCCAGGCTGGGAATAGACTACCACGTGGTGGAGATTTCAGAGAGCGTGGCCAAGGTGCTGCACGGCTTCCCCTTTGACGCCTTCCCGGAGGAGCGGAGGAAGCTAGCTGTTGCCAACGTAAAGCCCAGACTGAGGATGATCAACCTCTACCTGGCAGCGAACCTGAGCAACCGCCTGGTGATTGGCACCGGCAACAAGACGGAGCTACTGCTGGGCTACTTCACCAAGTACGGCGATGGTGGCGTTGATATGCTGCCCATAGGCGGGCTATACAAGACACAGGTGCGCGCCCTCGCGAGGTACGTGGGCATACCCGAGAAGATAATCCGCAAGACCCCCAGCGCGGGGCTGTGGCGCGGTCAGGAGGACGAGGCGGAGCTGGGGATGAACTACTCAGAGCTCGACCGCATACTCTACGCGCTGTATGAGGAGAAGCTCTCACCCGAGCAGGCTGCAGAGAGGCTGGGGATAGGCGTGGAGAAGGTGCTCACCGTGGAAGCAAGGGTTAAAGCGAATGAGCACAAGCGCAGGATGCCAAGGATAAAGGAGTTTTAGCTACTCAATAGTCGCGTGCCTGGTGCGCATCTCCTCTTCGGTCTTGCCCAGCCTCACCATGAGCTCCACAATAAGCGCATCAAGGAAGATGAGCACCGCTATCTCAAAGAGCGTGCCCAAGGGCGCCAGCGGATAGTGCTCCCCCTTTATCTGGCGCATCACGAAGTCCTTCTCTCCCCTCAGCTTTGTCCTGCCCTTGACCACCACCACAATATCCGCTAACCTACCAAGGGAGGAATTGGGGTAGGTGGTGATGAGCGCCACCTTTGCACCGACGTTCTTTGCTATCTTTGCGGCGTTCACAACACTTGTGGTCTCACCCGAGCCTGAGATGGTTATCAGAAGGTCCTCTTTCTCTATAGCAGGGGTTATAATTTCTCCAACCACAAAGACGTTTATGCCTAGATGCATGAGGCGCATGGCGAAGGCTTTGGCCACTAGGCCACTCCTGCCAGCGCCGTACACAAAAACCTTCTTAGATGAGAGTATTGCATCAATGAGCGCCTCCACCTCCTCCTCTCCGAGTTCTTCAGCCACATCCTCAACGTGCTTGGTTATGGTGAAAATGGCATCCTTCAAAACTTCCATGCATGCAAGTTGCGCTTCCCAATTATAAATTTTTTCCGGGCCGGCGGACACATGTTAAAATTTAAGTATAATTGTGGCTCGGCAAAACCGGAGGGCGTGAGAAGCATGATCGCCCTTGACTTGGCCGAGCTACAGGGCTGAGGGAGCAATCCCCGTTCTCGCGCCCGGGTGATAAAGCATGATCCCGGGTCGGTTAGCGGGGGAACATCCCCGGCCCTACCAGAAATTTCCACAGTAGTGTCCTGTAACAGGACATCCAAGACAACGTCCTATTCTGTAGTAGTCACACTCTGCACACCTACTCTCGCTGCCGCAGGGTGGAGAGTCAGACTTCTCAATCTTCATCTTTACAGGAAAGATGAGGTCTTTATAAGAGGTTATTACAACATTTACCTCAACATCCTCCACGTCATCCCTGCTGCGTATGTGTGCATCCACCAGTGCGTCGATGGTGGTGAGGTCCTCGCTAACAAAGAATAGTGAGAGATTCCTCTTGCCAGAGATCACAAATCCGTTTAGAAAGTAGGGACACCCGCGGAATTTTTTGAGAATTTCAGTAGAGTTCTGAGCGGTGAGCTCAACGTTTACCAGATAGAGGTCTATCTTCTTGAAATTCATACCTATTAGGAAGGAGAGGGCACCCTTTTCCTTGAGCTTTCTCAGCCTCACGCCAACGCTGGGCTGGCTTATCCCCACCTGCTTGGCAATTTCACTCTGGGAGAGGTCAGGATTCTCCTCGAGAAGGGAGATTATCTTCTTATCCTTCTCGTCCAGGTCCAGCCATTCTCTTATGTCTCTTCCTCCTTTTATTTAAAAAATACTGATGCATTTTCTGTTTAATGTAAATGAACAATACCTAATATTTAAGGTTTGTCACTCCACCGTCACCGACTTGGCGAGAGCTCGAGGCTTGTCCACATTGCGCCCCAGCTTCAGCGCCACGTAGTAGGCGAGCAGCTGAAACACCGGGGCGAAGATTATGGGCGAGAGCTCCTCGCTGCACTTTGGCACGACCAAACAGGCGTCGCTCGCCACCGGCGAACCTGAGGCCACTGCTATAACCCTCCCCTCCCTGGCCTTGACTTCCTGGATGTTGCTGATTATCCGCTTCCTGTTCTCCCCCTCCGCAGGCACGAAGGCGACGGTATGCATGTGCTCGTCGATTAGCGATATGGTGCCATGCTTGAGCAGGCCGGAGCTCATACCTTCAGCGTGCAGGTAGGATATCTCCTTGAGCTTGAGCGCACCTTCAAGAGCAGTTGGGTAGTTTATGCCCTTGCCTATGAAGAGGTAGTTGCTGACGTCAAACTGCTCCTCCGCCACCCGCTTGATCTCCTGCTCCAGGGCGAGCACCTCCTCAAGCTTTGCTGGCAGGGAGCGCAGCTCCTCCTCCAGGGGCTCCACCTTCCTCCCCCGCAGCCTTGCCAGCTCAATTGCTGTGCGCAGCAGCAGCGTGAGCTGTGATGTGTAGGTTTTTGTGGCGCAAACAGCGATCTCAATGCCCGAGCCCTGCATCAGCACATGCTCAACTATGCGCGTGGCCGTGGAGCCTATCACATTGACTATTGCCGCTGTGCTCGCACCCTGCTGCTTCGCATAGCGCAGCGCCGCCAGGGTGTCGTAGGTTTCGCCGCTCTGGGTGATGCCAACCACCAGCGTGCCCTCGTCCAGGACGCCTTTGTTCTTGAGCTCCGAGGAGTCTATGGCGATGACCACTTTGCTGGCGAGCTGCGAGAACCAGTACTCGGCCACCATCGCCGCGTGCAGGCTGGTGCCCGCTCCGGCGAGGTACACCCTCTCCGCACCTGCCACCATCTCAGCCAGCTTCCTCACATCCTCGCGGTAAATCTTTAAAGCACTGGCAACTGTGCGGGGCTGCTCGTGGATTTCCTTGAGCATGAAGTGGGGATAGCCCTCCTTCCTCGCCTCCTCGTCGCTCCACTCAACCACCATTTCCTTCTTCCGCTTAACCTCGCCGGTGGCCAGGTCCTTAACCACAACTCCATCGCGGGTAACCACTGCGTACTCCCCGTCATCCAGGGGCAGAGCCCTGCGGGTGTGCCTGAGGAAGGAGAAGATGTCAGAAGCCACAAACATCTCGCCATCGCCCACGCCGACCACCAGGGGCGACTCCCTGCGCGCCGCGATTATCTTATCCGGCTCCCGGGCGGAGATTACCAGCACCGCGTAGGTGCCCTCCACCTCTGCGAGAGCGCAGCGCACCGCCTCCTCAAGGCTTGAGTCGTAGTACTCCTCTATCAGGTGCGGGATGACCTCAGTATCAGTGCCCGAGGCGAAGCTGTGCCCCCTCGCCTCAAGCCTTCTCCGGAGCTCCTCGTGGTTGGAGATTATGCCGTTGTGCACTACCGCAATCTCTCCGGAGCAGTCCAGGTGGGGATGCGCATTTTCCTTTGTCACACCTCCGTGGGTGGCCCAGCGGGTGTGCCCTATGCCGGGGCTCCCCTCCAGGCGGCTCAGCCCGAGCTTTGCCTCTATCTCGTCTATTTCGCCCACGTCCTTCTTGACCACCAGCTCGCGGTTTATGCACGCGATGCCGCAGGAGTCGTAGCCCCTGTACTCCAGGCGCTTCAACCCCTGCAGTATAATCCCGCCGGCGTTTTTATCTCCGATGTATCCCACTATCCCACACATCAGCGCTGCCTCAGGAAGTCGACAAGTATACTGCTAAATTCAACAACCTCATTTATATCTATTCGCTCCTCCTTCGTGTGCGCAAGCTCGGGTTTACCCGGGCCAAAGATAACCGCAGGTATCCCTGCAGAGTGGTAGTAGGAGGCGTCTGTCGTGGCCATGCTTACGCCGTATCTAAGCTCCCTGTGCCTGGAAATCGCCTCCGCCAGCGCCTTCACAAAGGGGTGCTCCCTCTCCAGGAGGAAGGGTTTTGAATATTCGCCGTTCACCAGCTTCGCCTCGTAGTCGAGCCCCGCCAGAGCGTGGTGCACCTGGCGCAGCGCTTGCTCTGGAGTCTCTCCCAGCGTGAGGCGCCTGTCTATGGTAAAGGTGCACACCTCGGGTACAACGTTGGAGGCAATGCCAGCGCTTATCTCCGTAATCTCCAGGCCTGCGCTGCCCAGCTGCGGGTGCTCTGCCATGGGGAGAAGGCGTAGCCTCTCTATGGCGTCCATGGCTCTGTAGATGGCGTTTACCCCCAGGTCTGCCCTGCTCGCATGCGCCGCCCTGCCTTTAACGGCGACGCTTATGGTAACCCTGCCCCTCTGCCCCAGGTGGAGCGCCAGCGACGTGGGCTCAGCCACAATCGCAAAGCTTGCCCTGCAGCGCCCTGCAAGTGCCGCGGAGCCCGAAGCTTGAGCGGCCTCCTCACCCACCACGAAGTGCACCTCGGGCGAGTACCTCAGCTCCTCCCCCGCGAGGGCGTGCATCGCCTCCACTATTCCAGCCAGCCCCGCCTTCATGTCCACCGCTCCCCTTGCGCAGAGCATGTCGCCCTCCTCGGCCACGCCGTAGTAGCCGGGCACTGTATCGAGATGTCCGTTGAGCACCACCCGCTTATGCGTCCGCTTCATTGTTGCGATGAGGTTGCCCTGCTCATCTACCTTTGTCTCCATCCCCGCCTCCTCAAGCCACGCCTTGAGGAGCTCCCTGACCTCGCCCTCGCTGCCGCTCTCGCTCCTCAAAGCAAGAAGCTCGTGAAGCCTGCGCTTAACTCTTGGCTTTGAAATCATGACCCCAGGAATCTCCTCAGCTCCTCCTGCAGGATTTTCATCACAACCTTACCCTCAACGCGTCCGCGCAACTCCTTCATAAGCACCCCCATGAGAGGCTTCGCCGCACCCTTGCCCCGCTCGCGGACAAATTCGCTGCGCTCCTCTATAACCCTCCTCGCCAGGCTGCGCACCTCTTCCTCGGAGAAGCCCTTCAGACCGAGCCTCTCCATGGCCTGAGCCACGCTCAGCTCCGGCGAGGAGCACAGCGCCCTGAGCACCTCGGGCACAGCCTCCCTGGTGAGCTTCCCCTTCGCAAGCGTAGAGAACAGCTCCCTGAAGCTCTGCTCCCTGAGGCGCTCCACTTCACAGCCTTCGCGCCTGAGCTCGCGGAGCGTCGCCGTGAGCGTTGTAGCAACCAGGCGGGGCTTTGCACCGGTTGCGACAAGCTCCTCGAAGAGTTCGGCGCGCCCGCTCCTCACCACCTGGGCTGCCAGCTCCTCGCTAAGCTTATATTGCTCCACAAACCTGGAGATCTTCTCCTCGTACAGCTCCGGCAGATTTGCTCTCAGGCGCTCCACCAGCTCCTGCGTAACCACGAAGGGTGGAAGGTCTGTCTCTGGGTACATCCTCGCGGCCCCTGGCAATGGACGCATGTAGCGCGTGCTTCCGTCACCCTGGGCCATTCGCGTTTCCTCGGGCACGCCCCTGAGCGCTAGCCTCGCGCGCTCCACCACCGCCTCGATTGCCTTCTCCGCCCTCTCTCTAGCCTCTGCCACGAGCACGAAGGCATCGCTCTCGCCCAAGCCGAGTCTTTCAGCAACCGCTCCAACCTCCTCTGCGGAGATGCCGTAGGCGGGGAGCTCGTCGGAGTGGAAGATTCCCCCCACACCAGCCTTAACTCTGGCGTACTGCGCCAGCTCGCTGCCCAGGCGCGGCTCATCCCTGGCGCCGCCTATCAACCCGCGGAAGCCGGGCAGCTTCACCGCTAGCACTACGCCACCCCTGCTCAGGGTTCTGCGCACAACCTTTGACTGGGTGGAGGAGAAGACATCGGAAACCTCCACCGGCGAGGGCTTGAGCTGGGCCTCACCCACGCCACGCCTTTTGAGCTCCCCGGCGATCGCTATGAGCCTCTTCTGCCTCGCAACCTCTCCCTCTATAATCTTCGGAATCATGTTCAGCTCCTGCACACCCTTTATCTCCACCCTGGCTCCGCCCTCTATGGAGACATTTATGTCCTGGCGTATTGTGCCTATACCGCGCCTCACCCTGCCTGTAGCGCGCAGCACCTCGCCTATTTTCAGGGCGACCTCCCTCGCCTCCTCGGGGGAGGTTATGTCCGGAGAGGTGCTTATCTCTATTAGCGGAATTCCCAGGCGGTCGAGGCGGTAGATGGTCTTGTTCTCCCCTTCGCCAACCTTTCGCGCCGCCTCCTCTTCAAGGCAAATCGTGGGGATGCGCACCTTCCCGCGGGAGGTCTCTATGTAGCCATCCAGAGCGATGATAGCGGTGCGCTGAAAGCCCGAGGTGTTGCTGCCGTCTATCACAATCTTGCGCATGAAGTGGATTTCATCCACAGGCTGAGCGTTGAGGAGCAACGCCACCTGGAGCGCTATCTCCACCGCCTCGCGGTTCACCTCATGGGGCGGCTCCTCGTCCATCTCCACCAGGCAGGAGACTTCCTCCGGCACCTGGTACACAAAGTGCCTGCCCTTCATGTACTCCTGCAATGCTGCGCGGTCGATCTCGCCGAGCTCACTCTGCGTCGGCCTCAGGCGGCGCACTATCTTCAGCTCGGGCTCTGCCTCGACGAGCTCGCTCTCGCAGTTGCAGAAGAGCTTCCTAGTTGCAAGCTGCTGGTGCACCTCGAAGCCAACTCTGAGCATAACCTCACCTCAGTAGAAGGTGTCTGGAAGGGTGCGCGGGGTTATCTCCCCGGCAAGGTTGCGCAGCATCAGCGAACGCACCTCCTCTTCGTCCTGCGCAACCGCGAGCACGTGCATCAGCTTGACGTAGGCCACCTCCGGGAGCATGTCTTCCCCAGGGATAACGCCCAGGTTGAGGAGCCTCCTTCCCGTGGAGTAAACCTTCATGTCCACCCTCCCGTAGAGGGTGGAGGTGGTCATCACCACAGCTTTGCCCTCATCGCGGGCGCGCTCTATCGCCGGGAAGAGCTGCTCCGGCACGTGCCCCAGACCTGTGCCCTCCAGCACAATCCCGCGGTACCTGTCCACGCAGTACTCCAGAAGCTCCGGGTCAACGCCCGGGTAGGCCTTGAAGAGCGCCACCCTCTCTTCTAGGCGGGTGTCGGCATAAACCTCCCCCTCGCTCCGCCTCCTGTAGCTCCCGAAGAGTTTAACCTCCTCGCGCACCTCGCCTATAGGGGGAGCATTAATGCTCTTGAAGGCATCCCTGCGGGAGGAGTGCATCTTTCTCACCTTCGTCGCCCTGTGCACAGCGCATGCCTCGTCGCTGCTCGTGGCGTGCATAACCACAACCACCTCGGCGAGGTCGCTCGTCGCAACCCTCGTGGCGGCGATTAAGTTGAGCGCTGCATCGCTGCTCGGCCTGTCGCTGGAGCGCTGGGAACCAACGAGCACCACGGGCTTTGTCAGGTTCTTGAGCATAAACGCAAGCGCGGCGCCGGTGTAGCTCATGGTGTCTGTGCCGTGTGCCACCACCACACCCCATGCTGAGCCGTTGAGCTCCTTCACCACCTCCTCAGCTATTCTGCGCCAGTGCTTCGGGGTCATGTTCTCGCTCAGGATGTTGAAGAGCACCCTCGCCTTAATCCTGGCAATGTCCGCAAGCTCGGGCACGGCGTTTATAATCTCGGCGGTGGAGAAGGAGGGGTGCACCGCACCCGTGACGTAGTCTATCTTCGAGGCTATTGTGCCGCCTGTGCCCAGAATCGTCACCTCGGGCTTCGCGGGGGAGAACTCGGGCTCGGGAAAGGCGGCCTGCTTTCTTGGCTCCGCTGGGGAAAGCCTCTCCACCCTTGCTCCAGAAATCTCGACGCCTATGTTGTAGCCGCTGTCCAGCTTTATAACCACGTGCCTGTCATCGCCCAGCTCGCTCCTGGGCATGAGCACACCCTCGTAGCTCCTCTCTCCTTTAACTATGCGCACCCTCTCGCCAACTTTCGCTCCAGCGAGCACCTTCTCAGCTTCGCCTCTGTACATCTTCACCCCACCAGCCTTTCAACCTCTTCGAGGAGGGATTTAAAGGCTTCCCTCACCCTGTGCTCCCTCTTCGCCACCAGAGCGCTGAGCTCCTGCAGCCTGCGCCTGGCTCTCTGCAGCGAGCGCTCAACCGCCTCGGGCGAAGGCGAGCCCTCGCTCCTCCTGCTCAGGAGGCTCTCCTCGGGTGAGAGGCAGCGCCTCAGCTCCTGTTCGCCCAGCTCAAGGGGAGAGCCTGTCACCTCTTCCGCTGCTCTTGAGAGCATCTCCGGAGTAACTTCAGCCACGCTTACGCGAGCCTTAACGGCACCCGCAACCAGCCTTCCAACGATGCGGTGCGCCTCCCTGAAGGTGAGCCCCTTCTCTCTAACTAAATAGTCCGCAAGCTCCGTCGCCGTGAGGAAGTCCTCGCAGGCGGAACGCATCCTCTCGCGGTTGAAGCTTGAGGTGCCGAGAATTTTGGCAAGAATGGAGGCGGAGTTCTCCATCACTTCAAAGGAGTCCAGGGCGAGAGGCGAGAGCTCCTGGAGGTCGCGGTTGTACGCCAGGGGAAGTGCCTTCATTATAGCTAAACCCGAGGTGAGGTTTCCCATGGCGCGGGCGCAGCGGGCGCGCATTATCTCCAGCGCGTCGGGATTCTTCTTCTGGGGCATTATACTGGAGGTCGAGGAGAGTTCGTCGCTAAGCTCCAAGAAGCCGAACTCGGTGGTGCTCCAGAGGATGAACTCCTCGGCAATTCTGCTCAGGTTCACCGCAAGCAAAGCAAGCGCCGCCATGGGTTCGAGCAGAAAGTCGCGGCTGGCTACGGCATCCTGGGAGTTCTCCACTATACCATCGAAGCCGAGCAGCTCCGCCACCAGGCGCCGGTCTATCTCAAAGCCGGTGCCAGCAAGGGCGCAGGCTCCGAGGGGGGAGAGGTTCACCCTGGCGTAGGCCTCCTGCAGCCTTTCGAGGTCCCTCAGCAAAGCCCAAAAGTGCGCCAGCAGGTGATGCGCGAGTGTAGTAGGTTGAGCGCGCTGCAGGTGGGTGTAGCCGGGCATGAGAGTGCGGACATTCTTCTCCGCGAGGTTGAGAAGCACCTCAAGCAGACGGAGGAGCGCTTTTGAGGTACGGGTTATCCTGTCCCGTGCGAGCATACGCAGGTCCAGGGCAACCTGATCGTTTCGGGAGCGCGCGGTGTGCAGCTTACCTGCGGCCTCGCCTATCTCCTGGAACAGCCTCGCCTCTACAGCGGCGTGCACATCCTCCAGCTCGTGCTCCAGCTTCAGGTCTCTTTTTCTGTATATCTCAAGCAGCCCGCGCAGTATGCTGCGCACGTCCTCCTCACCAACAATCCTCCTCCTCCCGAGCATTATCGCATGAGCCATGCTGCCCAGCAGGTCGTACTCCAGCAGATGAGCATCAAAGGCTATAGAGGAGGTGTAGCGCGCAAACTCCGGGTCAACCTTGCCGCCGAGCCTGCCTTCTCTGAGCATTCCACCACCAGTAGAAAGTTACGCCTGCTGATATAAAAAGTCATGCCAGTCGACATTCAGCATAATAAAAAGGGGGGAGGGAGGTGTTGGGGAGGGGGGCCCTTGGAGATTAGAAGAAAAAGCAGTTCCTAACACTCCAAGGGCATTCATTC
>WANW01000030.1 GCA_015521615.1 Candidatus Hydrothermarchaeota archaeon
AGATGTGTATAAGAGACAGCTCCATATTTTATAGCCATTGCCAATTTATAACGTCTAAATTATTAATAGAAATTTATTAATTAAAAACAACATCCTGTAAGAACTCAACTTCCACGTCTTTCACTTTCTCAAAATCTCTATCCATAGTGACTATTTTGAGTCCAAAATTACTTAGCCACACCATATTGATAGGCATCATCAAAATCCAAGTTCATGACTTTTCTAAATTCTATAATCTCTTTATACATTCCTTCCGGTAATGAAAGAAGAGTGATATTTGGTAGTACATCCTCAATAAATTTCTGAAAGACATCCTCTTTGCCATATCTAAATAAAATTACACCAATGGAGTGCAAAGAGAAATCTGTTATGTTGAGATTCCCTATGTTATTATCTAAAAGAAACATCATCTCCACTCCAGTGCTCTATGTTGCAATTCAACCGAGGTGAATTTTTCCCTTATCTCTGATAAACCACCCTCCCACTCGAATTTAAATTTCCTTTTTCCAGTCTTTTTATCTTTGTACTTCTTTAGAAGAAATTCAATATAATCCAGAACTTCCATTTTTAAATAATCCGGAAGTTCCCTTATTTTTACCTCAAGTTCTTCATGGCGCATGGCTACTACCTCTTTTTGTTATTTACCTCATCTTATATTTAAAAGTCAGCCTAACGTTTTTTAAGACATTAAACAAAGAATGGTAGAATGGCACCCTTCCGGCACCACCGTGCCACCCTGCCTACTCCCTTATTTGGATACCTCTGAAATTTTTTGGGTATACAAATAAGCAGGAGAGGTACCTTCTTGTTCCCATAAACTTTTCTAATATAGGGACAGTGCTGTGAGGCTCGCTGAGTCTTTTCCTCATCATCTCTTCTTCGAATGGCGAAGTTTTATCAAGAAACCTTGCGTTGGAAATCAAGGAAATTTTAGGAAATGCTTAAATATCGCATTATTATTAAAATCTAAGCAAAAAACATGCGAGGTTTATCATTATGAGCAGGCTTGATGAGATAATAGAGAAGATTGAGCCCCTCGACGAGGAAGCCATGAAGCTTGCGAGGGAGAGGCAGGACAATCTCACCAAGCCCCAGGGTAGTCTTGGCGTGCTTGAGGAGCTGAGCATAAAGCTCGCCGGAATACAGCGCACCTCCAGACCAAAGATTGAGAATAAGGTGATATTTACCATGGCTGGCGACCACGGCGTGGTTGAGGAAGGCGTAAGCGCATATCCGCAGGAGGTTACCCCGCAAATGGTGTACAACTTCCTGCGCGGAGGCGCGGCGATAAATGTGCTCGCCCGCCACGCTGGCGCTCGTGTCGTTGTCGTTGACATGGGTGTTGCGGCAGATATAGAGGCTGAGGATGGGCTGGTGAAGAAGAAGATCGCCTACGGCACGCGCAACATAGCGCGAGAACCTGCGATGACACGGGAGCAGGCTGTCGAAGCTATAGAGGCTGGAATAGAGGTCTTTGAGAAGGAGTTCAAGCGAGGCGTGGACATCGCAGGCGTGGGAGATATGGGCATTGGCAACACCACACCCAGCGCGGCGATATGCGCAGCTATTACTAGGAGAGCGGTTGAAGAGGTCACGGGGAGGGGCACGGGAATAGACGACGAAGCCTGGAAGCGCAAGGTAGCTGTAATAAAGCGCGCCCTTAAGGTTAACCGCCCTGACCCGAGCGATCCAATAGATGTGCTTGCGAAGGTTGGCGGGTACGAAATTGCAGGTATAGCCGGCGTGGCTTTAGCTGCGGCGGCGCACCGCGTGGCCGTGGTAATCGACGGGTTTATAGCCACTGCAGGAGCGCTTATAGCGGGAGAGATTGCTCCCCTCGCGAGGGAGTACATGATCGCAAGTCATTTATCCCAGGAAGCCGGGCATAGAGCTATGCTGGAACACCTCTCGCTGAAGCCGCTGCTCAACCTCAACCTTCGCCTTGGCGAAGGCACAGGTGCAACGCTTGGTATCTGCCTGGTAGAAGCAGGGGTTAGAATCCTCAACGAAATGGCAACCTTCGCAGAGGCGGGGGTGAGTGAGAGGATAGAGTGAAGTTTTATATACCTCCCGCGGGAAAGTAAACCCGGTGGGAGAATGAAGGAGAGGGTAACCCTTGCCATGCATCTGTTAGCTGTGCTGGCGGTAATTGGCGGGATATACCGCGCTGTTAGAGAGGTGGACGATGCCCTAGCTGCGCTCTACATGATTCAGTACCTGCTGTGGGCGATTCTCTTTGAGGTGGCTGCCCTCAACCTGAAGGATAGCCGCAAGTTTTAATGCGCCCGTTAAGTTTTTCTCCAGCACAGGATGAGGCTGCTCCACGAGCTAAGAAACAGCGAGGCTTACGAAATCGCTGAGAAGGCTCTCGCAGGAGAGGAGCTTTCGAGACAAGAGGGGTATGCGCTCATAGAGAGCGACAACCTCTTCCTCCTGGGCGCCCTCGCCGACGAGCTTCGCCGACGCCAGGTGGGCGATATTGTAACCTTTGTGGTTAACCGTCAGATAAACTACACCAACGCGTGCGTAAGCGCGTGCGATTTCTGCGCCTTCTACCGCACGCCTGAGAGTGGCGAGGCTTACACGCTGAGCATCGAGGAGATACTGGAGAAGGCTGCGCAAGCAGCTCGCGAAGGCGCTACAGAGCTTCACATCGTGGGCTCGCACAACCCTGAGCTGCCTTTCGAGTACTACGAGGAAATGCTGCGCGAAATCAGGCGGCACTTTCCCGCGCTGCACCTCAAGGCGTTTACCGCCACAGAAATCGCCTTCTTCTCCAAGAATTTCGGGATGAGTGTGCGGGAGGTGCTTTCCCGCCTCAAGGAAGCTGGCTTGAAGAGCATGCCAGGCGGCGGGGCGGAGATTCTTGACGAGGAGCTGAGGAAAAAGCTCTGCCCCGGCAAAGCCTCTGCGAAGGAGTGGCTCAGTGTCATGCGCACAGCCCATGAGCTCGGGATAAAGAGCAACGCAACCATGCTCTTCGGCCACGTGGAAAGCCTGCGCCAGCGCGTGGACCACATGCTAAAGCTGCGGGAGCTTCAGAAGACAACGCATGGGTTTATGTCCTTTATTCCTCTGGTTTACCACCCGGAGAACACACCGCTGAAGCGCTCTATGCCTGAGCTGATGCGCACCTCTGCTCTAGACGTGCTGCGCACCATCGCCGTGGCAAGGGTGCTTCTGGGCGATAGCTTCAGAAACATACGCGCATACTGGGTGATGCTGGGCAAGAAGCTTGCCCAGGTGGCGCTGCACTACGGCGCAAATGATTTGGACGGCACCGTCGTGGAGGAGCGCGTAGCCCATGCTGCAGGGGCAAAAACAGCACAGCTTGCGACCAGGGAGGAGCTTATCTCACTGATACGCGAGGCTAAGCGCATACCTGCGCAGCGCTCCACAGATTACGAGATAATTCAGAGGTGGGGTTAGTGCGCCTTGGAGAAACACATTTCAAGAACACCGACTTCATATACCACGCGATTCGTAGCGGTGCTGTTAACTCCGCTGGTGTGGAGCTGGTAAGGGCACACCCGCCGGAGCTTGGTGAGCTTTTGCATCGTGGCGAGATTGATGCCGCCCCTACGTCGTCGATAATGTATGCCCTCCACCCCGGAGAGTTTTTAATACTTGACGGCTTCTCCATAAGCGCGCCTGCAGGAACAGGCAGCATTCTGATTTTTTCTAGAGAAGCTTCCTGCCTCGAGGAGCTTGATGGTAAGAGCATCGCCACCACAAGCACAAGCGCAAGCTCCGTGGCGCTGCTTGAAATCCTGCTGAGGGAGCGCGGGATTAACGCCCGGCTCATAAAGAACCAGAACCCCCGCCTGGAGGAGATGCTTCACCATGCTGAGGCTGCACTCCTCATAGGCGACCATGCCATAGTAGAGGGATACCGAAGGCGCGAGCTTGTAATCGCCGACCTGGGGGAAGAGTGGCATGCTCTGACGCGCCTGCCAATGGTGTATGCGCTGTGGCTGGTGAGGAAGAGCTTTGCACACCGCAGGGAGGAGGTGGAGAGGCTGAAGCTTGCGCTGAATGAGGCGAGGAGCTATGCTTATGAGCACTTTTCAGAGCTTGCTGCTCAGCTTGCTTCGCAGCTGAGTATCCCTCCTAAAGCAATGGAGGAGCACCTTCGCTGCCTGGATTACAGCCTGAGCGAGGCCAATCTCCATGGACTTCGCAGGTTCTTTGAGCTTGCCTCAAAGCACGGGATAATACCTTCGCCGCCTGAGATAAGGCTTGTGGGAGGAGAGAGATGAAGCTTTTAGAAAGCGCCGACAGTGAGGTTGTTGCGGCACTGGAGAAGGCTCTCGCGGGGGAGAAGCTCAGCCTGAAGGAGGTTGCTCTGCTTCTCGGGTCAAGAGATGTTAAGCTGCTTGCGCTCGCCGCCGACGAGCTTCGCCGGCGCCAGGTGGGCGATACTGTAACCTTTGTCATCGACACAAACATAAACTACACCAATGCCTGCATCAGCGGGTGCAAGTTCTGCGCCTTCTACCGCGCGCCCGGGAGCAGCGAGGCTTACACACTGAGCGTGGAGGAGATTCTTGAGAAGATAGCCCGCGCTGTGAAGCTCGGAGCAACGCAGGTGCTGCTTCAGGGCGGACTCAACCCTGAGTTGAGCATCGAGTACTACGAGGAGGTGCTTCAGCGCGTAAGGGAGCGCTTCCCGCAGGTGCAGCGCCACTTTTTCTCGCCCAGTGAGATAGTGCACATCTCGCGCGTTGAAGGGCTCAGCATACGCGAGGTACTGTCCCGGTTAAAAGAAGCCGGACTGCAGAGTATGCCCGGCGGCGGGGCGGAGATACTCAGCGACCGCATTCGTCGCGAAGTGAGCCCCAACAAAATCTCCTGGCGGGAGTGGCGCGAGGTGATGCTGGTTGCGCATGAGCTTGGTATTCCCACGACTGCAACGATGGTTTTTGGTCTTGGGGAGAGCAGCGAAGACCGCGCAAGGCATCTTCTGCGCCTGAGGGAGATGCAGGCGAAGACGCATGGCTTTACCGCCTTCATACCCTGGGGCTTTAAGCCAGGCAACACCGCACTTGCAGCGAGGCATCGCATCTATGAGGCAGGGGGAATAGACTACCTCACCGTCGTCGCCGTTGCGAGGCTGGTGCTGGGTGAAAGCTTCAAAAATATTCAGGCTTCGTGGCTTACCCAGGGTGAGCGCATGGCGCAGCTTGCACTCTGCTCAGGTGCCAACGACTTCGGGGGTACGATGATAGAGGAGAACGTGGTAAAGGCTACGGGCTATGAAACGCGCTATCTGCCGCCAGATAGAATAGTCGCACTGATAAAGCAGATCTCGCGTCCAGCGGCGCAGAGGGATACGCTTTACAATATTTTGAAGAGGTTTTAGAATGTCGCAGATAACCTGGGATGATTTTGTAAAGGTGGAAATAAGAGCCGGGACAATAACCAGAGTGGAGGATTTCCCAGAAGCTAAAAAGCCAGCTTATAAGCTTTGGATAGATTTCGGGAAATTTGGGATTAAAAAATCAAGCGCCCAGATTACAAAATTGTACAAAAAAGAAGATTTACTGAATAAGCAGATAATTGCTGTAACAAATTTCCCTCCAAAGCAGATCGCTAACTTTATTTCTGAAGTACTGGTGCTTGGAGTAGTTTTAGAAAATAATGAGGTTGTTCTGTTGCAACCCGAAAGAGAGGTTCCAGATGGTTATAGAATATTATAATTTAAAAGAATAATGGGCTTTTGAGGCAAGTATACATCTAACTCGACTTCTTCCTTCTCCTCTTCGGCTTTGCCTTCTTTTTTTCCTTCTTCTCTTCAACCTTCTCCTCTTTCTTTTCCTCAGGCTTCTTGAATATCTCCTGGAATTCCACCTCGTTTATCCCTTCTAGATACTCAAATATCTCCTTTGCAACCATGTGCTTGGCGATAAAGGCATCGCTTCGCAGCTTAACAGCGTCGCTCAGTGTAATGATTGCCCTTCCATCTTCGCAGCGAATCTCGTGCTCATTCGGATCAGCGTACGGAAAGTGTCTCTCCAGCAGCAGGCGAATCTTCTCCTCCAGCTTGTTTATCTTCTCCTCCACATTCACCTCGTAAACCAGCGTTTTGCCGGCTAACTCGGAGTTGAAGTCCACCAGTACGCGGCCGCCGGATACGCTCTGCACCCGGCCCACCTTGCCTTCCGCCTCTATGCGCATCCCTGGATAGGGCTTCAAACCCTGCTTCTTGAACTCGCGGAGAGGCACAACCTTGACCTTGCTGGGATCTCTCAACCCAAAGCCCTTCTCAGGCGGAATCTCAATCACGCGCTTCTCGCCAACTTCCATCCCGACAAGGGCCTCATCCAGACCCGGGATTACGTGTCCCGCACCTATCACAATGGCCTGAGCCTTGAACCTGACCCTGGGGTCATAGATCCCGTGCTTCTTGGCAACCTCTTCGATGGTGGTGTCAAATACCTCGCCGTCCTTTATCCTGCCCGTATAATTTATCTTTACAAAATCACCCTTTTCCAGAACCATAGCCCTACTCTCCTTTCCTCAAATACATGCCTCTGTCCTGCAGGTTTTCCACAAAAACATCTTCCATACGCACTCTACCCAGAGCGAGGGGCTCGCCACGTAGATTGAGTATAAAGCAGGGATCTCCTTTCCTTATCTCACCCTGCTCAACTACCGAGTTTATAAAGACATCTCTCCCATATAAAACTAACTGTTCCCCCTTTTCATTTACTTTCACATACTTACTCGCCCGTCCTGCTATCAGGTAGGCACCCTCCAGGCCAAGTCTGAACTCTCCCTTCTTTATTTCTCCTATTGCAAGCCCTGCGCTGTAGGGCTCGTGCTTCATCCTCTTTAGTGTTTTAAGCACTTTACGGGAGGCGACACTCACAACCTGTCTGCCATTTTTTGCCACGAGAAGTTCCCTTCTGCGGAGCAGGCCCTTCAAGCTTGCGCCGTACCTCTCCACACCACGCCCTATAATCTCCATCTCCGCTTTACTCGCCCGTGCTATCTTCACTCAATACCTCCTTCCTGGCCTTTTCTGATATTATGGCACTGTTACCTGTTGGGTCAGAGATTATCAACGTAGCACGCCTTTTCCCCGCTTTGATTTCGGCTATCTTCCTTAAAAGCTCTTTTGCGCGCTTTTTTGCGGCTTCGCTTTCCGCCCACCTCTCGGCGGTCTGCACCGCTTCTTCCATTCGCAGAAGCACACCCTCCACATTTGAAATAAAGCCCTGTGCCTCGCTACCGGGCGTAACCTCTATTCCAAGCTCAGGTACTTTTATGGTTGCGCTGCTCGAGCGTATAACCCGGATATACATATCCTCAACACTTTCAATAACCAGTGTGTACCTTGCCGGCTCCCTCTGCTCAAGCACCATCACATCTGTATGACGATAGCCACAGCGCCTGCACAAAAGAACACTTTCCATTACCTCCCCAAAGTAAGGTATCTCAAACTGAAAGAACTCAAGGGTAGCTTTTTCATTACTACATGCAGGGCAGTGGGTGGACAGCTTTACATTACTTTGCAACCCGCTTCCTCACCCTTTCCATGGCCTCTTCGAAGTCGGTAGCTCTTGACTCGGTGCTCCTTTCTATCTTCATGTAGGGTGGAGTTAGAATAAGCAGATACTCGCTTAAGCCCGCGATGTCTCCGCCCATACTCGAGACGATCTCCTTCATCTCGTCCACCGCATGCTTCAGCTCATTCATACTCCTCTCGGCAAGCGGCTTAATGTCGAGGATTACAACATTGCCATTACTGAGCTCTCTTGCAGAGATATCCACGTCTGCAAACCCGCCGAGCTTGCACACCTTGACATACCTGCCTGCGCTGCCCCTCTCCTCTGGCATGCCCTCCTGAATCTCAATCTCCACATAATCCTCAAGGTTAGTATAAGTTCTGGAAGTACTCCCCTGAAACTTTGAAAAAAGGTCTTTCAGTCCCATACCATTCCTCCTTAGGATATTATAAAAACGGGAGATATATAAGGGTTTCGAGGAGCATAATCACCTCACATTACCTCTTGCCAGAGACGCAAAGATACCCACAAAACACAGCAATGCAAAAATAATGAATGCAACTCTCACACTACCGAGAAAAGCAGGATAATTTCCAGGTGCAATGCCAACTCTACCAATATATATAGCAAATATCAGCATAACAATCCCCATGCTCAGCATCTGTCCAATAAGTCTCATAGTTCCGAGTATTCCAGAGGCCACACCATAAAATCTTCTCTCGACCGAAGACATGACAGCATTTGTATTCGGAGATGAGAAAAGGGCAAACCCAAGGCCGAGAAGGATCAGGCTGAGCAGTATGAACTCCATAGGTGTCCTCTCGCTTAAAAAAGTTAAAAGAAGGAGCCCCAGAAATGTCAACACCATCCCTATTGAAGCAACCGCCCGTGGCTCAATTCTGTCCGATAATCTCCCTGCCAGGGGTGAAAAAACCGCCTGAACAGCAGGCTGGGAAACCAGAATAAGGCCTGCATTTTGCGGGCTGAGTGCTCTAATATACTGCAGGTATAGGCTTAGAAGAAATCCCACTGCAAAGGTGGCGCTGTAGTTAATCAAAGCTGCCAGGTTTGAGAAGGCAAATAATCTATTTCTCCTGAAGAGGTTTATATCAAGAACCGGGTTCTTCTGCCCGGTTTCCCACCTGACAAAAGCAAATACCCCCAGAGCACCCGCAAAAATTAGCCACAAACCTGTCCCTGCTGGCAGCAGAGAAAAGCCATACATTATTGCTATGAGAGTTAAGCTGTAGATTACAGAACCTGTGAGGTCAAAGCTCTCACCCCTTGCTTCAGCCCACTCCCCCTCCAATTTCCAGAAAATGAGGCAGAGGATTAACAGCCCCAGGGGCACATTTACAAGAAAGATACTTCTCCACCCAAAGTGCTGCGCCAGAAAACCGCCAAAGAAGGGCCCAAGAGAAAGTCCAGAGTAAACAGATGCAACATTTAACCCAAGGACTTTGCCCCTCTCCCGGGGAGGAAACACTGATGTCAGAATCGCCACTCCGGTGCCAAATATCATCGCACTCCCTGTTCCCTGCAGAATCCGGAAAAAGATGAGCAGAGCTGAGGAGGTTGAAATCGCGCAAAGAAGTGAGGAAAAAGTATAAATTAAGATGCCACAGGTGAAAATCTTCTTCCTTCCATATATGTCTGCTATCCTGCCAAAAGGAACAAGAAATATAGCCGCAGCTAAGAGAAATGAAGTGGCGACCCAGCCCAGGAGCACCGCATCCATTGCAAATTCTTCAGCAATCAGTGGGAGGGCAATATTCAGAGAGGAGACCATGAAAGGTGTGAGAAAAGAGCCCATTGTAGCAATAAGTAAGGCGATTCTTTTGTTTGAAGAGTCTCTCATGCTTATTCCCCATCTGCTCTGTAGGAATATAATTTGCCGGGTGCTGGTAAGAATCATTTGACATTCTCAGGTATAATGCTTTTCCATTTTCAATTACTGAGCAATCGGGATAAGGTATATATCACAATCAGGCTAAAACTCTCTTATGGCATCTCCTATGGAAGATTTCAACCTCTGGCTCTTTCAGGCCTCTGTAGAAGTTGGAATTCCACTGGATGTCTTCATTTTCCTCTTGTGTGCGAACATCGTCCTGCTGACCATCATGATACTCATAATCCTGAACAAAATATGGGTAAGATATCCCAAAAACCACACTCATGAACCAGAGAGTGTTAAAAGAAAGGCGGAGGTCGCAAGTGGTACCCTGTCTGAGCTTATAGAAGAACAGTAGGGAAAGATTATATACCCCCTTTGCCATTCCATCACTCATGGGTGCGTTGAGTTCTTTCCCGGCCGCATGGAGGCTGGTGCTTACAAGGCATGCACTGTTCCTTCCGGCGTTTATCTATGCCATCCTCTCCCTGCCACAGATGCTCCTTCAGCTCTTCTATTCCGACACCAGCACAGGTTTGGTTGCTGCGAGCGCTGCCTATTCCCTGCTTCTCTGGCTCATTTCGCCATTTTTTGCAGGTGGATTGCTTGCAACTGCTGCTGAAGCACTCCGTAGTGAGGTGGATATAAGTAGTTTCCTGAGCAATGCTAAAAGGAGTTATATATACCTGCTGCTGGCGGGCATAATTTACTTAATAGTCGCGGTAGCAGGTATTGTTGTGGTGGTAATTACAGGTGTAGTATTTGCCCTGGCCATGAGGGCGGTGTTTCCTCAGGATTTTGCGCTTATTTCTGCACTGTTATTTATGCTTCTTAGCAGTGTGCTTCTCGGAGCGATACTCATAATGCTCAACTTCTACGATGTGGGCATTGCCATAGATAACCTTGACCCCATAAAGACCTTCAAAAACAGCTTCAACTTTGTCAAATCCCACGCAGTATCTGTGCTGGGGTTTCTTCTTTTATCAGCCTTTACCTTGTTTCTGCTATTCATGCCCTTCATGATGGTGTTCTTCTACCATGTCCTCAGCACTCTACCGGAGCTGGGCCTCGCACAGCTTGAGGCTGGTACCATACCCGCACCCGGTTTCAAGCTAGGGACTGTGCTAATATTTATAATTATAATTACCAATACCCTCGCAACCTGCTTTATGTACACCTACAGAGCAGTCTTTTATGTTGATGCATTATCGCAAGGAGGTAGAGTCTGAATGTTCCATCTCAGATGCATCGCATGCGGGCGTGAGTATGACCGGAGAGAGGTTATATATCAGTGCCCCCACTGCTCCGGCTTGCTGGAGGTGGTTTTTGACCTTGGTGAGGTTTCTGTAACAAAAGCTGAGATCAGAAGGCGCGCTTTCAACCTGTGGCGTTACCGCGAACTGATGCCAGTTGAAGATTACACGAGGGTGGTCAGCCTCAATGAGGGAGGTACACCCCTCTATAAAGCAGACACCCTGGCTGAGGAGATAGGAGTTAAGGAGCTATACATAAAGAATGAGGGGGCCAATCCAACCGGCTCATTCAAGGATCGTGGAATGACTGTTGGTGTTACAAAGGCCCTGGAACTCGGTGCCAGCGCTGTTGGCTGTGCTTCCACCGGCAATACCTCGGCATCGCTCGCCGCGTATGCTGCAAAGGCAGGTATTAAATGCCTTGTGCTCCTCCCGGCAGGAAAAATCGCCATAGGGAAGCTTGCCCAGGCGCTGCTGCATGGTGCCACAGTTGTTGGGATTAAGGCCAACTTCGACGTGGCGCTGAAGCTGGTGCGCGAGATATGCGCAAAGCACAACATCTACCTGCTCAACTCCATAAACCCCTGGCGCCTGGAGGGGCAGAAAAGCGAGGCCTTTGAGATTGCCGACCAGCTGGACTTTGTCTCACCAGACCGCGTTGTGGTGCCCGTTGGAAACTGCGGAAACATCTCGGCGATATGGAAGGGTTTCAGGGAGTTTCATGAGCTGGGGCTTGTGGATGAGCTGCCCGTGATGACCGGTGTGCAGGCTGAAGGAGCCTCACCTCTTGTTAAGGCTTTTAAAGCTGGCAAAAGCAGCGTTGTGCCTGAGCCAAAACCCGAGACAATAGCCACGGCGATAAGAATAGGCGCCCCCGTGAATGCGCCCAAGGCCCTGCGCGCCCTGAAGGAGAGTGGCGGAATTGCAGAGAGCGTCACCGACGATGAGATAATAGATGCACAGAAGTTACTGGCGCGCAGGCTTGGTGTGGGTGTTGAGCCCGCGAGCGCTGCCAGCGTTGCAGGGCTGAAGAAGCTTGTGGAGGCGGGCGAAATTGCAAGGGATGAGCGCATCGTCTGCGTGACTACAGGGCATGCGCTCAAGGACCCTGAGATAATCTTCCATCGTTACGAGAAGCCAATTGAGATAGAGCCAACTATAGAGGCACTGGAGAAGGTCATCAACGGGTGAGGCGATGAAGTACCTTGTAGTAGTAGGTGACGGAATGGCAGATTACCCGCTGGAAGAGCTTGGCGGAAGAACGCCGCTGGAGGAGGCGAATACGCCCAATATGGATTATATAGCCAGGAAGGGCACTACCGGTATGCTCCGTACCATACCTGATGGGATGGACGCGGGCTCTGATATTGCCAACCTCGCCATTCTGGGCTATGACCCGCGAAGGGTTTATACGGGACGGGGGCCCCTTGAGGCAGCGAGTATAGGTGTTGAGCTTGGTAGAGGTGAAATCGCGTGGAGATGCAACCTTATTACTGTAGAGGATGGTAAAATAGCCGACTTCACCGCAGGACATGTTAGCAGCGAAGAAGCAAGAGCACTGCTCTCCGCGCTCAACGAGGCTGAGATTGCACCCTTTGGAAAGTTTTACCCGGGTGTAAGCTATCGCAACCTCTTTGTGTGCTCCTTTGGCGAGGAACTCAGGGCAACTCCTCCTCATGACATAGTCGGAGAGAGCATAGATGATTATCTGCTCAGGCCGCGGAATAGCAGCACCGCAGCAAAGCTCAATGAGGTAATGCTCCGCTCAAGGGAGGTGCTCACTGAGCATGAGGTTAACCTTAAAAGGGTAGAGCAGGGCAAGAAGCCCGCGAATATGATATGGCTCTGGGGACAGGGGAGAAAGCCCGAGATTGAGCCCTTCTCTGAGAAGTACGGAATCGAAGGGGCGGTCATCTCAGCTGTGGATCTGATTCGCGGCATAGCAAAGCTTGCTGGAATGCGGGTTGTGCATGTGCCCGGCGCCACCGGCTACTATGACACCGACTATACGGCGAAGGCGGAGTATGCGCTGCACACCCTGGAAAGTGCTGATTACTGCTACATCCACGTTGAGGCACCTGACGAGGCCGGGCATGAGGGCAGCGTGGAGATGAAGATAAAAACAATAGAAGATCTGGATAAAAAGCTCATAGGCAGACTCCTCGATAATTTAAGTGACGACACTGTCATTGCCATTCTACCAGACCACCCGACGCCGATAAAGGTAAAAACCCATACCTCCGAGCCTGTGCCCCTCGCTATACTCTCACCCAGGCTACGTCCCGACGATGTTGAGAGATTTTCAGAGCGCGCATGCAGCACCGGTGGCCTGGGATTAATGGAGGCCACACGCCTGAACCAGATTCTGCTCTCCTGATTTTGCAATTGGGTATGCGATGGTTAAAAGCCGCAGAGTATAACAGCGATAGATATTTAACTCCACCGAAAAAGTATATTATAGGAAGATGAAAATGAGCGAGGAAGTCAAGAACGATAAGATAAATCCCGAGAATGGGGAGGACATTACCCAGTACCTTCTCAGCAA
The DNA here is from genome assembly GCA_015521615.1 of Candidatus Hydrothermarchaeota archaeon. GTDB lineage: Archaea > Hydrothermarchaeota > Hydrothermarchaeia > Hydrothermarchaeales > BMS3B > Pyrohabitans. The sequence continues at coordinate 13,201 of WANW01000030.1, forward strand.
GGTGCGAGAGCTTGAGCGGGAATGCGTTCAGCTAAAAAATGAGAACAACCGCATAAAGAGTGGCTATGCGCAGCGACTGCGCTGGTTAGAGGACAGAAAGCGCATGCTGGAGAGCGAGCGCATCCAGATGGAACGTGAGATACGCAGGCTGCGCTCCGAGCTTGAAAGGCTGCGCTCCATGCCACTGATTATAGGCACCATCGTCGATGTGCTCGATAGCGGCAAGCTGATTGTGAGGAGCACTTCGGGTCCAACATTCCTGGTGAACACCTCCCAGTTCATAGACAGGAGTAAGCTTGTGCCTGGTGCTAGGGTGGCCATGAACCAGCAGAGCCTGGCAGTGGTGGACGTCCTGCCCGTGGAGAAGGATCCCGCGGTGCTTGCCATGGAGATTGTTGAAAAGCCAGAGGAGAGCTACTCGGATATAGGTGGCCTGGAGAAGCAGATTCAGGAGATACGTGAGACTGTAGAGCTTCCCCTTACCAAGCCCGAGGCCTTCCAGAAGGTTGGAATAGACCCGCCAAAGGGTGTGCTGCTTTACGGCCCGCCCGGCACAGGTAAGACGCTCATCGCCAAGGCCGTGGCGAGGGAGACGAACTCCGTGTTTATAAAGCTTATCGGCTCCGAGCTGGTACGCAAGTACATAGGCGAGGGCGCCCGTCTTGTGAGGGAGCTCTTCCAGCTTGCAAAGGAGAAGGCGCCCAGCATAGTGTTTATCGATGAGATAGATGCCATAGCCGCGAGGCGCACAGACTCGCTCACCAGCGGCGACCGCGAGGTGCAGCGCACTCTCATGCAGCTCCTCGCCGAGATGGACGGCTTCGATGCCCGCGGGGATGTGCGCATTATAGCTGCGACCAACCGCCCTGACATCCTAGACCCGGCGATACTCCGCCCCGGCAGGTTTGACCGCCTGATAGAGATTCCGCTTCCTGACGAGAAGGGCAGAGCGCAGATATTTGCCATTCACACGCGAAGAATGAACCTGAGCAGCGATGTAAGCATGGAGGAGCTTGCAGCGCTAACAGAGGGCGCCTCTGGCGCAGACATAAAGGCGATATGCACAGAGGCAGGGATGTTCGCAATCCGGGAGGAGCGCAGCGAGGTCACACTTCTCGACTTCCAGCGCGCCATAAGCAAGGTTCTGGGCAAGATGGAGGAAGTTGCAAGCAGACTTGGCTCCAATGAGCTCATGTTTGCGTGAGCTCTCTTTTCTTATTTCAACATTACCAATGTTGCCCTTCTGATTTGTAAGAATGAAAGTAACTGTGATTTCAGGCTTTCTTGGCGCTGGAAAGACGACACTGATACGCAGAATTATTCCAAAGGCGGATTCGCGTCTCGCCGTGGTGGTCAATGAGTTCGGCGATGTGGGCATAGACCGCGAGCTTGTCTCCAGCGCGGGCAATCTTGAAGTTGCAGAGCTTACCAGCGGATGCGTGTGCTGCACACTGCGCGCAGAGCTTGCGGAGGTGCTGGAGGAGCTCAGGAAGAGGTTCTCTCCGGAGCGCGTGCTCCTGGAAGCGAGCGGCGTCGCCACCACCTCCAGCATAGTCGAAGCCCTGCAGGAGCCACACCTCAAAGACGTGGCTGAGCTTGATGGTGTGATAAGCGTGATAGACGCGAGCTCCTTCTCAGAGCTCTACGCCATGGCGGGCTTCAGGCGCCTCTACCGCGATACCATAACAAACGCCTCGGTGGTGGTGATAAATAAGGTGGACCTGGTTAGCGAGAGGGAAATCGCGAACGTGGAGCGGATCGTGGGGGAGATAAACCCCTCCGCCCTTGTGCTGCGCTCCTCCTTCGGTGAAGTAGTACTTCCCGAGAAGCTCCCCAGTTTTGAGGTTGATGCAGGCGAGGAGGTGCATCTCCTCCTGGACTCCTTTTCAGCTAAGCCCGGGGAGATGGGCGCTGAGAAGGCAGAGGAGCTGTTTGAGAGGCTAAGGCGCGGAGAGTTTGGAAGGATAATAAGGGCGAAGGGCATCTTCAGGAGTGGGGGAAGAAGCTGGTACTTCGACCTCTCCTCGGGGAGGGTGAGCAGGGAGGAGCTCGCCGGAGAGGCAGAGCCGGGGTTTGTCGCCATTGGCAGCGAAATTGATGTGGAGGCTCTCAAAATTTTTCTGGAGGTGCAGAATGACCACGCATGCTGAGGTTGACGCCGGGTCCTGCGGGTTTGTCACCAGGATGAGTGTCGAAAGGCACGGAAGAAGGGTGGAGATACACATAACCTCCGACTGCGAGAAGGTCGCAAAGTTTGCAGAGGCTCTGAAGAGTATCGACTGGGCGGATGCCCTTACGCAGATGTGCGACTCGGTGGTTTACCATGCCGCAACTCGAGCGAGGCTTCACCCCAGCTGTGCGGTGCCAGCGGCACTGCTGCGCGCCGTTGAGATAGAAACCGGAGCCGCCACGCCGAAGGAGGTTAGGATGAGGTTTGCTAAAAGCAGAGCGCATGGTGTGGATGAATGAAATGGTTTAGAGATTTAAACAATCGCCAGATTCGATTAACAGAAGAGAGGCAGGAACATATTGAAACAGACCATCCAGAAATGGCAGGACAGATTGATAAAATACAGGAGACTTTGCTAAATCCTGACGTAATTGTGAGATCAAGAACAGATTCGAATGTTGAGCTATTTTACAGGCATTATAATGTCACACCAGTTACCGAGAAATATTTATGTGTTGTAGTTAAAGTACTGAGTAATGA
>WANW01000031.1 GCA_015521615.1 Candidatus Hydrothermarchaeota archaeon
CACTCAGACCAAGCCGCATGGGCGAGTTCAACCACTGGCAGGTTAGCATGCGGCTCCTGAGCACCGACGCCGAAGGAGGCTGGAGACCCGCTCCGGTCTACGTCCTCAAGGTTGAGAAGGAGCCGGGATGCTCACTGCTGAACATTGACGGCATGAGCATAGCGGTAGATCCAAAGAGCCGCTGGACCATCCTTCCGGCAAGCCTCGAGGAACCCGGGAACAGGGAGATCTTCCACCTCTTTTTCAACAACCCCGCTGTAAAGCGGGCGGAGCTCTACGTGATGCGAGAGGACAGGTGGGAGAAGCTCAAGGCCTGGACAAGGACGGAGGGGTTGAGGTGAACATCGAGATAGTGCTGGAGATCGCGCCTGAGGATGTGGCGGAGCTGGCGCGTGGGAATACGCTCATCACGCATATCGCTGGTACAGCTCTCCACATCATAGGCAGCGCGGAGCTGAGGCGCGAGTATGAGAAGCTCGTCTCTGACGGTCAGAGCGACAGGAATCTAGTTGAGAAATTCAAAAGGGAGGCAGAAGCACAGGAGGAAGCCGTCAAAAACATCATCAGCGGTAACGGTCAAAACGGCAGCGCTTACGTACCAAGGAAGTGGCTTGACCGCAGGGAGGAGCTGAAACAGAAGATCAAGGTACTCCACGAGCGGGGCGAAATGCCGGACACGCTCAACGCCCTGCTCATTCAGAAGCTCGACATGCCCGCGGCAGGAAACTACCGCAGGTTCGTCAAGGAAATATGTGAGGAGCTCGGCATACCACCACCAAATGGCAGAAAGCACCTGAACAAAATCTGCAAGAAGAAGCAGCCAGACGTGGAGAGCCTGAAAGAGAAGCTGAAAAAGCTCCACGAACATGGAAGGCTGCCTGAGAGCCAAGCTAAGATTATCAAGGCACTCGGCTTGCAGCCAGCAGGGCCTACGTACCAGCTCCTAAAAGAGCTGGCGGAGCAGCTTGGAATACAGCTTCCGGCAAAGAAAAGAAAGAAGAAAAAACCTGCCGAGGAGCTTGACTTCGAGGGAGTAGACGATTACGTCGCGGATGAAAAACCCAAAATGTTGGAAATCTTCGAAAGAGCTGCCCAAGAGGCACTGATGAACAGCCTCTCCGAGGAGGAGCTGCGCGAGCTGCAGAGGCTCTACACCCATCACACCCGAGGCGAGCGAGTGTGGGACGACGAGCTGACACCTCCGGAGCGGCGCGTGCTACGGCAGCTTGAGGAGAAGGGGCTCGCCAGGAGCACAACAGAAGAACGTGACAAGATGAAGCCTCGCTACTTCTGGGAGATCAAGCCCCAAGGGATCGAGCTACTCGAGGGAATGTGTCAGGTGCCGGGGGTGTAGGTCTTCATGATCACAGAGAGTGAGGTGCCGAGGATGAGAGGGGTGGAGTTCTGGACAGGGACTGGTGAAAGAAGAGAACTACTACTTGCCAAGACGCACAAGGAAACAGAAACCGAGGAAAGAAGCGTACGGTCGTGGCTCTCCACCTCTGGACTCGGCTATGAAATCATGGAAATCATAAGCTATGCCTTTTTCGCCATGCGGGATAAGACTACATACCTCGGGAAATGCGGACATACAGACTACCACTGGCATGACAATACGGTGAAGATTGTTTACATACCGAACTACAATAACGGCGACATTCCAGAGTTCTGGCATGGCAGAGATGCCCGCGAAGTTATGCAGGCTTGGATGAGCTACCGAAACCTGTGGGGAGGGATTATTCCCTCTGGCGGTGTCACTGTTGGCCTGCACTTCGAGGGAAATACCGTTCGCGTGAACAGGAGGTTTACCTTTCTTGCCTATTACAAGGTGATGGACCACGCAAGCTACAATGACGGCACAATCTTCATGAGGATATCCGACTTGCCCAGATTCTTCGGAATCTATGAAGTTCAGCGATGGAGGGGACACGAATTCTTCACAGTTGACCTTGACTATGCGTCTGTCTTGGAACTCAGCTTCGCCATACTGAAAGCCTCAAAGAAGGATGCAATGGTCGTGAAATTTCTAAAAAACCATTTCTTCTGGCCCAGGAGGATACAGGAGATCAAGCGGTATCACAGATTTGAGGAATTCTCGCATATCTACTGGAGGTAATGAAGGTGACGGTCATCAAAAACTCGGGCATCCAGTGGATCCGCAAGGCGCTCAACCCCTACGACGGAGTATGCCCGCACAGCTGCAGATGGGAACTCAACGGCAGAGAAGCGCCCTGCTATGTGGAGAACTACCGCAGGTTTGGGCAGCCTGCTCTCAACGGCCCCATCCGCCCGGTTGATAACTTTGTGTATAAGCTTCAGCGGGACCTAGAGCGCATGCAGCCTCAGCCGGTGCTGCTGAGCAACCGCATCGACCCCTATGCGCCCATCGAGGGAGTACTCGGCTTCACCAGGCTTGCGATTGCAAAGCTCATCGAGGCAGGCTGGACGCCGGTAATCCTCACCAAGTCCACGCTTGTAAAGAGGGATCTCGAGCTTATAGACTGCCTCGGCTGGGTGGGGATGACCCTCACCTCGCCGGAGTGGGCAAGGAAGTATGAGAATGCCTCGAGCTTCGAGGAGAGGGTGGAGCTCCTGAAGCTCGCAAGCAAGGATCCGCAGTATGGAATACCAACCTGGATAAGCTGGGAGCCGATACCACTCAACATGTCCGTCTTCACCGTGGCTTCGGTAATCGAGGAGGTCTCTCCTGATTTTGTCGTCTTCGGCTCGCTGAACTGGCGCAAGAGGCCTGTGGCAGATTATTCATGCCTGGCAAAGACGCTCTACGAGATGACGGAGAGCTTTCCGGAGGTCGCCTTCTACTTCAAGGACGAGATCATCTCACAGCTGTCTGCTGACATGCAGGCTGAGATAAAGGCGCGGAACCGCGTGCCCTGGTATGAGTCCAAAAAGGTTGAGGTGCTGGCATAATGCCAGAAAAAGGCTGGAAAACCCTGACGGTCAAAGAGGAGCTAGCCGCTTGGATCAAAGAGAAGGCGAAGGCTGCCGGGCTGACGGTCAACGATTACCTAGAGCGCGAGCTCCGCGGAACCGGCGGCAAGGTGGTGGTCCGCCAGGCGGTAAAGCACCACAGCAGGCTCTCGCGCGTGATGCTGCCCAAGGACTGGGAGGGCAAGACCGTCAGGTGCGTGCTTGTAGAAGATGTGGAGGGAGAGTCATGATGGGTAATTATGAAGATGAGCTCTGGGCTGAGTGGTACGCTCAGGGTTGCCCAAGAAATGAAGCAGGAGATCCGATTCTCATTGAAGAACTTGACTGCGAGGATATGGGCAGGGATCATGAGTGGACAGAGCCCGAGGAGATTGAACCTGGTTGGTGGGAAAGGACCTGCAAGGTATGCGGAGCTGTCCAAGAGGAATGCGCGGTTCACGAATATAGTGGTGAAACAATAGAGATCGCGGGTAAGAGGTACAGACTGCTCAAAGCTTGGACAGATACGGCTCCCTGCTCTGAGTGCGGGAAGGTGGTAATGGACATACCCCTCATCCTCTTTGCCGAGAAGGGAGCTCTCCTCTTCCATATAGAGTGCGCGGAGAAAATAGGTCTCCAAGCGCTTAGAAAAGCTGGGAGGTGTAGTGATGGAGGTCCCCATCTCTGATATAGTTATAACCGGCTGGAACCCCAGGAAAAGCTTTGACGAGAAAGCTCTCGAGGAGCTTGCAGCAAGCATCAAAGAGCACGGGATCCTCGAGCCCCTTGTGGTCCGCCAGGTCAACGGCAGCTATGAGCTCGTCGCCGGCGAGCGCCGGCTGCGTGCGGCAAAGCTCGCGGGCCTGGACAAGGTGCCGGTGGTTGTTAAGGACCTCACCGACCAAGAAGTCAAGGAGATCATGCTATTGGAGAACCTGCAGCGGCAGGATCTCAATCCCATTGAGGAGGCTCAGGCGCTTAAGGCGCTGCTCGAGGAAGGCAACATCACCCAAGCAGAGCTCGGCAAGAAGCTGGGTAAAAGCCAAGCGTGGATCGCGAACCGCCTGCGGCTGCTCAAGGCACCTAAGGAACTCCAGGAGATGCTTATTTCCCGGGAAATATCTCCGAAGCACGTCATGGTCCTTTTGCCGTTTACTGAGTATGCGGTCTTCAAAAAGAAGATCCTGCCACAGCTCAAAGAGAAACTCAAGGATGGTCCTGTTTCCGTGCGGGCCCTCGAGGAGATGATCAGAAATGCCGTTGTGGGCGACTGGCAACACGAGTTTGTTCTGTGCCTCACCGACTTCCCCTATGAGTTCCAAAAATATAAGGAGATCTTTGACAGCTCCGGCTGCGAAGGCTGCAGGCATGTCTTTGAGTTTGAAAACTGGGCAGGGAAGCAGAAGTACTGCCTGAATCGCCAGTGCTGGAAGGACAGGATCAACAGGGCAAAGCACAGGTATGAGAAAGACAGGAAGAGAAATCTCGGAGACGGCGTGGTTGACACATCAGAGTTGAGCTTCGACGAATATGAGCATCTCAAATTTGCGCAGTTCGATCAGTCAGAGTGTGAAAGCTGCGGGCATAAGAAGAAAGACACCGACGGGGATTCTGTCTGCCTGAACCCAGAGTGCTTCAGAAAGAAGACTGATGCATGGAGGAGGGAGCTGATAAAGCTGAAGCGTGAGAAGGAAAAGAAAGCTCTGGAAGTACTCAATGATTATATTGCAGCCTTTTGCAGTGACGAGCTTGAGCACGTCTATATTCCTGCAAAGGCGCTGAGAGCCATCTTTGGCTACTTTGAATCAACAATTTCTGCCGACGATTTCAAGAAAGCTATGGAACCCTGGAAGGACAGGGATATCACAGATCAGGAGCTGTACTTTGCAATCCTCCGTCTGATAGTGGTACACAGCCTCTACGAGCTGAATGTGGAAAGCGTTGAGCGCCTGTTCAAGAGATGGGAGGAGAAGTACAGGAAAGAGGTGGTGACTTGCCAGCCTTGAATTTTACCCTGTTTCTGGACGAAATAAGAAGCGACGAGAAGCAGCAGACCATTAGACTGCACAGATGTAGGGATTGCAGGGGGAGGCATCGCATAGATAGACCTTGGATGGGAAGCGAAGTCAAGCTCTACACCGGCATGCGGCGGAAGGGGCAGAAGGCGGAACTCCTCGGTGTGGGCATCGTCACCTCGGTCGTGCTGAAACGATTTGGCAATCTCACAGAGCTTGACGCGGAGCTGGACGGATTCAAAAGAGGATATCAGCCTGGGATATGTGAGAGAGTGCACAACGGCTGCCACGGTCGTTTTCTCGGCTGTATGGCAGATCAAGAGCACTGCACCCCTCTTAACAAGCTGTGGAAGTTCCTACGCAAGACCTACCGAGCGCAGCCTGAGACCCTTTTTGAGATTATAAGGTGGAAACTCAAGGAGGTGGAAGCTTGAACCTTTGCACCAACTGCTGGCCAGGGCAGCGCGCCTACATGCTGGACCACGGAGAGGATCCGTTTAGCCTACCTAAGGAGAAGCGCAAGGGTCCCCGCCCACCGGAGTGCCACCCTCTGCCTGAAAATTGCTACCTGAGGAGCGTGAGGCGAGCACATGGATGTCAATGAGCATGAAAGAGAGTTGTGGAAGTGGGAGTACCGCAAGAAAGAGTTTTGCATAAACTGCGGTGCTCCGATTCCAAAGTATAAACGTTCCTTCTGTAGTAACGATTGCTATACAGAATTCAATTACATTGCCCTCAGAGAGGATATCCGCCTCGGCCATAGGGATTGGCGGCTGGTTTGGTGGGAGGTTCGCGAAGAGGCGCTGGAAAGAGACAACTACACCTGCCAAGTCTGCGGCTTCCATGCCAAGACGTGGCGTGAAGCAGAAAAGTTGCACGTCCACCACATCGTACCCGTCCACAAGGGCGGGAAGTGCCTAGACCTAAAGAATCTCATCACCCTTTGCCACAAGTGCCACAAGCAGACATTCAAAAATGGATATGCCGGCATCCCTCTGAGGCAGCTTTCCCTTAAGGATTTCATGGTCATCCGTCATGAGATGACCGGCGCGAGCGATAGACCCCGCGCCGTTACGGAGGTGAAGTAGGGTTCGCACATCCCGATGTGGGTGGCGCCCTCGGGATGTGGCCGCATAAGCCACCCCGGAGCTGCGCTGAGGCACAGGAAGCGTGCCGGGCGCTTCCTGGACAGCCAATCCCGCCAAGCCCTCACGGAGATGGTCAAAAATA
>WANW01000032.1 GCA_015521615.1 Candidatus Hydrothermarchaeota archaeon
GGACATAAACCCCGCGACGGTGGTGATGCTCAGGTACGACAGGAGCAGCAGCCGCTGGGAGGAGCTTGAAACGGGGCAGAGCGGAGAGGAGGAGGGGTACCTGATATACAGCGCAACAACACCGGGCTTCTCCTTCTTTGCGGCTGTGGCTGAGAAGGGCTCTGGATACAGCCTCAAAAAGGAGGAGGAAGAAGTAAAGGTTGAGAAACCTGCCGAAATCCCGGTGGCGGCGAAGAACGTATCAGTGGAGGCTGCCGAAAAGATTGAGGCCCCGCCAGAAAAGAAAAATCTAACCGAAGGGCGGGCGGAGGAGCGGGCGGAAGAGCAGAGGCCGGAGAAGGCAGAGAACATAACAGCGCCCAAGGCGGAGGAGAAGAAGGGTATTTGCGGACCCACAGCAGTGGCTGCTCTGGCGGCGCTTTTCCTGCTCCTCAGGCGGAGTAAACCCTAACGCCCAGCCTCTCCGCAGCCTCGCGTGCAGAGTCGTCGATAAAGGGTGAAGAGATTACTACCTCGTCCACCTTTCTTCCGGCGATTTTCTCGTAGAGTTCGGCTTTTCTCTTAAGCGCTGCCACGTCGCTGGCGCGCGCGTGGGAAGTAACCTCCAGGACGACAACTCTGCCGTCCTTTATCACTATGTCGATGTCCACCACCGCGGGGTAGCCGAACACGTAGCCCTCGTCGTCGCGGTAGGTCCACTTCTCCACCTTCGCCTTGAGCTCCCTCTCAAGAAGTCCCCGCAAAGTTCTTCTGAAGGCGCTCTCGCTCATTATGCCCCACCTGGCACCTATAGCGCCAAGGGTGGTTTTAATGCCTTTAACCTCCTCCCACAGCCTTTCCTGTCCCTCCCAGAGCTTTTCCTGTCCCCGTGCGAGCTGGTCGTACTTCTCCCACAGCTTTTCCTGACCCTCTCTGAGGCTCTTAACCTCCTCCCACAGCTTTTCCTGTTCCTCCCAGAGCTTTTTTATCTCTGCTCTTATCTCCTTCTGACCCTCAAGCAGCTCCTCGTAGCCTATAAGTCCTGCGACAGCATGGCGGAACTCTTCATCCTCCTTGAGGAGCCTGAAAATCTCCTTTTTAAGCATAATCTTAAAAGCAAGGGTAACGTATATAAAGCTGCCGCTACTCACCTCTGCCGCTGAGCACTGAGCGTATCTTATCCGTGCTGGAGCTTCTCAGCCTTTTCAGCACAACTCTTAAGCCACCGTCTCTGTGCTGAATCTCCTCCACCACCACGTTAACCCCCTGCCTTCGCAGGTAGGTGAGGAACTCTTCAAGCTCAGCCTTGTCAGCGAAGTCCAGCTCGTAGTCCTCGGTGAGAATCCCCCCCTGCCTGACTTTTTTGATACTCTCCACCATTGGCAAAAGGATGCTCTTTCCCAGCCTGAGGGCGCGCTTCTCAAGCTCAGCCTCGCTCTCATCCCACTCCACTGCCTGAAATCCTTCGCGAATAATCCTCGAGAAGAAGAACTCCCTGCCGTACTCGTAGGGGAAGCGGAAGGCGTAGGCCAGGTCGCTGGCGTTGGTCTGCGAGGATGTGTACTTTATTGGGGGAAGCTTCATCTCGGGGTCCTTGATAACCACTCCTTCCCTGCCCTCCTCTGCAAGGCTGCGCACAATCCTGAAGATCTCCCCTGTTGCGTCACTCTTTCTGAAGATTCCAAATAGCCTGACATGACTAAGCCCGTACTCCTCCAACAGAGTATTTCTCTCCATAACTGGCATTGCCTGGTTGCTCTCCCTCTCACGGAGGTCGAAGATGAAAAACCCGAAGTCGCCTGCCTCCTCATAGTGGTGCACCACATAGGGGTTCTTCTCGCCCACGGCTTCACCGCACAGCACAAGTGATGAGTGATCCTTCAGGAAACGCTTCGCGTTTTTATCCTCTCTGAGCTTGGCTGTGGTGTAAGGGCAAACAAATCCACCGCGCGTTAGAGCGAGGAGCCTGCCATCCACAAGAGCAACGCGCACATTGTAGCCGTTCATCTTCTCTTCCACGGCGACGCGTGAGGAAAAGTGCTTCTTCAGCAGAGGTTCAAGGTAGAAGGCGCGCTTTATCTTGGGGAAGCCTCGCACAATGCTCAGCTCCTCGCCTAAAAATACAGCGGTGCCCCGCTCTATTCCGGAGACATCCTTCTTAAAAACGAGATAGCTGGGCTGGAAGTTTTTAATCAGCTGGATGCTCTGTCTCTCCAGCGCACCCTTCAGACGCCACTCCGCAACGCCCAGCCTTTCCGCGACTTCTGCAAGCCTCATTATGTCTACTTCATGCAAGAAGCTTCACCAGGTCGGTTTTTGTAACGATGCCAACCAGGCTATCGCTGGAATCAACTATTGGGATACCAGAAAAGCCCCGCTCCAGCATCAGACTGGCTGCTTCGCCAACAGTGGAGTCGTTGCTCAGGGTTACCACCGTCTGGGTCATGACATCCTCGACGATGAGGTTGCGCACCCTGTTCGCCTGCTTGCTGTCGGCAGCGCTCTTGAACGCTCCCAGAGCCCTTCCAAGCTGCCTCTCTGTCAGGATACCGGCAATTCTCCCCTCTTCCACCACTACCAGACGAGAGATGCCGTTGTCCAGCATTAATCTGCGAGCATGTATCGCTCTATCCTCAGGAGAGACGGTTATCACCTGCCTGGTCATCACCTTCTCAACGCCCTCTTCGCTGTCCTGCAGCGGCTTTAGCAGGTCAGTAGTAGTTACAATTCCCACAAGCTCATCGTCGTTAACAACCGGCAGGCTCTTTATCTTATGCTCAAGCATCAGGCGAGCGGCCTCCGTCACATTTGCGTTCTTTCCAATGGTTATTACACCCTTACTCATAGCTGTTGAGACATGCAGGCTGCTGGGCAGCTTTTTGGCATATCTGGAAGAGCCCATAACCTCGAGTATATCTTTATCAGTAACCATTCCCACTATCCTGCCCTCATTTACAACCACAAGCCTCGAAATTCTATGCTTCTCCATGAGCTCAAGTGCGTCTGAGAGCTTTCTGTCCTTATCTATCGTCACAACCTCCTTCGTCATAAGCTCCTCTATTTTCATAATTTTTCACCTCTCAACCATCGCTTTAAGGATATCACGCTTTGTTACAATGCCCTGAAGCTCAAAGGCATCATTGACCACAGGCAGAGAGGAAATCCTGTGAGAAAGCATTCGCTGCGCAGCTTTGGCTGAATCTTCATTCTCATTGGCGGTGATAAGCTCGCTACTCATCACATCACCGGCAGTTACAAATGGGAGTGTTTTTATGTACCTGTATCTCGGCCTAGAGGCCTGCTCCGGCTTTCTCACATAAAGCACCCGTTTGGCCTTTATACCGAGCACCGGATCCTCCAGCTCAAGTAAGCTGAGATCAGTGGCTGTGACTATGCCAACAGGCTCGGCACCATCAGTTATAACCACTCTGCTTATACCATTCTCAACCATCAGCTCTACAATGTGTGCAAGAGTGTGGTTCCTGTTTGCTGTTATCACATCACGCGTCATAAGCTCAGAAGTTTTATACATCCCCTCCATGTTCTCTACGTAGGCCCTGAGCAGGTCAGTGGTTGTTACAATGCCAACAAGCTGGTCATTATCAACCACGGGTATTGAGGAAATGCCCTTTTCAATCATAATTTTTGCTGCTTCTTTTACATCTGCACTTGGTGGTAGGGTTATAAGTCCTCTGCTCATTATGCGGGAGCAGGCCACCTTATCTATTGGTCTGCGCCTCCAGGGAGCTCGTCCCTCGCCGAGACGGCGTGCCATATCCTTCCGCGTCACAATCCCTACAGGTACACCCTGCTCTAGGATAACCACTCGCGAGATATCATTCTTAATCATCAAATTTCGAATGTGCTCAAGCGTTGCGTCGCTCTCTGCAGCTATAACAGGGCTCTGCATGTACTTCTCCAGCTTCAATTGAGCTCCCTCCTAACTCACCAGTGCCCGAACCAGGTCGCGCTCTGTAATTATACCCAGAAGCCGACTATCCTCAACCACACATACCGTGCCAACACCGGTATCTTCTATAATTCTGGCAACCTCACCCAGGTCGGTGCCCTCCTTTACTGTGGGTACGTCTTTGCTCATTATTTCAGAAACACGTGTCTTTAGCACCTCATCCAGGCGATTCTTAACAATCTTCTCAAAAATGTGGTTTCTGCCTATAAACTCTATTATCATTCGTGTGGTGAGTAGCCCTACAAGGAATCCCTGGCTCACAACCGGCAGACGGCGGAAGCTGTTCCTCACCATTATCTTTGTGGCATCTCCAAGCGTTGTACCTGGTGTGGTGGTTATCACATCACGTGTCATGTACTCCTCCACGCGCTTGCCTGTCTTTTTGTCCGCAAGAAGATAAACAAAATCGCGCTCTGTGACTATTCCTGCGACGCGGTTTTCGTCGTCCACAACAACAACTCCACCTATCCTGGACTTCAGAATCTTTTCCAGGGCATCGTCTATGCTTGCGCTTGTGGGGAGTGTCACCACATCGTTTACCATAATTTCATGGATTGACTCATTTATGGCAGCAAGGAAATTTCCACCATACTTCTCACTTATCAGGCGGGTCTTTTCATTCCCGCCAAGCAGATCAATTATGTCGCTTGAGCCAATAATTCCCAGAAGTTTCTTGGTTCCGGGATCAGCGACCGGCAACCTGCGAAAGCGATACTTAGTCATGGTTTCAGCAGCGCCTTTTATAGTCATTGTAGGCGGGACGGTGACCACATTCTTGGTGGCAATGCTCATTATGCTACCCGATTTCTTGGAAATGTGGCTTCTGAAGTCCAGCGAACCTCTGTCGCGTGCCTGACTTATGGTGTACTTTTCCTTTCTCTTCATATCCACGTGCTCTTCCTGCATTTCATACCTCCTGGTGATGATTGTGTAAGTGCTAAAAAAGTGGTTTCCAACCTCCCATGGCGAGTAACTTCACATAGGCAAATCTAGAGAGCCAAGCCATTGTTTTATATTTTTTGTTGCATGGTTAATAAACCTTTGGAGCACCTATAAACTATTTGAAAAAGACTGCATAGGTTATGCTTCCCTTTTTATATGCCGCCGATCCGAAGACCGGTTTGAGCCGGCATAAGCCTGCAGTGAGAGCCGGGGCAAGTCGGCGGGGACACAGCGCGTATGGGCCCCTCCCCGAGAGTGCCCCGAGATGCAGGCGATGAGGGCGAGGACAACCACGCGCTGGAAAAGGGCTCGTCAGAAAATCCCTTTCTCTTTAGAGGGTCCCCGGGTGAGCTCAGGCGCTAGCCAGCGATGAGCTCCGGGAGTTAGAGAGCAGGGGACATGACGGGCCTGAAGAGAATATTGTTTTTGATTTTTGTGGTTTGGGGTAGAATCTGGGAAAAACTTTATATAGTTCTTTTTAGGTTTACCTAATTAGGCAAACCTAATAGAGGTGAAAGAAGATGATTGCGAGCTTTGTAATAACCTTCAGAGAGGCGCTTGAGGCCGCGCTGATAATCGGGATAGTTGCCGCCTATCTCAGAAAGGTGGGAAGGAGAGAGATGGAAAGATATCTCTTCATAGGTGTGGCAGGGGCAATTCTGGCAAGCGTCCTAGCTGGAGCTCTTTTCCTTCTGATTTACGGTGGCCTGGAAGGCAGGGCAGAGGAGATCTTCGAGGGCATAGCAAGCTTGAGCGCAGCGGCTGTGCTTACCTACATGATATTCTTCTTTGCAAAGCATGCCAAGGGAATCAAGGGTGAGCTTCAGAGCAAGGTTGACGCCTCGCTGGGCAGAGGTTCTGCATGGGGAATAGCTGCGCTGGCGTTCCTGGCGGTGTTCAGAGAAGGTGTTGAGACAGTGCTCTTCCTGGGGACAATCGCTGTAAAGGAGCCACTAAGCACACTGGCTGGCTTAATAGCAGGTATCATTGCGGTGACTTTGCTAAGCATTGCAATGTTCGCCGGCATATACCGCCTCGACTATTCAAAGTTCTTCAAATATACGAGTGTCATCCTTGTGATCTTTGCCGCTGGCCTTGTCGCAACAGGTGTGCATGAGCTGAATGAAGCTGGCATAATCCCACCGGTAATCGAGCACGTGTGGGACATCAACCCGCCGCCTAATGAAGATGGCACCTATCCAGCGCTGCACGAGAAGGGGATAATCGGCAGCATGCTCAAGTCGCTTATCGGATACAACGGCAACCCCTCACTCACAGAGGTGATTGCATACCTCGGCTACTGGCTTGTGGTGGGCTTCTTCCTGACAAGAAACTTCAAAGATACAAAACAGATGACATCTCTAAAACCTGAGACTCTCTAACCTCACATCCTTTTCCCAGACTATTCTCATTTTTTGAGACTCATTCTGAGAAAAAAATGTTATATATGCACAACCTCGATTTCTTTTAAAAAGGCCCCATAATTCCCCGAGAGGTAGATAAAAATGAATATCAGGAGGTTGTTCTCTTTTCTTGCCATCCCTGGTCTAAAAACTGTGCCAAAATCCTCAGAGGGGATGGAGATTACTGAAGTTCAGATGGAAAGTGATGATGATGTCATGAGGACCACCGCAGAGGTACTGGAAAACATGGGAGAGGCCTTCTACATCACTGATACCAGCCTTAGAGTTGTACACTTTAATCAGAAGATTGCTGAGCTCCTGGGTTATAAGCCGGAAGAGGTTATAGGCAAATACTGCTATGATTTTACCACCTACGTGGGCACAACCCCTGCCTGCCACACTCCAAACTGCTCCTCTGTGAGTGTGTGCGAGGGTAGAGCGGACATTATAAGGCGTGACGTAAGCCTTTTGACGAGGGATGGTAAGCGGATACCGGTGGAGATAAGCACCTCGCCAATAATTAACAGTAAGGGTGAGCGCATTGGTGCGGTGAAGCTTGTGCGGGATAAGCGTGACCTGAATGCAGTTATTGACAGTATCGGCGAAGCTGTCATGGTAATGGATGGGGAGCTCAAGATAACCTATTTCAACCCCGCGGCTGCAAAGCTTGCCAACATAGATGTAGACGACGCCATAGGCAAGTACTGCTATGACATCCTGCCTGAGGAGGCATGTCATACCGATGCCTGCCCAGCCAAGAGAGTTCACCGGGAGGGTAAGATAACAATCCAGACTATTAAGAGGTCAAGTTCAGGAGATATACCTGTGGAGATAACAGCCTCGCCGATTAAAAACTCCAAGGGGGAGTTTCTGGGCACCGTTGAGATCATCAAAGATCTCAGAGAGATGAAGGCTATAAAGGAGCTTGTTGAGAAGCTTCAGGAAGCAAGCTCTCACGTATCGGCGGTGTCTGAAGAGCTGGCCGCGAGCAGTGAGGAGATGACCGCAAGCTTTGAGCACCTCTCTGAGACGATTGCAACAATAACAAAGGAGACTTTTGAGAACTCCAAGAAGGCTACAGCTGCGTCGGAGGCGATAAATGAGCTGGCCAGGATAAGCAAGGAAAACTCAGCCAGAGTGGCAGAGGTGGTAAAGGTCATAACAAAAATTGCTGACCAGACAAATCTGCTCGCGCTGAACGCAGCTATCGAGGCAGCACGCGCCGGCGAGCATGGTCGCGGCTTCGCTGTTGTTGCGGAGGAGGTGAGAAAGCTCGCAGAGAGCTCAGCTAAGGCGGCTGAGCAGATAGCCGAGATGGTAAAGGAGATGCAGATGGAGACCGAGAAGCGCACCCAGGAGCAGGTCACCGCCATCCTTGAAATCGCCCAGCGCTACGAGAAGAGTGCACGTGACATAAACGAGGCAAACATTGCTACAGAGGAGCAGACCGCCAACATGCAGAGTCTCTCTGCCAGTGCGCAGGAGCTTGCGAAGCTTGCCACAGACCTGCAGGAGCTTGTTGATAAGTTTAACCTGTAGGGGATAAAAATGAACGAAGCTGAAGAGCTAAAGCTTGTGGTCTTCAAGCTGGGTGATGAGGAGTACGCTGCCGAGGTGTCACAGGTCAGAGAGATAATAAGACTGGAGCGCATCACGCGCCTGCCTCGTGCGCCTGAGTTTGTTGAGGGAATTATAAATCTCAGAGGACAGCTCACCACAGTCATAAATCTGAGAAAGCTTTTCAATTTGCCGCCTAAGGATGCGCCCAACGCCAGGATAGTGGTGCTTGACCAGGAGGAGCCTACAGGTATAATAGTAGACGCGGTAACAGAGGTGCTAAGCCTGACAAAGGAGGAGATAGACAAGCCAACAAGAGTTTTCGGGATAGATGCCAGATTCATTAAGGGCGTTGGAAAGAAGGACGAAAGACTTATAATCATACTGGACCTGGATAAGATTCTCAGCCCGGAGGAGATTGAACACGTCCAGGAGGTAAGGGATGTTCTCCTGCAGGAGGTGAAAGAATGAGCCTCAGGATTTTAATAGCTGATGACGCAGCGTTTATGCGAAATATGCTGAAAAAAATACTTACCCAGGCGGGGTATGAGGTGGTAGACGAAGCCAGTACCGGCGTGGAGGCTGTGGAGAAGTACAAAAAGGTGAGACCGGACGTCATGACAATGGATATAGTAATGCCCGAGAAGGATGGTATAGAAGCGGTGAGGGAGATAATAGAGTACGACCCGAACGCCAGGATAATTATGTGCAGTGCTCTCGGGCAGCAGTCCATGATTATTGAGGCAATTCAGGCGGGAGCAAAGGACTACATAATAAAACCATTCCAGCCTGCGAAGGTGATTGAGACAATAAAGAAGGTAGTTCACAGAACAAGTTAGGATTTTTAAAATGTCCAGAATAAAGGTTCTCCTTGTGGACGACTCCGCACTTATGCGGAGAATGCTCACAGATATACTGAGCGAGGCCGATGATATTAAGGTGGTTGGTACCGCAGAAAGCGGGG
Organism: Candidatus Hydrothermarchaeota archaeon; assembly: GCA_015521615.1. Taxonomy (GTDB): domain Archaea; phylum Hydrothermarchaeota; class Hydrothermarchaeia; order Hydrothermarchaeales; family BMS3B; genus Pyrohabitans. Next base: position 8,816 of record WANW01000032.1, read on the forward strand.
AGGAAGCTGTTGAAAAAGTCCTCGAACTTTCGCCAGATGTGGTTATTCTTGATATCCTGATGCCCGGGATGGGGGGGCTTGCGGCGCTGAATGAAATAATGAAAAGGAAGCCAACACCGGTGATTGTGTTCAGCTCATATGACAAGCCTGAAATAACACTGGAGTCCCTCGAAAAGGGTGCTGTGGATTTTGTGTTCAAGCATATGGGTGATATGGAAAGGGTCGCCAGAGAACTTATCGAAAAGGTGAGGGTCGCAGCAAGTGTTGATGTGCGCAGGCTGAGAGAGAAAAAAGTCCATGAAAAGGAGTTCAAAATTGTCGTGATAGGCGCTTCTACCGGTGGACCCAGGGCACTGAATGAGCTCTTACCAGAGCTTCCCCGGGATCTTCCTGCTGCGATTCTGGTTGTGCAGCATATGCCAGCGAACTTTACCGCCTCGCTTGCCAGGAGGCTCAACAGGGTCTGTGCCCTAGAGGTCAAAGAGGCAGAGGATGGCGAGGTTGTTATGCCCGGCAGGGTGTACATCGCACCAGGTGGCTATCACCTTCTCATAGAAAAGAGTCAGATAAACGGCAGCGAGGCATTCTCAATAAGGCTGGTGAAGGGGCCTAGGAGAAACAATGTTATCCCATCAATAGATGTAACAATGGAGTCTGTAGCCAAAGCTGCGAGGAGCCGCGCAATTGGTGTGCTTCTTACAGGAATGGGCTCTGACGGTGCCGCTGGCTTAAAAGCTATAAAAGAAGCAGGTGGCTTTACCATAGCAGAAGACCCATCAACGTGCATAGTTTATGGTATGCCAAAGGCCGCCAGGGAAATGGGCGCGGTGAGCAAGACGCTGCCTCTGTATATTATTCCAAAAGAGCTTTCCAGGCAGGTGGCATAGAAGTATGAACACTCAGAAGTATATGAAACTCTTCCTTGAAGAAGCAGAAGAACACCTTCAGAATCTGAACCGCCTGCTTGTTGAGCTTGAGTCAGATCCAGGCGATGTGGAATCAATTAATGAGATTTTCAGGTCTGTGCACACAATAAAGGGGCTCGCCTCAACCATGGGTTTTGAGAAGATCGCCACCCTTACCCACCAGCTTGAGAATCTTATAGAGGGGCTGAGACATGGCAAGCGGGCGGAGCCCGAGGTAATAGATCTGCTGTTTGAGGGTGTTGATCTGCTCGATGCATTGCTAAAATCTCCTGAAGATGGGGAGGCAGATCTGGAGTTCTTCCTTGATAAAATAAAGGGAGAAAAGAAAGAGGAGAAAAAGAAAAGCGTCTTCAGAGAGCTGCTCTCTCCGGCTGCAACAAAGGCAAACTATGAGCTAAGGGTGTGGCTGGAAGAAGGATGTGGTTTTAAGTCGGTGCGCGCCTTTACTGTGCTGAAGAGTCTAACAGAACTCGGCGAAATAATAACGACCTTCCCGGAGCCTGAAAAACTTGAAAATGAGGAATTCGGGCAGAGCTTTATACTTCGCATGCACTCAGAGCATGGCGAAGATGAGATTAAGGCAATGGTCTTATCCCTGCCTGAGATAGAGAAGGTGGAAATCAAAAGACTTAAAGAAAAGGTGCGTAAAAACCAGAGCATCAGAGTGAGCATCTCTACCCTAGATGCATTGATGAACATTACAGGTGAGCTTATAATCAACCGCTCCGTCCTTGAAGAGATTGCAAAGAGGCATGAGATGGAGGAGCTTAAAGACGCACTGGAGATGACAAAGAGGCTCACCTCTGACCTTCAGTATGTGGTGATGCAGGCAAGGATGGTGCCTCTGAGCTATGTGTTCAGCACATTTCCGAGGCTGGTTAGAGATATAGCAAAGAAAGAGGGCAAAGAAGTGGAGTTCAGCATATACGGCGGTGAGATAGAGCTGGACAGAGCGGTCATAGATGAAATCGTTGAACCCATAGTTCATATTCTGAGAAATGCGGTATCGCATGGGATTGAGCCTCCAGAGGAGAGGGAGAAAAAAGGGAAATCCAGAAAGGGAAGAATAACCCTTTCCGCGGTTAAGGAGAAGGATATTGTTGTGATCTCAGTAGAAGATGATGGACGCGGAATAGACCTGGAGAGAGTGAAAGAGATAGCAGTAAAGAAGGGACTTATACCCAGAGAGAAGGCAGACTCGCTGAAGCGGGAGGAGATACTTGACCTGCTGTTTCTGCCTGGCTTCAGCACAGCCAGTGAGGTAACCGAGGTCTCCGGAAGAGGTGTTGGGCTGGATGCGGTTAAGAGCATGATTGAATCCCTGGGCGGCCTCATAGAGATTGAGACCTCTCCAGATAGGGGCACTAAGGTATCTCTTAGGCTGCCAATAACAATGGCAATACTTCAGGCTCTGCTTGTGAGAATTCATGGAATAACCTACGGGGTGCCGATTTCCAATGTGCTCCGCGTGCTGGAAAGCTCAGATATCCGTAAACTTCACAACAGGCAGGTGGTACAGCTGGATGAGGAGATAATACCTGTGATAAGTCTTTTCAATACAAATGGAGATGGCAGAGGCAGGTATGTGGTGGTGCTGGAAAAGGGAAGCAAGCGCACCGGAGTTACTGTGGATGAGATAGTGGGTATCCAGGAGGTGGTGCTGAAATCTATCTCAGGCGCAGCAGCAAGAGTTCATGAATTTTCGGGCGGTACCATACTCGGAAATGGAGAGGTTGCCCTTATGCTGGATGTAGGAAGTATTGTCGAATGAGGTGGATAGCTTGGAAATTTATGAGATGACCGAAGAGCAGCAGGATGCTTTTAAGGAGATAGGCAATATTGGTGCTGGCCACGCCTCTACCGCATTATCCGAGATGATAAATAAGCGTGTGACGATGGTCGTGCCCAGGGCATATGTAATCCCAATTCAGCGCGTGCCTGAGGTCATAGGCGGCTATGAGATGCCAATAGTGGGGATATACCTGAGCGTTTTTGGAGACATACCGGGAAAGATACTTATTACCCTGCCGGAGGAAACTGCTCATTATCTTGCTTCAGAGCTTCTGGGAGAGGAGAGTTCTGCAGAGCTGGGGTCTCCTATGGAGCAGTCCGCGCTGGAAGAACTGGGAAATATAATCTCCGGTTCATACCTCTCTGCCCTCGCAGAATTTCTGGGAAAGAGATTTGTTCCCTCTACACCAAGCATGGCATACGACATGGCGGGTGCAATAGTCGACCTTTTAGTTATTGAACTCGGCCAGAAAGTTGACTATGCAGTTACCATAGAGACCCAGTTTGTTATATCCTCACGAAGCCTGTCAGGGCAATTTTTCTTCCTTCTTGATGCTGAATCTTACAGGAAAATTCTAGAAAGTATAGGGATGTACCTGAGATGAAGCAGAGTGTGGGAATAGGGGAATACAGGGTAGTTAAGTCACCTGCAGTGCTTGTAAGTCTTGGTCTTGGATCATGTGTGGGGGTAGCTTTATACGACCCTGAGAGAAAGATAGGGGGCTTGGCCCACATTATGCTCCCCTCCAGTAACGGTGCCGGTAAAATCACAAACCCGGGGAAATACGCTGACCGAGCGATAAGACTGATGCTGGAGGAGATGCTAAGCTACGGTGCCTCGAGGAGTCGAATAGTTGCAAAAATTGCTGGCGGAGCAACAATGTTCAAAAACTGTAAAAACTCTATAGGAGAAAGAAATGTTGAAAGTGTTAGAGAAATACTGAAAAAAGAGGGTATAAAAATAGTAGGTGAGGATACAGGTAAAAATTATGGAAGAAGTATTGAATTTGATGTAGAAACAGGACTATTACACGTGAGAAGTTTTAAATATGGAAAGACTGTCCTATAATTGGAGATGATCAGACTTGAACCAGACCAATAAGATTTTTGATTATCCAGGAGATTTTGAAAGACTTCTAAGAGAGATAGCAAAAAATACAGGTTTGAATCTTGTAGGATATCGTGATTCATATCTAAAACGTAGAATAGGCGTGAGAATAAAGGCAAATCGTTTGAACTCATACGATGAGTACATCGATTTTTTGAAGAAAAATCCATCTGAGTACGCAAAACTCCTCGACAGACTTACAGTTAATGTGACAGAATTCTTTCGCAACCCCAGCACCTTTGAGGCCTTTAAGCGCAAGGTTTTGCCTGCCTTTAAATCTAAGAGAGATATAAGGATATGGAGTGCTGGCTGTGCCTCAGGCGAGGAGCCATATTCCATTGCTATTACTATTTCAGAATTTTTTGGAAAAGAGCTTGAAAGACATTTTGTAAAAATATATGCCACTGATATAGATAGTACTTGCTTGGCGAGGGCGGTTAAAGGAGAATACGAGGCTAAAAAGATAGTTAATATCGATGACGAGACACTGAATAGATACTTTACCAGGGTTGGGAAAAAATTTGTTGTCAAACCCGAGATAAAGAACATGGTGTTTTTTGAAAAACAGGACATTCTGAAGAGGAGATGGGTAAATTTCTTTGATGTGGTATTCTGCAGAAATGTTGCAATCTATTTTTCCCGTGACTCTCTGGAAATTCTCTACAAAAATCTTTATGATTCCCTTCGCAGCGGAGGCTTTCTTATTACAGGCAAAGTTGAATCTATTACCGGAAATATTAAAAAATACTTTGAAGTGGTGGATAACAGAGAGCACATTTACAGGGCAGTAAAGTGAGCCTACTCCACTGGCAGCTTCTTGATGATTTTTTTAACTTTTGAAATAACCTCCTGTGGATTTCTACCGAGAATTCTTATCATGGGCTCCTTTCCTATAGCTCCCTCATCGTATATTACGTCAGGCACACTTCCCTGACTCTCTATAGCTTTTAGTGTTCCCCACTCCATGGTGCTAACTCCTGGTGGCTCTTCATCTCTAGAAAAACTGGCAGTGCTGAGCCCCGCACTCTTGACAGCGTTGAGCATCTCCTTTGAATACCTGATGTTCATCGCTGACCTTATGTTCCTGTCCTTACTCGAGGCTGCCAGCAGCACCCTTGCTACATGTTTTGAAGCACCGAAATCAACGCAACCCGCTACTAAAGCCCTGCCACCTGCATTTACTATTCTTCCTTTGATTCCAGCAACATCCTCCAAATTCTCAGGACAGGGGAGGGAGTAGACAAAGTTTATCCCAACCTCAGGGATCAATGTCTGGAAGCCAGGTAAATTTACAACTTTCGCGAGTGCAGCTTCCAAGTCGGAGAGCACTGAATATCTTTCAGCTTCTCTTTCTTTTAGAAACATGTGGTTCAGAACTTTTGCACCCTTCCCGGGAGAATAGGCACCGCGTATAGACCAGGTGATATACTCTTTTGCCTTTTTTACAGCATCTGTTAGCTCAAAACCTCTCGCTAGGAAGGCTGCTATAGCCGCAGAATATGTGCATCCGGAGCCATGGTATTTACCGGGATAGTACTCCGTAGAGAATTCATAAAATCTGCCGTTGTAGTATAGGACATCGGTTCCATTTAGATGTCCTCCTTTTACGACCACCGCTCCTGTAAACTCTGAGATTGCCAAAGCCGCCTCTTTTACATCCTCGATGGTGCGTATCCTTATACCTGATAGCATCTCCGCCTCATATATGTTCGGGGTAACAAGCGTTGCTCCAGGCAGGAGATATCTTTTCAGCGCATCCACTGCCTCTGCTGCCTGCAGCCGGTCCCCCGATGTAGCTACCATGACAGGGTCTACAACGAGTGGGTATTCGCCAATACTCTCTGCCACGAGCTTTATTATCTCCTCATTTGCAAGCATTCCTGTCTTTGCAGCACCTATCCTGAAGTCTTTGTGCAGTGAATCTATCTGTTTTTTGATAAAATCCAGAGGGAGGTCAAGCGTTGCCTCTACTTTCCGGGTATTCTGGGCTGTTACGGAAGTTATGACACTTACCCCATGTACTCCAAGTGATGCAAAGGTTTTTAGATCTGCCTGGACCCCTGCTCCGCCACCGCTGTCGGAGCCTGCAATTGTTAAACAGGTAGCCTTTTTCATAACTTCACCTCCTAACCTGTTGTATTTTTAATTATTAAAACATTGTTGTAAATTACAACATTGTTTTATTGTGTAAAAGATTATTGTAACAGAAAAATTTATATATTGGAAAATATATGATACATAATATATAGAGGTGAAATA
>WANW01000033.1 GCA_015521615.1 Candidatus Hydrothermarchaeota archaeon
AGCTGCGATGGTGAGAGCCCTCATCTCTGCACCCCCCGCAGGGAGCTGAAAATGGCGTAGATGAAGATGTACACCGAGGCGACCATCAGCACCGCTGAGACCAGCCTGACGGTGGCAGGCCTGATTCAGGGCTCCTCCTGGCAGGCGGGGGCGCCCTTCGTTGAGGTGGTCGCCTCCCTGAGACCCTACCTTGTGGTAAGGCTGGTCTCAGCAGTGCTAATGGTCGCCTCGGTGTACATCTTCATCTACGCCATCTTCAGCTCCCTGCGGGGGGTGCGGGGATGAGGGCTCTCACCATCGCAGCCGGGGTGGTGGCGCTCGTGGGCGTGGCGCTCTTAGTTACGGTGCTCCTCCCCATGGGCAACCCGAGCCTCTACGAGCCCTCTCCGGGGCTCACGCCCCTGAATGAGCTCCAGGAGAAGGGCAGGCAGATTTACATACGCGAAGGCTGCTGGTACTGCCACACCCAGCAGGTGCGCAACCTGAGCATGGACGTGCGGTACTATGGCAGGGTTTCGGAGCCCGGGGAGTACGCCTACCTCTCGCCGGTGCTCCTGGGCACGGAGCGCACTGGGCCAGACCTCGCTAGGGTTGGCGGGGTTTACTCCGATGACTGGCATCTGGCGCACTTCATCAACCCCCGCTACACCGTTCCCAGGTCAATAATGCCCAGCTTCTCCTACCTCTCGCAGGAGGAGCTTGAGGCTCTTATAGCGTACGTGCAGAGCCTCGGTGGAGCCGAGGCGGAGCGCAGGGCTGAGATGCAGCGCAGGATGAAGCGGGCGATGCTTGAGGCGCAGCGCTTGGGCAATGAAGAGGAGATGATGCAGGCGATGGTGCCGGCGAGCTACAGGAGCCTTGAGAATCCCCTTGCGGGCAGCGCTGAAGCCGTGCTCCTGGGGAGGAAGCTCTTCGCAGAGCACTGCTCCGGCTGCCACGGTAGCGGTGGAGCTGGGAATGGCCCCGCTGCTGCGTACCTTGCGCCAAAGCCTGCGAACTTCACCAGCGCCGAGTTCATGAGCACGGCAAGCGACGGCAGGCTGTACTACTCCATCCTTAGGGGAGTGCCCGGCACGGCGATGCACCCCTTCGGAGCCAAGCTCACCGAGCGGGAGGTGTGGAGCTTAATCGCCTACCTGCGCACTCTGCGGGAGGAAGGAGCATGGAGGGCTACCAGCTTGCGGTGGCGGCAACGGTGCTTCTCACCTTGGGCACCGCTCTTGCCCTTGCCTGGGCGATACGGGCGAAGCAGTTTGACGAGGAGCCCAAGTACAGGATGATGGAGGATAAGGATTAAGTAGCAGGGAAACAAGTAATATGTTAATAGTTATTACCTTTTGGGATAAAGAATTTTTTGAGGAGGTAGATAGGTGAAGGAACATACGCATGGGGAGAGGGATGAGAACGGCAAGCATGAAGAACATGAAGAGGGACATGAGCATATGCAGCATGACACTGAGGAGGAGCATGGGGGTGAGCATGCAGAACATGGAGAACATGGCGAGGGGCATGAGCATGCAGAACATGGCGCTGAGAAGGAACACGGTGCGCATGGGGAGCATGCCGGACACGAGCATGGAGAGCAAGGCGAGCAGGCGGAGCACGCGCATGCGAAGCACACCCATGAGGGCCACATAGAGGAGTTCAGGAAGCGCTTCTTTGTCTGCCTCGCTCTGACGATACCCATACTCGCGCTTTCTGAGATGATTCAGCTCTGGCTGGGCTTTACGATAGAGATACCCTACCAGCGGCAGGTGCTTTTCCTGCTCTCCTCGGTAGTGTACTTCTATGGCGGTGCCCCATTCCTCAAGGGTAGCCTGGCTGAGATAAGGGCAAAGCAGCCGGGTATGATGACTCTCATCAGCTCTGCTATCTCTGTAGCTTTCTTCTACTCCTCTGCAACGGTATTTTTTATTGAGGGAAAGGACTTCTTCTGGGAGCTGGCAACGCTTATTGATGTGATGCTCCTGGGGCACTGGATTGAGGCGAAGAGCATTCTGGGCGCCTCGCGTGCGCTTGAGGAGCTGGTTAAGATAATGCCCACTGTGGCGCACCTAGTGAAAGGTGATAGCATAGAGGACGTGCCTGTTTCACAGCTTAAGGCTGGGGATGTGGTGCTTGTAAAGCCAGGGGAGAAGATCCCCGCCGACGGAGTTGTGGTTGAAGGGGAGAGCTACGTTAACGAGGCGATGCTCACCGGCGAGTCCAAGCCCGTGAGGAAGAAGCCCGGGGATGAGGTGATAGGCGGGGCGATTGTAGGGGAGGGCTCGCTGAAGGTTGAGATACAGCGCACCGGCGAGGAGACCTACCTGGCGCAGGTGATTAAGCTGGTGAAGCAGGCGCAGGAGAGCCGCTCAAGAACGCAGGATTTGGCCAACAGAGCGGCAGCAATGCTCTTCTATGTAGCCATGGCGGTGGGAATTACCACTTACGCAGTATGGTACTCTAAGGGCATGCCGGAGTTTGCGCTGGAGCGCGCCGTAACGGTGCTGGTTATAGCATGTCCTCATGCGCTGGGGCTGGCGATTCCCCTCGTTGTGGCTATCTCAACGTCAATCACCGCGAAGAGCGGGATACTGATAAGGGATCGCCGTGCCTTTGAGGCCGCGAAGGATTTGAATGCAGTGGTGTTCGATAAGACGGGAACGCTGACAGAGGGAAAGTTCGGAGTGAGTGATGTTGTGGCATTTATCCCCGAGGAGGAGCTACTCTCGCTTACGGCGAGCGTTGAGCGCAACTCGGAGCACATAATAGCGAAGGCGATAGTAGAGCATGCCGAAAGGGCTGGTGTTGAGGTGCCGCCTGTGGATGAGTTCAGAGCCATTCCTGGAAAGGGCGCCTGCGGGAGGGTGGCAGGGAAGGAGGTGTGCGTGGGCAGCCCCAAAATGCTGGAGGAGATGGGCATAAGCGTGGAGGACGAGCGCATAAAGGAGCTGCAGAAGCAGGGTAAGACTGTGGTCTTCACGCTGGTGGACGGAAAGCTCGCTGGCGCCTTTGCGCTGGCTGACAGGGTCAGGGAGGTCTCGAGGGAGGCGGTGAGGCTGCTGAAGGAGCGCGGAGTTAAGGTGTACATGCTCACTGGCGATGCGGAGGAGGTGGCAAAGTGGGTTTCCAGGGAGCTGGGAATTGACGATTACTTTGCCCAGGTGCTGCCACACCAGAAGGCTGAGAAGATTCAGGAGCTCAAGAAGAAGGGGCTGCACGTCGCCATGGTGGGCGATGGCATAAACGATGCCCCCGCCCTGGTTACTGCCGATGTGGGCGTAGCCATAGGCGCGGGCACCGACGTGGCAATAGAGAGCGCAGACATCATACTGGTAAAGAACGACCCGCGCGATGTGCCCAAGGTTATGGACCTCTCCTCGAAGACCTACTCCAAAATGGTGCAGAACCTGTGGTGGGCAGCTGGCTACAACATTTTCGCCATACCTCTCGCCGCGGGTGTGCTGTACAGCTACGGCCTTGTAGTGAGCCCTGCGATAGGGGCGCTGCTCATGTCGCTGAGCACAGTAATAGTGGCGATGAACAGTCAGACTCTGCGTAAGTATGAGCCGGGGGCAGAGGCTGCTGAGGAGAGAGCGCCTGAGATGGGGCAGGATGAGCACAAAAAGCACGTGCATGCGCATTGATTTTTGCCTTCAGCAGAGCATGTATCAATAAACCGAAGTTATTTATATAAGAGTTCGAAAATATGATACATATGCTTGGAAAATCAGAGCTCAAGCTGCTGCAGACACTTCAGAAGGGGGGAGAAGGAGCACCCATCTCAACCCTATCGCAGAGGTTGGGGGTCAGCTTATCCAGGACCTCGGAACTGGTGGATTCGCTTCGTCGAAAGGGTTTCATAAAGGTTGAGAGGGTGAACAAAAAGAAGCATGTCAGCTTCGCCGATACCAAGCACGCCCAGCTGATGAGGGATTTACTTGGAAGATTCAATTACATGGACTTCTCGGGCATTATTTCTGGTCATGCTCTCAGCGTTCTGTGGGTTCTGGACAGAGGGCGGAGTGTCAAGGAGATAACCAGCGTATCGGGGGTAAGCAGAGCGAGTGTACACAGAATCCTGAAAAGGCTCATGGAAAGAGGTATTGTCAGGAAAAAAGATTCCAGGTACTCTCTCATTCCCGATTTTATCCTTTTGAACGAGATAGCCAGGGAGATGGTGCACTACCTTCACAGGAAGAAAGCCAGAAAGCTCTCTCCGCGGGCTGTAGTAGTGTGGGAAGGGCTGAGGGAGTTCATCGTCAAGGCACCGGAAGCAATGGAGCACAAAAACTTCCACCTCACAGGACCCTCTAAGCTGGGCGACTACGGCGTACCTCTGCTTCTCACAGGCGAGAGCTACTACTTCTACTCTGAGAAAAAGGAGGGTGTGGACATCTACGACGTGGTGATACACACCCTGCTAATAGACCCGAAGAGCACCAGGTACATAACCTACCTCCTCATTCTCTTAGCTAAAAATAGGGTGGATGAAAAGCTGCTGCTGAAGAGGGCCCAAGAATACGGTGCAGCTAAAGAGGCCGAGGCTCTGATTAACTTTTTGAAGAGCAGGGGAAGGCAGAGGGCGAAGCATTTCCCCACCTGGGAAGAGTTTTCTGAAAAGGCTATCAGCTATGGTGTTGCGGTATGAGGCGCTCTTTCGACAGAGAATACATCCTGCGGGAGTTTGAGAGGATAGACGCAGGGCTGAATAGCGAACTCTGGATATACATGATAGGTGGCGGAGCAATGGCGCTGACCGGCATAAAGGAGGCGACGAAGGACGTGGATATCATAGTGCCTGGACGTAAAGATGCTGGGCGTCTTCTTTCGATATTAAACAGCATAGGATATAGAAAGGTGCCTAAACCAGGCGAGGAGTACATAAAGATGGGCGCATCCTTCATCCTGGAGAATGACGATGGCTTCAGATGGGATATCTTTGTAGCTCAGGTTATGAGGAAGTTTATATTTTCGGAGGGCATGAAGAGAAGAGCCACGCCATTCGGGAATTACAAGAACCTTAAGGTTGGTGTGGTCTCAAGCAGCGACATATTCCTTTTCAAATCTATAACTGAGAGGGAGGGTGACCTGGAGGACATGCTTGCTCTGGTGAGGGCAGGGATAGATTCAGAAGCCCTTCTCCAAGAGGTGGAGACGCAGAGAAAGCTGCTTGGCACTGAGGTATGGCTAACCATTCTCAATGCAAAGCTTGCGGAGCTGGAGGATAAGTACGACGTTATCCTGCCCGTAAAAGAAAGGATAGAGGAAATGGCAGGCAGGGTGTACTACAAGTTTGAGATGATATATCTCTTGAAGGAAAGAGATTTGAGCATGGAAGAACTTGAAGAAAAGGCAGAGATGAGTAGAGAGGATTTAGAGGAGGCAATAAATGACCTTCTTGAAAGGAAGATTATCAAAAGAGTAAAAGGAAAGTTTAAGCTTATTTCTGATAAACTCTGAGTATTTGCCTCTCGGTCTGCGCAATAACACAGCACACGCCACCTTCGACATCTTTATAAGCCCCGGCATCCTACCTTTTAACAATGGGAGTTCAGCTCGGCGACCTGGTACAGGCGAGGGAGGTAGGCTTTGAAGAGCTCGCTGGCAAGCGCATAGCCATAGATGCCTTTAACACCCTCTACCAGTTCCTCTCCATCATACGCCAGCCGACAGGCGAACCCCTGCGCGATTCTCAGGGCAGGGTGACGAGCCACCTCTCAGGCATACTATACCGGAATGCGAACCTTATCGAGTATGGTGTTCTTCCGGTGTATGTCTTCGACGGCGAGCCGCCAAAGCTTAAAAGCAGGGTGATAAGGGAGAGGAATCAGCTCCGCGAGAGGGCGCGCGAGGAGTGGGAGCGCGCACTCAGGGAGGAGCGCTACGAGGAGGCGTGGAGCAAGGCTGTGCAGTCTGCTAAGCTCACCGATGAGATGCTCGCCGACGCTAAGCGACTGTTATCTCTGCTGGGTATACCCTACGTCGATGCGCCTGCTGAGGGCGAGGCGCAGGCTGCGCATATGGCAAGACGGGGAGATGTGTTCGCCGCTGGAAGTCAGGATTACGATTCCCTGCTCTTCGGTTCCCCGCGTCTGGTACGCAATCTCACGATTACCGGCAGGCGTAAGCTTCCGAGAAAAAAGGCGTACGTGGAGGTGAGGCCAGAGATTATAACTCTGGATGAGGTGCTCCGCAGTCTGGGTGTGAGCAGGGAGCAGCTTATAGATATTGCCATACTTATAGGTACAGACTACAATCCCGGGGGTGTGGAGGGCATAGGTCCAAAGAAGGCGTATTCACTTATTAAAGAGTACGGCAGCGCCGAACGTGCCCTTGAGGCAAAGGGCATTGAGGTCGACTTCGATGTGGCTGAGATTAGGGAGCTGTTCCTGCACCACAGGGTGAGTGAGGAATACCGGCTGGAGTGGCGTACCCCCGACAAAGAGGGCGTTATCTCCTTCCTGTGCGGCGAAAGGGACTTCTCACGCGAGCGCGTGGAGAAAGCGCTGGAAAAGATGGAAAAGGCATTAAAGGTAACACGCGCACAGCGCAGCCTGGACGCGTGGTTCGGCTAAATACCCCTCCTGCCTATCTCACCGCGCATGCTCCTGAAATCTCTGAAGGGCAGCACTCTGCCTGCGCTCATACCAAGCTTTCTCCAGTGGACGATGTGGTTAATTTCAGATTTCAGCCATACAAGACGCTCCTTTTCGCTCTCTCTGGTGAGCTTTCCTTCTTCTTTCTCTGTATAGAAGTCCTGAAATGCCTGGAGGTACTCTTTCAGCTCCTTATCATCGGGATATTTTTCTGTGAGTTTCTCCAGTCTTTCCTTTATGGATTTTATTGCTTCGTCGTACCCTTCCTCTTCATCGATAAACATGCCAAAGGCCTCGTCGAGCTTCTCTGCAATCTCCTCTATGGTGTATGCACTTGCTTTTACCATTTTCCCACCTATCTAAATCTTGGCGTGATGGCTTATTAATATTTTCTCTTTCATTATAAAAAAATTAAAAGACGGTAGAAAGATTGTTGAATACTGAAGGGTAATGAAGTGCAAGGGTTGTGGCGCGGAACTTGAGGATAACTGGGCATTTTGCCCTTACTGCGGAAGCAAAAATGCGCCCTCCCGCCTGCGACAGTTAGACGATGCCTTAAATGTTTTTGAGCAGAGTGTTAAAAACATCTTTAGCGATGTTGCTAATTTCCCCTTCGGTAAGGGATTTATTGTGGAAATTTCTCAGGAGAAGGGCGAGCCAAAGGTTTCTATAAAGGATTTCAATGATATTTCAGAGGTATTTAGGGATAAAAGGAAGATTAGACCAAGAGACCCAGAGGTTGTTGAGCCAAAGGTTAGCATTGAACGCAATGGACGGTTGATAAAAGTTAGTCTCCCAGGTGTTGAGAGTAGCGATGACATAATTGTGAAAAAACTTGAAAATTCAATTGAGGTTCGAGCAAGAGCGGGCGATAAGAAATATTTTGCTGTAATACCTGTGAAATACAGGAAGATAGCTGATAAGGTTTTCTCCAAGAATGTGCTTGAGATAAAGCTGAGGTAATATTCTTTTACCATGTTATGGCTTCTTGGCAAGATTGCTACACCTGTGGGGGCATGGTGTAGCGGCTATCATAGCGGGCTCCAGACGACACACCTAGGCGGGAGATACCCGCCGACCTGGGTTCGAGTCCCAGTGCCCCCACTTCCCTTATTTAATCTTTTTCTTTTGTAAATCTTCTCAAATGATATGGTAATTCACTCTGTCTGATGTTTACCGCTTCTTATAACCTCGCTCATTGGACTATTCCAGGTTGACTGTTTAAAAAAATCCACCACCAAAATTTAAATACCCCCTTACAAACATTATTACAAAGGGGGAAGAGAGATAAAAGTGCTGATGTGCACCGACGGTTCGAGGTTCGCAGAGGAAGCAATAGAGCAGGCAGGTTATCTGCTGAAGCACACTTCGCCGGAGGTCACCATCCTCCGGGTTATTCCCAAATTTGAAGAGGAGTACGCGGAGTACAACGAGTACTTTGAGGTCTTCAAGGATGATATTCACAGGCTCAGAAAGCTGGGCACACCCAAGGCTGTGAAGAGGTCACTGGAAGAAGGTGTGAAGATTCTGAAGAAGTACGGGATAGAAGCAAAAACCAAGGTGCGTCGTGGAAGAGCTGCGGATGAGATTATAAGGGAGATTGAAGAGGGAGACTACAACCTGGTGGTGCTCGCCTCCTATGGCAGGGGTATAAGCAAGTTCATGCTGGGTAGTGTTTCCCGGGAGGTTGTGCACCGTTCTGAGATACCTGTGCTTGTGATGAAGAGCAAAGAGGGCAGGGCGATGTTTTAGGTGGTTGTAATGAAGGAGCTTGCACAGTTAAAAGCCGAGGATATAATGCTTCCCGCGGAAAAGGTGATAACCATCTCGCCTGAGGACAAGATAGCACTGGCAGACCTCATAATGACGCGCTCGAGCGTGGGCAGTTTGCCTGTTGTTGAAGGAGAGAGAATCCTTGGTATAGTGACTCAGCGTGACATAATGCTGGCAAAAACCTTTCAGGTCGGCTCTCTGCCGGTGCGCGATCTCATGACAAAGCGTTTAATAGTCGTTGGCAGAGATGCACCATTGAAGGAAATCCTGAGGCTTATGATAGAAAACAGGATAGAGCGCCTGCCTGTGGTCGAAGACGGAAAATTCCTGGGGCTTATTGTTCATGGGAGGATATTGAAGGAACTCTACCGCCGCCTTTAAGGTGTTGCAGCCCTTGCAGAATAAACTATATTTTTCAAAATTACAATATCCCCCACCGATTTTACCGCTCTGTAGGGCACATTTACACCTTTTGATTTATCAACTCCCACCCTCTTCCAGAAACTCTCCTCAACATTTCCTATGAGTATGCCGGTAACCCTGCCGGTCTCCGGATCAATAACTACGTCATCCACGCTGCCTACATGAGCTCCATCTTCGGTGAAAACCTCCTTACCTGTGATTTCGCTCAACCTTGAAACCAAGGGAACCACCTCGTGAGTATTTTTTGGCGATGCATATATAAAGCTAATGATGTTTAATAAATAAAAAGTTTGGGGCATAGTTATGAGGGACAACTATCGTATAGGAAGCATTTTTGGGATACCTCTGGAGCTGCATGTGTCCTTCCTGTTGCTTCTTCTATTTTTCTTTATGTATAGCGCCTTTACTCTAAACCCTGAGCCATTCATATATATTGTAATGCTCTTCGCCACTGTTACACTGCACGAGTTAAGTCATTCACTTGTGGCCAGGCGTTATGGCATCAGGATTTCAAAAATTACCCTGCTTCCCTTTGGAGGCATTGCGTCAATGGATGAGATGCCCAAGGACCCGAAGAAGGAGTTTGCCATCGCCATAGCAGGGCCGGGTTTCAACTTTATAGTTGGCGGCCTGAGTTTGATGGTTATTGCAGCCTTTGGTGGCCTGGGGGAAATATCTCCCTTTTTCGAGCTAAAAATTAGAGGTTTAATGGATCTCCTGGTGGTGTTTTTTAAAGTTAATATCCTGCTCGGCATCTTCAATCTTTTTATCCCTGCCCTGCCAATGGATGGGGGGCGCGTGTTCCGTTCCCTCCTTGCCTTCAAACTTGGCTTTCCTGCAGCCACTGAGATTGCCACAGGTATAGCAAAGCTAATAGCTATTTTTATGGCTCTTACGGGTGTTCTCCTCCCGAATCTGTGGCTTATTTTTATTGCATTCTTTGTGTACATTGGTGCAACACAGGAAGGAGAGGTTTCGCGAATAAACCTCATGCTCTCGGGACTGAAAGTTAAGGATTTGATGAGCACGCAGGTTGTGGCTGTGGATAGTGACATAACTCTGGAGGAGTTTGCAGAGATTATGTTTGAAAAGAGGCATATGGGCTACCCTGTGGTCTCAGAGGGCAAGCTTGTGGGAATAATCACCTTCAGCGACCTGTCGCGAGTGCCTAGGGAAGAGTGGAGCATAAAGCGTGTTGGGGATGTTATGACAAAAAGGCTCCTTACAATAGGGCCGGAGGAGGAGGCCTTTGAGGCTTTTATGCGCATGGCACGTGCAGGTGTGGGAAGGCTGCTCGTGGTGGACGAAGGCAGGCTTGTGGGTATTATATCAAAGACAGACCTGCTGCGCACCCTTGAAATAATGCGCCTTATGAGGTATTAGAGATGAGGGTACTTACCTCGAAGGAGCTTAAGGTGCTGGATATAAATAGTACCTGGTTTGGTGTGAGCGTGGAGGAGCTGATGGAGAATGCTGGCAGAGCTTTTGCAGAGGAGCTGAGCGAGAGGGTGGAGCTTGCTGGTAAGCGCGTGTTAGTGCTCTGCGGCTCCGGCAACAACGGTGGCGATGGCTTTGTTGCGGCGCGATACCTTGCTGAGAGAGGCACAAGGGTTGGCGTAATGCTCGCTCGCGAGCCCAGAAGTAGCGCTGCAAAGCAGAATCTTGCAAAGCTCAGGAAGCTTGGAATAATGGTGAAACGTCTCAGAGAGCAGCACCTTGATGCTGATATAATTGTGGACGCCCTTCTGGGCACTGGAATTAAAGGGGAGGTGCGAGAGCCGTACAGGAGCATTATCGAGGAGATAAACAGGAGCGGTGCATTTAAGGTTTCTGTGGATGTGCCCTCTGGATTGAATGAGGCTGGTGAGGGGTACTGCGTTGCCGCTGACCTTGTGGTCACCTTCCATGCGCCCAAGCCTGGCCTGGAGCGTTTTCCTACGGTTGTTGTTGACATTGGGATACCTGAGAAGGCTTCCCGCTATGTTGGTGCTGGAGATGTGGTGATTAA
Organism: Candidatus Hydrothermarchaeota archaeon; assembly: GCA_015521615.1. Taxonomy (GTDB): domain Archaea; phylum Hydrothermarchaeota; class Hydrothermarchaeia; order Hydrothermarchaeales; family BMS3B; genus Pyrohabitans. Next base: position 10,786 of record WANW01000033.1, read on the forward strand.
CCTGCCAGAGAGGCGTAGGGAGGCGCATAAAGGTGATTATGGACGGGTGCTTATTATAGGCGGGAGTGTGGAATATCATGGTGCTCCCCTGCTAAGCGCCCTCGCTGCTCTCAACTCAGGCGTGGATATGGTTTACCTCGCTGTGCCTGAGGTTAACTTTGAGGCTACGCGGGGCTTCTCGCCGGAGTTTATAGTCAGGAAATACGGGGGCGAGTGTTTCTCCACTGAAGCCATCCCCGAGGTTGAAACTCTCCTGGCGGGTGTTGACTCTGTGCTTATCGGCCCAGGCTTAGGGGTTAGAGAGGAAACCGCCCGCGGCGTGGTTGAGCTTTTGAAGCGCTGCTCAAAACCATGTGTTGTGGATGCAGATGCGCTCAAGGCGCTCAGGGAGAAGCTCCCTGTTAAAGGTTCTAAACTTGTACTCACACCGCATGCGGGCGAGTTTTATGCTCTTACAGGCGAACGTCTTCCACAGGAGCTAGAAGAGAGGGTTGAGGTTGTAAAGGAGTGGAGCCGACGTCTGGGAGCGGTGATTCTCCTTAAGGGTAGTGTGGACATAATCTCCTCCAGCAAGGGGGAGGTGAAGCTCAATGAAACAGGCAACCCGGGCATGACTGTCGGCGGTACCGGAGATGTGCTTGCGGGCTTAACCGCTGGCTTAATCGCTCAGGGGATGAGCGCCTTCCGGGCGGCGTGCAGCGCGGCGTTTATCAACGGCTATGCTGGGGATATGCTCCTGGAAGAAAAGGGCTACACCTTCACAGCCCTTGAGCTTGCAGCTATGATTCCCTATGCGATTAAGGATATTTTTGAGAGGTTTGGAGGGGTGTAATGGTCCATTTTATATATCATTTAAATGGTTATCTATGCTCCCTGATAAGGGTATTTATAAAGGAGGTATCTGGATGACGGACGTGGTTATAGAGAATGTGGTGGCTTCAACCTCTCTGGGGCAGAAGTTTGACCTGGGATTGATAACCGTAAACCTTGACCGTGTGGAGTATGAGCCGGAGCAGTTCCCGGGGCTGGTTTACCATCTCGACGAGCCCAAGGCTGCGGCGCTGATTTTTGGTTCTGGCAAGATTGTCTGCACAGGTGCAAAAAGTATAGAGGAGGCGCACCTCGCCATAAAGAAGATAATTGAGAAGATACGTGAGGCGGGGATAGAGATAAACTCCGAGCCAGAAGTTGTTATTCAGAATGTTGTTGCAACTGCTAACCTGAATGCTGAGCTGAATCTTGATGCAATTGCAATAGCTCTCGATAATACAGAATATGAGCCGGAGCAGTTCCCCGGCTTAGTGTACAGGATGCAGGATCCCAAGGTTGTGCTGCTTCTTTTCGGCTCCGGTAAGATTGTCTGCACAGGCGCCAAGAGTGTAGAAGATGCAAAGCGCGCCACTGAGAATGTTAAAGCTACACTGAAAGAACTGGGGCTACTGTAGGGGTTGCAGAATGGAATACGACTATGAAAAGCTTCTCGAAAAAGCGTACGAGGAGCTTCCTGAGAAGGTTAAGGAGCACAAACGCTTTGAGATACCTCAGATAGCCTCTATAATCCAGGGCAAGATTACTGTGGTGCAGAACTTGGCTGAAGTGGCGAAGCTGATAAACCGCCCTCCTGAGATGCTGGTGAAGTACCTGCTCCGCGAACTTGGTACTGCGGGGAGTCTGGAAGGGCAGTATCTCATAATGAAGGGACAGTTCCGTCAGCCCCAGATACAGGAGAAGTTTGAGTCCTTCCTCGCACAGTATGTGCTCTGCCCGGAGTGTGGCCGTCCGGATACCAGAATAATTAAAGAGGACAGGATAACTTTGCTGAAGTGCGAGGCCTGTGGCTCGAGGCACCCCCTCGGAGCGATACGCGCCGCACCGGTGCCAAAGCGCAGTACAAAGCCCCAGGTTGGTGAGGAAATTACAGTGCAGATTACCCAGACTGGAAAGCGCGGTGATGGCGTGGCGAAGCTCGGGGAGTATATTATATATGTAAGCGGTGCTAGAGAAGGACAGAGAGTAAAAGCGAGAATTACAGGCGTGCAGGGCACGCGGATTTTTGCGACTGTTGTAGAGGTACTGAGGTGAATGCTTAAAGCTATATTTTTTGATATAGACGATACCCTCTACGACAGTACAACCCTCGCCAGGATGGCGAGGCTCAACTCCATACGTGCAATGATAGACGCTGGTTTGGAGGAGCGCAATGAGGATAAGCTGTACTCACTCCTCCAGAAAATAATTAAAAAGTTCGGCTCCAACTACCCCAAGCATTATGACGAGCTTTTAAAAGAGCTGGGCATACCCTGGAATCCAAAGATAGTTGCGGCTGGTGTCGTGGCGTATGAGCACACAAAGTTTGGTTATCTGAAACCATTTCCAGGCGTTGTTCCAACACTCATAAAGCTAAAGCAGAGGTACAGGCTTGGTGTTATATCCAATGGTCTCGCGGTGAAGCAGTGGGAGAAGCTGATAAACCTCTCCCTGCACCACTTCTTCGACGTAGTCGTGACAAGCGAAGAGGTTGGGTATGAGAAGCCCGCCACGGAGATTTTTGAGGCTGCGATGCAGAAGCTGGGCGTGGCGGGTGAGGAGTGCGTTATGGTCGGCGACCGTCTTGATACCGATGTGCTTGGGGGCAAGCTTGCGGGGATGCGCACCGTCTGGTTAAGGAGAGGGAAGTACTCCAGGGCAGAACCAAAAAGTGAAGATGAGAAACCGGACGCGGTTATCTATGAGATAGTGGAGCTTCCCGAAGCGCTGGTGAAGCTCAGTCCACAATAACACGTCCGTCTTTGAGTATGGTTATCCTTATCTCCTGCGTCACCACCCTGCCGTTGAGCTTGCCCTTCGCCTCTCTCTCAATCTTCTCTATCAGCGAAAGGGTATTCTCCCTTACTTTGATTCCACATTCTGTGGCACAGGCGAATACTTTTCTTGGCACATCGAATATGTCCTCGCCTTTATTCACCTCAACCATGAGGGGTGCACCTATCTTGTTGAACAGCGCCAGTGTGCGTGCCGCCTTTGCTATATTTTTCCTCGCCCTGCTCTCTGTGATACTGACATTGGCACGGGTGGTGCCCAGAATTTCAGCAACCTGAGCCTGTGTATAGCCCTTGGCGCGCAACTCCAGTATCCTTGCTTGGGTGGGTGTTAGGAAAGTTTCCAGCACCTCCTCATCGGTAAACGCAGACATTTAACTCCCAATACGCTTTGGTTACCCGGGCTTTTAAAGATTTCGATTCATGTTAGGCTCGCTGATTAAGAAGGTGGTAGCTTGCTGACAAAGCGGATAATTCCATGCCTTGACGTGAAGGACGGGCGAGTGGTAAAGGGGGTGCACTTCAAGAACCTGCGCGACGCGGGCTCGCCGGTGGAGCTGGCGAAGCACTACGATGAGCAGGGCGCCGACGAACTGGTGTTCCTGGACATTAGCGCCAGCCATGAGGGCAGGAAGACGATGCTGGATGTGGTTAAGGCAACTGCCGACCAGGTCTTTATACCCCTTACTGTCGGCGGCGGAATAAGCGAGGTAGAGGATGTACGCAGGATTTTAAAGGCGGGCGCCGACAAGACAGCGATAAATACGGCGGCGGTTAAGAACCCTGAGCTGATCTCAAAAGCGGCGCGCAGATTCGGGAGTCAGTGTATAGTCTCAGCCATAGACGCGAAGAGGGTTTATGAGGATAGAGAGGACCGCTATGTCGTCGAGACACCGCAGGGAAAATGCTGGTTTGAGGTTTATATCTACGGCGGACGCAGGGGCACGGGTAAAGACGCCATCGCCTGGGCGAAGGAAGTCGAGGCTCTTGGCGCTGGTGAGATACTGCTCACCAGCATGGATGCAGACGGAACAAAGATGGGCTTTGACATCCCTCTAACCAGAGCCGTGGCTGAGGAGACGGGAATACCCGTCATCGCCAGCGGCGGCGCGGGCGAGCTGGAGCACTTCTACGAGGCCTTCGCTTATGGCAAGGCTGATGCCGCCCTTGCGGCAAGCGTGTTCCACTACGGTAAATACACAGTGGAGGATATTAAGACCTACCTGAAGGCTCGCGGGATAGAGGTGAGGCTTTGAGGGGTCAGGAGGCAGAACTTTCTGCAAAGGAGTTGAGGTTTGCTCTGATATTCACCCTCGGGATTTTTGTGGTCGAGGTGGTCGGGGGCGTAGTTTCCAACAGCCTCGCCCTGCTCAGCGATGCCTCACATGTGTTCAGCGATGCCTTTGCTCTTGCCCTGAGCTACTTGGCGATAAAGATAGCCTCTCGTCCGCCAAGCCTGAGCCGGACCTTTGGTTACCACCGCGCTGAGGTGCTTGCAGCGCTGGTAAATGGTGTGCTCCTCCTGGGAATCTCCCTTGCCATTTTCCACGAGGCATATCAGCGCTTTCTCTCCCCGCCGGATATAAAGCTGAGAGAGATGCTTGGGGTGGCTGTTTTCGGCCTGGCGGCAAACCTCTTTGTAATGTTCCGCCTCCGCGAGCATGCACACGAGGACATAAACATACGCGGCGCCTTTCTGCACGTTGTTGGGGATACCCTGGGGAGCGTGGGCGTGATTGTTGGTGGAGTGGCTATCTACCTCACAGGTAATACCCTTGCCGATCCCGCGGTGAGCGCCTTTATTGCCGCAATAATTGCAGTGGGAGCGCTGAGGCTGGTTGTGGAGTCGCTGCACATTCTGCTCGAGGGCACGCCAAGGCATGTGGATGTGCTTGCTCTGAAGCGCTCTCTGGAGAGCATAGCTGGCGTTAAGGATGTGCACGACCTGCATGTGTGGGCAATATGCTCACACATCAATGCCGCGAGCGCTCACATATCAGTGGAGGATCAGATGATAAGCCAGCTCGAGAAAATTCAGCGTGAGGTTAATGAAAAATTTAAGGAGTACCGGATAAACCACACCACCCTGCAGTTTGAGTGCGTTGGTGAAAGGTGTGAAACAGGCGAGGGGCACGGGAGCTTTTAATATCGTCTCTGTTTCATGTTTTAACGCAAAATTACACATTTTTTCGCGTCTTATGAATATGCAGGTAAATATCCTATCATATTTAAACGTTTTCAACGGTTAAGTATAAATATGTCTCTTTTTACTACAAATACCACAAATTTAGTAGTTATAACTGAATTAAGGAGGCGATTGAGATTTCACGGCAAAGGATTGTTGCTCTGATTCTATTTCTGCTCGCGCTGAGCGTGACCGTGGCAGCGGGCTACTACAGGGGCAGCCTCAGAAAGGCGGAGTCGGTGCACTTTGGTCTGAACTTTCCGGCGCCTGAGGGCAAGGGCAAGAAGGTGGTGCTGTACTATAATGAGCAGGGCCTTCTTAAGAAGCTACTTCAGCCGGGAGTTGTGGAGATAGGCAGCCACAGGATAAAGAATGTGGGTAGCAGGAGCTACGTGGTGAGGCTCGAGCTGGTGAATATCCCGCAGGGCGTGGAGGTGATCTGGGAGACCAACCAGCTCGCCTGGGACGAAGCCACGAAGACGCTGCGCAGGCCACTGAAGCCCAGGCAGAGGTTCGGGATGAGCTGGGTCTTCCACATCCCAGAGGAGCTCAGAGAAAAGCCTGTGATATACGACGGCGGGCTCAGGGTTATTGACGCGGAGACGGGGGAGCAGCTCGCCTTTCTCCCTATAAAGATTGTGAACAGGGGTGAGGCAAGGTGAACAACCGCCACCTCATGTACAGGGTGCTGGCGTTGCTGCTGGGAATACTCCTGTTCTACGCCCCCTTTGCGCTCCTGGTGAAGGCGACGGCGCAGCTGCTGGAGAGCCAGGGGCTGATATATGTGGTGGGCGATGTGCACAGAGCTTGCTTAAGGATGCCCATCAACTGGGCCTTTCTCGACCCCGGAAAGCTTATTGCGAGGGTGCTCATGAATCCCCTCTATCTCACCGTCTTTATCCTGGCGGTGCTCTCCTTCTTCCTAGCACCGCTCTTCTGCGGCTGGCTCTGCCCGGCGGGCAACATACCTGAGCACCTGAACCGCTTTGTACCGCGCAGGCTGAAGCTCAACCTCAGGGGGAAGCTCGACCCTGCTCCAATAAGGTACGGATTCCTTGTGGGCTTCATACTATCCCCAAAGCTGGGTGGGAGCATCGCCTGCTCCTTCTGCAACTACTCCCAGCTTCAGAGGGTGCTGAGCGCCGTCTTCGGCGACTTTCACGCCCTGGCTTACTGGAGCTCCACTGCGATTATAACCTTCGCACTGTGGTTCTTTGTCCTCGGGGTCTTCATCGACGGCGGCAGGGGCTGGTGCAACTTCGCCTGCCCTGCGGGAGCCCTGCAGAACCTCTTCCACAGGGTGGGTTCTAAGCTGCCCTTTACCCTCAAAATCAGGTTCTTCAGGGACAGGTGCAACGACTGTGGCAGGTGCGTGGACGCCTGCCCGACCTGGGCGATACGCGAGGCACGCAACAGTATTTCTGTGAACCGCTTTGTGTGCAATGCCTGCAAGGACTGCGTTGTCGCCTGTCCCAACGGCGCCCTCGCCTACTCTCGCGGTGGAGAGGCTGAGTGATGCTGCGGGAGCTGCGCCAGCGGATTTGGGGCTACCTTGCCGGGATGGGCATCGCCTTCACGGGAGCCCTAGCCTCTGGCGCCGGGAGCGTGCCCCAGAGGCTCTGCTCCAGTGCCTGCTTTTCCTGCGGCGCCTGCACCCTGGCGGCGCTCCCACTGCTGGCCCTGTTCTTCAGGAAGGCTGAGGGCAGGATGAGGTATGCGATTCTTGCAATCTCGGCGCTGCTTGTGGTGGTGGCGTATACAACTCTTGTTTAGACGTTAGGCTCGGATAAGGGGTGGATGAAGCCGCGCATCGCCATAGTTGACTACGGCATGGGGAATCTGCGGAGCGCCTATCGCGGTCTGGAGAAGGGTTCGGCAAAGCCTTTGATTACCGACAGGGTGGAGGAGATTGAGGCAAGCGATGCGATTGTACTGCCCGGCGTTGGTGCCTTCGAGGATGCCATGGCAAACCTCTACCCGCTGCGCGAGGTTATTATAAGGGAGGCGGAGAAGAAGCCCCTCCTGGGCATCTGCCTGGGTCTGCAGCTCCTCTTCACGAGCAGCGAGGAGGGTGAGGGCGAGGGTTTGAACCTGATAAGGGGGAGAGTAGTCAGGCTTCCTTCAGGGGTTAAAATACCACACATGGGCTGGAATTCTATTGAGGTGAAGCGCGACTCAAGGCTGCTAGATGGAATAAAGAGCGGCGACTACTTCTACTTCGTCCACTCCTACTATGCCCTGCCGGAGGAGGATGTGGTCGTGGCAACAACCAGCTATGGCGTGGAGGTGCCCGCAATAGTGGAGAAGGGCAACGTGTTTGCGACGCAGTTCCATCCGGAGAAGAGTGGCAGGCTGGGGCTGAGGCTGCTGAAGAACTTCGTGGATATTGCGCGGGAGTGAAGGGCTTGTGTGGCTTTACTCCAGCTTCAGCGCCTCTCTAAAGTCTATTTTCCCGGTGTAAAGCGCAGAACCTATCACCACGCCGCCTGCGCCCAGCTCTTTCACCTTTTTTATGTCCTCCAGCGTGGTGATGCCGCCTGAGACTATTATCTTCGCTTCGCTTGCCTCCACAACTTCCCTAACAGCACGCAGGTCAACGCCCTGCATTCTCCCCTCCACGTTGACGTTGGTGAACAGCAACTCCTCGGCGTAGCGCGCAAATTCCCTCGCTGCTTCTGAGGCGCGGAGCTGTGTCCTCTCCCTCCACCCGCGCACCACCACGTAGCCGTCCTTTGCGTCTATTGCTATGATTATCCTCTCCCTGCCGTACTCCTCAGAGAGCTTCTCAGGTATTTCCGGATTTTCCAGCGCCGCCGTGCCCAGAATCACCTTTGCCGCGCCCAGCTCCAGGAAGTGTCTCGCCTCCTCCACGCTCCTTATGCCCCCGCCCAGCTGCACGGGTATGCTGAGCTCTGAGATAATCTCCTCCACCAGCGGGCGGTTGACTCCGCTCCCCTCTATCGCCGCGTCTAAGTCGACCAGGTGCAGCCTTCTCGCACCGAGCGCCTGCCAGCGCCTCGCCACTGCGAGGGGATCAGCTAGCTCCACCAGCTTTTTCTCAGGGTCTCCGCCCACAAGCTGGACGCAGCGTCTGCCCTTCAGGTCCAGCGCCGGTATTACCAGGAAGCTCATATACCGCCCTCGGTAAGTGGTTTGGAGGGTGCGGCTTCCCCCTATTCTATAATCCTCTCAATAGGAAGCACAAGGATATCCCTCGCGCCCAGCTTCTTTGCCCTGTTAATAATGGAGTAAACCTCCTTCTCATCCACCACTGAATTTACTGCGTACATGGGCTCTGCCGCGGCCACCTCGGCTATCGTCGGTCCAGCCATTCCGGGCATTATCCTCTTAATCTCTTCCAGTGCCGCCTTGGGCACATTCATCATTATCAGCTTTTTCCTCTTGGCAGCGAGCACACTGGAGAAGGCGGTGGTAACCTCCTCCACCTTCTCCCGCTTCTCCTTTACCGCCTCCCGGTTGCCTATGAGCTGAGCGGAGGTCTCGAGTATTGTCTCCACCTCGCGCAGCTTGTTCATCTTGAGTGTTGTGCCAGTGCTCACCAGGTCAACAATAAGCTCCGCCAAGCCTATGTGAGGGGCAATCTCGCAGGCTCCGGAGACTCGCACCACCTTAACACTTATCCCGCGCTCATCGAAAAATCGCCGCGTTATGTTCGGAAACTCCGTGGCGACTCTTGCACCTGGCTTTATGTCCTCCACACTTTCTATTCCAGAGTTCTCGGGCGCAGCTACAACGAGGCGAGCCCTACCGAAATCTAAATTAAGGAGAAGCTCCACATCGTAACTAGACTCCACAACCACGTCGTAGCCGGTTATGCCCAGGTCAGCCACACCATCGTAGACGAACTCGGGTATGTCTGCAGCGCGTACAAATAGCACCTGAATCTCGGGGTCGACGGTGCTTGCGAAGAGGCGGCGCTCATTGCTGAGCACCACCATGCCGGAGCTGCGCATGAGCTGCATCGCTGGCTCGTGAAGCCTGCCCTTATTGGGAACCGCTATCTTTATCATTTCGCTTACCTCGGGTGATGATATGGATGTGCTCATAAAAGACGGAATCGTCGTTACTATGGATAAGGAGCGCCGGGTATTAAAAAACTTTTCTCTGGCGATTGAGGACGGCGCTATTGTGGAGATTGCCCGTGAGATAAAGGGCGAAGCCGACTTTGTTATAGACGCGAAGAACAAAATAGTGATGCCCGGGCTTATAAATACCCACACCCATGCGGCGATGACACTCTTCCGCGGCTCCGCGGATGATCTTCCGCTGATGCAGTGGCTCCAGGAGGAGATCTGGCCCGTGGAAGCCAAGCTGGAGCCGAAGCATGTTTACGCCGGCTCTCTCCTTGCCTGCCTGGAGATGCTCAGCAGCGGGATAACCTGCTTCAACGACATGTACTACCACCTAGAAGAGGTGGCGAGGAGTGTTTTCGAGTCGGGAATACGCGGCGTGCTCTCATATCCTCTTCTGGACATCGCGGGAGAGGGGCAGGGGAAAGAGCTGTTAAAGGAAGCAGAAAGGGGTCTGAAAGAGTACGGCGACAGAGACCAGCGCGTGAAGGTGTTCTTGGGTCCTCACGCCCCCTACACCTGCTCTGAAGAGCTTCTGCTTAGGGCCAAGGAGCTTGCCGAGGAGCATAGCACCGGGATACACATCCACGTGTCAGAGACAAAGGAGGAGGTTGAGAGCTTCGTCAGGGATAAGGGAAAGCGCCCCTTTGAGTACCTTGATGAGATAGGCTTTCTGGGTGAGAATGTGCTCGCCGCGCATGCAGTGCACGTTAGCAGGAAGGAGATAAGAATTATGAAGAAGCACGGGGTCAAGGTTGCCCACAACCCCGTGAGCAACATGAAGCTCGCCGCGGGTATAGCTCCAGTTGCGGATTACGTTAAAGCGGGGGTTACCGTCTCCCTGGGCACTGACGGTGCGGCGAGCAACAACACCCTGGACCTCTTCCAGGAGATGAAGACCTGCGCCCTGCTCCAGAAGGTTTCCAGGGGAGATGCAAGCGCAGTGCCGGCGCAGACTGTTCTGGAGTTTGCCACCATAGGAGCGGCGAAGGCTCTGGGCCTGGATAAGGAGATAGGCTCCCTGGAGGTGGGCAAGCGGGGTGATGTTATCCTGGTGGACCTGCACAGACCAAACCTGAGACCCCTGAGCAACCCGATATCTCATCTTGTTTATGCAGCGAGAGGCTGTGACGTGTGCACCGTAATAGTGGATGGCAAGGTTGTAATTCACGGGGGCAGCTTCCGCACGCTGGATGTAGCTGAAGTTTGCAGGTTCGCTGAAGAGGAGACGCTGGACCTCTTCCAGAAGGCGGGCAAGGCTGAGAAGCTATTCCTGAGCGAGGAAGTCCTTTAAGCGCGCAATTGCGCGGTACTTCTCCTTTCTGCCCAGCTTCGCCTCCTCCAGCGCTTCTTTCAGCAGAAAGATGCTCCTGTCGTAGGTCTCCCTGTCTACCGGGTAGGGGATGCCGTCTTTGCCCCCGTGGGCGAAGGAGTACTTCGCGGGATCCTGCCAGGAGCATTCTGCGCCGAAGAGCAGCTCTGAGAGCAGGGCAAGGGCGCGCAGCGTCTTCGGTCCTAAGCCCTGCAGGGCGATGAGCTCTTCATAGCTGGCTGGCTGAATCTCATAGGCGCGCATTAGGGCTCGCCACCCTTGCTCTGAGATGTCCACCCTCCTGAGCTCGTGCCTCTCTGGCATCGCAAGCTCCTGTATGGAGTGGTCAAGGGTGAGCTGCCCCTTCAGGTACCTCCTCAGCTTTAGCGGGTTGTCCCTGACCAGGTCCACGCTGGTCCTGCGCACATCTTCGCTTTCCTCAGCCACGAGGTTTAGCACCTTCCCCTCTCTCCTCTCGCAGGCTATGCCCGAGTGAGGCTCGCGGGTGAAGCTTTCAACGCCCTCGCTGAGCCAGTGGTAGCGCCTGGCGTAGCGCTGGTGCATGCCCTGCTGCACCACGCACCACTCTCCCCGCCTCGTGAAGATGAAGGCGTGGTGGTACAGCGTGTAGCCGTCCTGCACGCACGCGTTGTCCACCTTTGCACTGAGCCTGCTCGCCCTTATGAGCTCTTCCTCCCGCGAAGAAGGCAGGTTGAGAATCTCAGCTAGCTCTGAAATCTCCTCAGGCGTCCGCCTCGAGGCTCTGCCCTTTCCTCCAGCTATGGCTATGCCGTGCTCCTCCGGTGAGAGCGCCAGCTTGAGCGCTCCTGTGGTGGTAGTGGTGGTGCCTGAAGAGTGCCAGTCAAACCCCAGGCCACAGGCCAGGGCCTGAAACCACACCGGCGAAGCGAGCCTGCGCAGCAGCTCTGCCTCGCCGTACTCATACACTATGTAGTCGGCCACAGCCCTGCTGAGCTTGACCATTCTCCTGAAAAGCCAGGGCGGTGCCCTTCCCGAGTGCAGCGGAAGCTCCGCCGTGCCTGTGCGCCTCATAACTTATAGTAAAATCCTAACGATTGCCACTGTGCTACCACCTGTTGAGGTGCACCCTCTCCTCCATGTACCCCTCCGCGTGCGGCTCCTTCTTCTCAGCCGGTTTGCCCAGTGTTATCATGCACTCCACATTGTAGTTAGCAGGGATTCCAAGCAGCGTCCTGACGTACTCCTCCGCGTCCCTCCCTTGATTCTCGCTCTCCCTTATCTGAACAAAGCAGGTGCCGTATCCCAGCTCTGCCGCCTGGAGCATTATGTGGGCGGCGGCGATGCTCAGGTCCTCCACCCAGCGTCTCGCAAGGCTCATGTCTGCTACAAGCACAATCACCACCGGCGCATGCGCCGCGTGCGCCGCATAGGGGGTTGCCCTGGAAAGCTTCTCCTTCAGCTCAGGCTTTGTAACCACCACGAAGTGCCATGGCTTAGCCCCCCAGGCTGAAGGTGCATACATGGCCGCAAGTAGAATCTCCCTCAAGTCTTCCTCCGGCACCTCCTCCTTCGCGTACTTTCGTATGGACCTCCTCCTGCGTATAGCTTCAAGCATTGCTATCCCTCCATACAATAACTGGTGCCGCTATAATAAAGTTTTAATTTGTTATTGTAAGTTCAACAGTCACGAACATAATAGAAAAAGAGGAGGAATGTGAAATGTGCAAAAACGTGACACCACAGGAAGCATACAACATGATTCAGAGGGATAAGAGTATTGAAATCCTCGACGTTAGAACCCCTCAGGAGTACTATAATGACGGGCATATAAAGGGGGCGAAGCTAATCCCCATAAATGAGCTTCAGTTCCGCCTGAGGGAGCTCAACCCAGCGAAGAAGTACCTGATATACTGCCGCACTGGCAACAGGAGCGCGCAGGTGTGCAGATTTCTCTCCCAGCTCGGGTTCAAGCATACCTACAACCAGATGGGCGGCATAGTGCAGTGGGTCAGGTATGGGCTTCCGGTTGAAGGTGGCATGCCATACAGAAGACCACCAGGGTTCTTTACATTTAACCCCTTTGGGCTCTAAATTTTTTAATAATCATTCAGGAGGAGGACTCCGGTGAAGAGCTCCGGAAGTGTTGCGGAAATTCTGGTGATGCTCCTGATAATATCCCTCACCGCAGGTAATGCCTTCGCTGCTATGCCGGAGAAGGTGGCGCAGGCGGTCGCTGAAGGTGGCGTGGATGTGAATCAGGAGCCCGGTTTCCTGGGAATTCCAGGTGCGCCCAGGGTTAACTTAGCCCTCGCCTTTCTGTGGGCAATCTTTGTAGGGTGGATATTCTCCACTGTCGGGGCCTTTGGCGGTGTAATGGCAGGCGTGGGGCATCTGACTGTATTCGGACTTGGCGACTTTGCCTCAAGCTTTAAGAACACCAACCCTGCGCTTAACAAGCTCATAACAGACAGCATACGCGTTTCCAACCAGTGGCTTGTTGGCTTCTCGGCTCTTATCTCCACGCTCAACTATTACAAAATGAGGCGCATCGTTGTACCCCTGGGGCTGGCGCTTGGCAGCGGGGCTGTAATTGGCAGTCTCGTGACGCCCATCCTCACTGCAGGCAAGGTCTCCCTGAAGTCCTACATCGGCTACTTTGGCTTATTCACCCTTCTGGTGGGCTTTGTGCTCCTATACGAGAGCACCCCAAGGGCACAGACTTCTAAAAAGAAGGCAGCAGAGGCGGCGAAGGCGTTTGAGGCGAAAGTAAGGGAGCTCAAAGAAAAGGGCAGGCTGGAGGAGATTGAGAGGGAGGGGGTGCATATGAGGGAGACCAGCTTAGCGAGGGTAAGCTTTACCTTCTTCGGGCAGGAGTTCAGCTTTAACCCCCTTCTTCCATTCTTCGGTGGCCTTGTGATCGGCTCCCTGGCTTCTCTCCTTGGTGTGGGTGGCGGCTTCCTGTATGTACCATTCCTCACCAGTGTTGTTGGCTTACCCTACTTCATTGTAGCGGGAACCTCTGCACTTACTGTGCTAATAGGCATGATAGTGAGCATCTTCAGCTACATGGCTATAAAGGGCACTCCGGTGTACTGGGGGCTCATAGGCGTGGAGCTTCTCGGTGTGGCGATAGGCTCATACATAGGCCCGAAGACCTCCAAGTACTTCCCGGAGAGGTACCTGAAGGTGCTCTTCGCCATTCTTGCATTCTATGTGGGCATAAGGTACCTTACCAAGGGATTCCTGGGCAGGAGCCTCCTTCCTCCCTACTGAGATGGCATCTATGAGCTTTGAAACCATATTTTCCGTTATGGATTCCCTGCTCATGCCCCTTTTTGAACTCTCAGCAAATCAGGCTAGGGCTTATCTCATAGGTGTACTATTCCTCGCTTTTTTAGCCAATCTTACCGGAGAAGTTTTCACAGGCATTTTCTTCCAGAGGAACAGGGAAGAGATCATCAGACTTAAGGTGGAGGCAGACAAACTGGGAGTACTCGCGATGCTGGCTCTCTCCGTGGACAACCGCCAGGCATACGAAGCGTGCAACCGCAGAGCCAACGAGAACTTCGGCAGGCTCTTCTATCTTTCTATAACCATATCCGCCGCTTACCACTGGGCAGGTTTTCTGGCCCTCGGCTGGTTGCAGTCCCGCTTCATGGGCAGGATAGAGTACCAGCTTCCATTCACCCTTCCAGGTTTTCCTGCAAGTATTGGCTATGCAGGGGCATTTATCCTTGCATATGCGCTGGTACATATGCTTTTCAGGCTCGTAAAGCCACATCTCTGGAAGATTCCAGAGGTCTCCGCAGAGGAGGTTGAAAATTTCATACTCGGCCCAGAGGAAATTAGGGAGATGTTAGAGCGGTTAAAAAAAGCTAAATAAGGTTGTAAAGCGTATCTCTACGTCTTGGCTCAAATCCAGCGTCGCGGATGAGCCTTCGAATCTCTGCCTCGCTCATCATCTCATTGCTTGCGCCCGCACTTCTTGATATGTTCTCCTCCATCAGCGTACCCCCAAAGTCGTTTGCACCAAAACACAGCATTAGTTGCGCAAGCTTCCTCCCGAGCTTAACCCAGGACACCTGGATATTCCTGAAGTTATCCAGATAGAGCCGGGATATCGCATACACTTTAAGGTCTTCCATGCCTGTAGCCCCTGGCTTGCTCGATCCAGAGGCATAGAGCGACGTGCGATAGTGGATAAATGAGAGAGGTACAAATTCAGTAAAACCCTGTGTTGAGTCCTGAATCTCGCGTATTATCCTGAGGTGTTCTACCTTATCACTGGCGCTCTCCACGTGTCCGTAGAGCATCGTAGCGGTGGTGGGTATGCCGAGGCGATGCGCCTGGGTTATAATTTCCACCCACTCGCGAGTTGTGAGCTTCGCCGGGCAAATCTTGGCTCGAACCTCATCCACCAGGATCTCTGCCGCTGTGCCGGGCATTGAGTCTAATCCAGCCTCTTTAAGTGTTCTGAGGGTCTCCTTTATGCCAATTCCACTCTTCTGCGCAGCATAGTAAACCTCCATGGGCGAGAAGGCGTGTACATGAATCTCTGCCACGCTTTTAACAGCTTTGAGTATAGCCACGTAGTCCTCAAGCCTCGCCTCGGGATGAAGTCCCCCCTGAATGCAAACCTCGCTCGCACCTCTCGCCACAGCCTCCTTCGCACGCTCAGCCACCTGTTCAGGGGTGAGAATATAGGCATCAGGCTCAGAGCTGCGCCTGCGAAAGGCGCAGAAGGTACAGCTACCCACGCATATGTTAGTAAAGTTGATATTGCGATTCACAACGTAGGTTACGTAGCTTCCGGCACGCCTCTCCCTCAGCCTGTGTGCCACCATGCCTGCGAGAAGCACAGCATCGCGGGGGGCATTAAACAGGTAAAGAGCCTCATCCTCAGTAATCCTTTCGCCCATCAGAGCTTTTTCCAGTATCCTCAGAACCTCTTCCTCCACATTGAAAATCGAGGTAAGCGTGCTATTCTCTAGCATACCCATCCTCCGTGGCGTACTGGGAGATAACCTCGCCAACCCTTTCTGAATACCACCCTTTTGCGATGTACTTCGGGTATATGGGCAGGCGCTGACTTAGCGTGAGGCCAAGCTCTCTAACGAGAAGGCGCATCTCCTCCACCCTGGGCCAGGCATCCTCCGGGTTTATGTAATCCCTTGTCAGAGGCGAAATTCCACCCAGATCGCTTGCTCCATGCAGGAGGAATATGGCGTAGGTGCTGGGGTTGAGGTTCGGTGGTACCTGAATCGCGAGCTCTGGGAAAAGCTCACTCGAGGCACGGACCACCTTCAGCATTCTGAATAACGAGGGCTCCCGCGAATACTGCATGGGTGTGTCCTTTTTTGGCCTGAAGTTCTGTATTATAATCTCCTGGATGTGCCCATATCTATCGCTAAGTTTCTTCAGGTACATCAGCGAGAGAGCAATTTCATCGCTGGTCTCACCTATGCCGATAAGTAAACCTGTGGTAAAGGGGATGCGAAGCTTGCCTGCGCACTCAATCATTCGCAGCCTCTCGCGGGGACGCTTGCCGGGGCTATGCTCGTGGGGCATGCCACTTTCACAGAGCCTATCACTGGCATTTTCCAGCATTAAGCCCATGCTGGCATTTACCTCCCGCAGCGCTCGCATCTCAGCCTCATCTATTACCCCGGGGTTAGAGTGAGGGAGCAACCCGAGCTTAAGTGAAACCTCACACAGGTGATACAGGTACTCAATAATGCTGTCGTAGCCCATCTCTGAAAGCGCCTTCTCTATCTCCGGGTAAACCTCCGGTCTCTCCCCAAAAGTAAAAAGCGCCTCCCTGCAACCCTTTGCTGCTCCAGCCTTTAGAATTCTGAGCACCTCATCCTCTCGCATAATATATGGCTTATCAGAGCGAAAGCCGCAGTAGGCGCAGGCGTTACGGCACGCATTTGTGAGCGGAATGAAAACATTCTTTGAATAGGTCACCACTTTCGGGATTCTGGCAGGCTTAAGAGAAGCAAAGCCCATGGCGTCTGCATCCAGTATCCTCATCACGTCCTCTGCCTGCATAGCACCGCCATCCTGCCTAGCATGGGCAACCATACTTGTACTATTATCTTTCATTTTTGCTCTGGTTAACTTCTGGAGTTTAAATTAACCTTACATCCGAAAATGTTATAAATTTTCTTGCAAAAAATTTATAATCTCTCGAAGACATATTAATTATGTTTTTTCCCCGGAGGCGCAGGAGAGTGGACAACGGAAAATCTGTGCTCAGTGACCCAGAGGCCAAAAAGTTCCTTGTAGAAATTCTGGATGAAGAAGGTCTGGATGTGGTCTACTCCCTCCTTGACAGGGAAGCTACCGATGAAGAGATAGCAGAGGAAACAGGAATAAAGATAAATACTGTGCGCAGGGTGCTCTACAAGCTCTACGACTACCGCCTTGCCTCATACGTGAGAACCAAAGACTCAGAGATAGGATGGTATATATACACATGGAAGCTTGACTTAAAGAGGATATATGACCTGATAAGACTTAGAAAGCAGCGTCTGCTGGAGGAGCTTACCAGAGAACTTGAATCCATGCAGGACAAAGTCTTCTTTGCGTGCAAGAAGGACGAGAAGTATGTGCCTTTCGAGGAGGCATCAGAGCTTCAGTTCAAGTGCCCTGTCTGCGAAGGCGTGCTGGAATACGTGGACTCACAGGAAAGAATACAGCAGCTTCAGGAGGAAATAGAGAGGCTCCAGAAGGAGCTGAGTAATGGACACTACTGAAGCTCTGGCTCTTCTGCGCAGGTGCCGTGTACCCGAGAATGTAATTGAACATAGCCTAGCTGTTTTTGAGCTTGCAAGTGAGCTCGCTTCCCGTGTTAAGGTGCCTCTTGATAAGGAGCTCGTAAAGGCTGGCGCCCTTCTCCACGATATAGGCAGAGCGAGGACGCATGGTATTAGACATGCGCTGGAGGGAGCAAAGCTTGCCAGAAGCCTGGGCCTGGACGAGAGGATTGTCAGGATAATTGAGCGTCATATTGGCGCTGGCCTGGCAAAGGATGAGGCCGCTTCACTCGGTCTTCCGCCTAGGGATTATATACCTCAGACCCCAGAGGAGAAGCTTGTGGCATATGCGGACAATCTCATTCTTGGCACAAAGAGACTGAGTTTTGAGGAAAGCCTTGAGAGGTTTAAAAGAATTCTGGGTGAGGAGCACCCCTCAATAGAGAGGATGATAAAGCTCCACAGGGAGGTTAGCTCCTGGCTTGACCATCAGGGTGAGGAAAAATCTTAACCTATGTAGCTCAGCCTCTCATCCTTCGCCGCCGGTGCCTTGTACATCTCGGCAAGCTGTCTTGCATATTCTTCCATCTTTGCAAATTCCTTCTCCATAGCTTCAATCTGTTCGTCCAGTTCCTTTGTTGGAATTTCTATGCCCAGAAGCCTTGCGAGTGCCTTTACAGCAGCTTTGCTCGCCTTCGGGTCGGGATACATCCCCTGTGTCTCGGCGAGAAGACAGATACTGCGGAAGCCATTTTTCGCAGCAAGAGGTATCAGGATGCCGGCTAAGCCAGTGGCACCGAGTGTTCCCTTTGGGGCTTCTAAGAGGGGGATTTCAGCCTTTTCAAGCATGGCCTTTGCTTCACTTTCAGCAACAACGCCATATGTGCGGGGCTCTTCAATTTTTGCACCCGTGCCGTAGCCGCCCAGCGTGTATACCTCCTTGACACCCATCTCCTCACAGAAGCCTAAAATCGCATGCGCCAGGTTGTAGTAGCTTTCTGGAGAAGTGCCCTGATATATGCCGGTAAGAATAAAAATCTCATTCTTCTCGTCGTAGTATATCTCATCCTTATGCAGGTCCACAAAATTGTCATCCTCATAAACCACTCCAGGGAGCGCTACGTTGGGATACAGGAAGTCCACAGAATACAGGTCAGCTATCTTCTCTGCTCCCAGAGCGTCTATTATCTGCCTCCCTGCCATGAGTCCAACCTGACCAACGCCGAGCAATCCCTGAATGAACTTCCCGTGCTTCGCCTTGGGCTTTTTTATAAATTCGATTGTGGCTTTACCCACTGTAAACCTCATAGAATATGAGTTACCCGTCAGTTGTATATAAAGGTATCCTGCTATGCCACAAGCCTGCAAAAGGCGCACCTCTGTGAGGTGGTGGGGAATCCGCACACCTCGCACTCTATAGCTTCGCCTCTCTCCTCAGGCGGCGCGAACATACTCCTGCGCTTCAGGAACTCCCTGTAGAAGTAGAGCTTTGTGCCCGGGGAGCGTTCCTCTATGCGGTTCAGCGCTTCCTTCATGGTTATACTGGTCGCACCTTCTGAGTGGGGGCACTCCAGCTCATAGACATAGTCTATACCCCTTACAACTGCATAGGTTGCGGTCTCTCGCTCAGTTAGCAGGCAGAGGGGCTTCACCTTTGGCACGAGCTTGGGATGCCAGGCTTCTAATCGTGGAGCCTGCCTGGCGAGCAACTCTGTATTCCAGCGCAGCAGATTGGCGAGGAGCACACTCGCCTCATCGTCCAGGTTGTGCCCGGTGGCGAGCACAGTGTAACCCTCCTCAAGGGCAATGCGGTTCATCTCGTGGCGCTTTACTATACCACAGACACCACACACGCTGCGGGTGCTTCGTCTTGCAAGCTTTGGAATAGTGGCTCCATACTCTTCACGCAGATCAACTACACGCAGCCTCGCGTTGCGCTGCTCTGCAAAGGCTATTGCCTTGCGCTTTGAAATTTCAGAGTAGTTCTCACGCCCTATCCCCAGGTCTATGTAAAGTCCCTCTGCGCTGTAGCCAAGCTCGAGCAGCACATCCCAGAGTGCAAGGGAATCCTTGCCTCCGGACACAGCCACAAGCACGCGGTCGCGCTTTGAAAGCAGGCGATAGTCCTTTATTGCGCGCTTTACCGTCTTGAGAAAGCGCTCCGTAAAGTGCTCCTCGCACAGAGCCAAGCGATAGCTTCTCAGATGAATAATCGCCCGCCTAGAGCACCTGCTGCAGCGCATTCAACCACCTGAAATAGCGGAGATTATCTCCAGTACTTCTCCCTCGCGTAGCCGGTAGTCCTCAGTGACAAGTCTATCACCCACCTTTGCAATCACACCTTCAAGACTCAGGCCAAGCATTCGAATCGCTTTTTTAACACTCGTACCAGCCTCTACGCTGAGTTCTCTGCCTCTGTATCTCACCGTCGCCGCCATAGGGAAGAGTATCATGAAGAACCGGTAAAAATTTTTGGGTGATGCGAAGCGAAAAGTTTTTGTTATGCCTTTCTAATATTAGTTAATTAAGTTAGTTCACCCATGGTTACTCAGAATCAGCAGAAAAAATTACGGCACAGCAGAGATAATCGCCGATATTGCTTTTCACACTATTAAAATAAAGGCAGGTGAGAGAGATGGGTGATGAAGATGACAGTCATAGGGAAGCATATTATAGCGGAACTCTACGGCGTGAAAAAGGAGCTGATTTCATATGAGGACAAGGTGAGGGAGATTACAGAGCGCGTCGTAGAGGAGGCAGGGCTTACAAAAATAGGCTCAGTGTATAAGCAGTTCAAGCCCTACGGAGTTACCGGTGTGGTCCTGATTTCAGAGTCACATGTTTCGCTGCACACCTGGCCCGAGTATGAGACTGTCAACCTCGACATCTTCACCTGCGGCGACCCGAACAAGACAGAGAAGGCCTTCAAGCTATTCCTGGAGCAGTTTAAGCCCAAGTCATACAAGCACTACGTTCTTACAAGGGGATAGCCTTGAGAAGTCGCACAGAGGTACAGCTGCTTCAGAGGCTCAGCCGCGGCTCTGCCTCGGTGTGGGAGCTTGTTGATGCTCAGGATTCCTCGCTTAGAGAATTTTATGCCGCCCTCCAGGAGCTGAAGGAACGCGGGTTGATAGAGGTAGCCGGTGGGAAAGTCTCCCTCACGCGCGCGGGTGTGGAGCGGGCTTCTCAACTTAAGGCAAAGTTTTTTGATTTTAGGTGCAGCGCATGTGATGCAAAGGGGTATGTTATTCCCCCAGAGTTTGATGATGTCGCAAGAATTTTTTATAAAATTACAGAGCGCCGCCCTCTGCCGGTGGAGGACTACGACCAGGGATATATCTCACCGGAGGATGTGCTTAAGCGTGTTGCCTTTATGTACGAGCGGGGCGACCTGGTGGCGAGCGAGATTCTTGTTATTGGCGACGACGATCTGCTCAGTATAGCCGCTGCTTTAACCGGCTTACCTTCCCGTGTCATAGCTATAGACATAGATGAGCGTCTGGTGAATTTTATAAATCGCGTAGCCGAGGAGCATGGTCTGTGCCTTGAGGCAAGGAGTTACGATGTACAGGAGCCCCTGGGTGATGAGCTCGCTCGCGGCTTCGACGTCTTCGTCAGTGACCCTGTTGAGACCCTTGAGGGAATAAAGTTATTCCTTTCGCGGGGTGCTGCCTCGCTGCGTGGCGAGGGAAGCGCTGCCTATTTCGGCTTAACCACACTGGAAGCCTCGAGAAAAAAATGGTATGAGATACAGCGCATGCTCTACAAGATGGGTTTTGTAATTACGGACATAAGGCGAAAATTTAGCGTTTATCCCTGCGAGGATACAAACTTTTTCCGTTACCAGGATAAACTCAGGATAGTGAAAAAGCTGGGCACGCGCTGCGATTATAACTGGTTCAGGTCCGCGTTTTACAGAATAGAAGCGATCAAGGAGCCCGAACCACTGATTACTGGTAAAATCAAGCTTGGTGATAAATTTTACCACGATGAAGAGTGCTGGGCGACGCCTGAATAGGCGCACGTGACATTGACCTGTTGTTTTACCCTTCTTCTATAAGAAGCCCACCTTTGAAAGTTCATCGGCTGTTATGGGAGCGGAGGTATCCAGAATGCTATTTATCTCTCCTTCCTCTTGCTTGCATTAAGTACGGTTATGCCCACAACCTCTCCCTTTTCGTACCTCACTATTATGCCGTCCTCGGTTAGTTCTGCATCATCTGCCCGACTCGGCTTCTTAAAATTCACATAGAGTACATCCGCCTCCTCGTCATAAGTCACCCACATTCTCCTGTGGGGAATCTCCAGCAGCTTTGGCACAAAGCTCATAATCTTTTTTATCTCTATCGCTGCCATATTTTCTTCCTCTTCTCAAGCTGCTTTTTTCTCCTCGTCAAAAAGGCTGTAATTATAAACCCGTCGCTACTGTTCACCTCCTTATAAACAACGACGATGTATTTTCCTTTTTCTATTTCCCTCACGGCCAAGTACTCTCCTGCATTACCCAGATATATTGCCTCGGGTTCCTCCACGGTTTCAAGCACATCAAAATAATACCCTGCCGTCTTTGAATCATTACGGATGCGCGTAGTAAGCCACAACACCCTTGCCAGCCCTGTCGATGCGCGCAAAGCCATAGCGCTCGAACTGCACAACATCGTCGCGCTTAACCTTCTTCAGTGCGGCTTCGCCATAGCCTTCATCTCTTCCCTCTGGCTTAATCACCTCTACTGCCACGCGATCCTGTGCAGGCACCCAGTGGATGAGCTTGGCACGCCTGCGCTTTGCTTCGTCTAACTCAAGGCTATGGAAGCGTGCTCTTGCCTTTTCTCTGCCCTTCTCAAGTATCTCTATATTAAAACCTTCCATCAGGCGGACAAAGCTGCCCTCACGCAGCTTCTCGTAGTCGCTTTTTGCAATAAAAACACTCCCTACCCCACGTTCTGGCTTTAACACAAGTGTTCTGCTTCCACGCTCGGGGTAATCGGGGTGGAGCCTTACATCACGTGAGAATTCGGGCATCCCGTGAATCTCCACCTCCACTGGCGAGGCCACAAAAAAGTAACGGTTTGCTATTGGTTCAAGTAGCTCCCGGTTGTAGGCGAAAAGGTTTTTCCAGCTGAAGCTTATGTCACTCTGCTTTATGCCTACCTCCAGCATAGCTCTGCGTATCGCCTCGCTTCTGAAGCCACGCCTCGCGAGGGCACGCAGCGTGCCAAGCGATGCATCGTCCCAGCCGGTGTACCTCCCCGCCTCTATCCCCTCTTTAATCTTTGATGTGCTCAGCGCCACGCCCTCTATTTTGAGCCTGCCATAGTGGATAAATTCTGGCATTTCCCAGCCGAAAAAGCGATAGATGAACTCCTGCTTTCTGGTATTGACTATGTGGTCCTTGCCACGCAGCACATGGGTAATTCCCAGAAGATGGTCGTCTACGGCGACAGAGAAGTTCATAAGTGGATAAACGCGGGCGTTAACCCGTGGATGGGGCGTCTCTGAGATGCGCATTATTGGAAAGTCGCGCATTGCAGGATCGCGAAGGTCCACGCCGGTCTTAAGCCTCAACACCGCCTCGCCCTCTTTATATTCTGTGAACATCCTCTCAAAGTCGGCCATATTTTCCCTTATGCTCTTACCGCGGTGCTCACACTCCTGCCTGTCCAGCTTCAGCCTCTGAAATTCCTCTGCAGAACACTCGCATACATAAGCGTGCCCCTGCTCTATTAGCTTCCTGGCGTGTTCGTAGTAAATCTCTAAACGGGAGCTCTGAATAACCACATCATGCACCTCTACACCCAGCCAGCGCAGGTCTTCCTGTATCATCTCATAAGCAGGCGGGTAAACCCTCGCAGGGTCAGTATCTTCCAGACGGAGGATAAGCTTCCCCCCGTAGCGCTTCACATATGCATCGTTCAACACAGCAGCGCGCGCGTGCCCGAGGTGGAGCGGACCACTCGGGTTGGGAGCAAAGCGCATCACAACTTCTCTGCCAACATTGGAAAGCTCTGGCAACGTCTCTTTCTTTTCCTCCCTCTTTACCTCGAAGGAATAGCCTGCAACAGCCTGAGCGATCTCCTCCCTGCTTAGCTCATTTACCTCGGCAACCACTTTATCAACAATGGGGAGAAGCTCCTTTACCCTGGTCCTGAGTTCAGGATTCTCAGCCAGCACCTTGCCGAGCACAGCCTTTGGATTGGCCTTTCCAAAATCGAGGGCATTCTTAAGCGCGTGCTTGCGTATGAGCTCCTCCATTCTATGCTATACCTCCATCCTCTGACCGTTTCTGAGCAGAAACACCTCTCGGTTAATCGCATATCCAAGGGTCTCCGCAAGCTCTGCGTATATCGCGAGCATATCCAGTGTGCCGTGGGTGGGAATTATCTTTTCAGGCTGAAGCATTTTAAGCAGGTCATAGTGGTCTTCGCGGGAGGCATGCCCAGAGACATGCAGCCCCTTAAACAACCTCGCCCCCTGCATTTTAAGCTTTGTCTCAAGCGCATATCGCTGTGCTACATTTATGGGGTTTGGTATTACGTCAGCGGAAAAAACAACCTCATCTCCAGGCTCAATGCGGAACTCAAACTTCTGATTGGCGATTTTTGTGAGCAGGGCATCGTGCTCACCCTGGTGTCCTGTGATTATGAGGATGTAGCGCTGTTTATCCTTTGCGGCGCGCTTTAATGCTTTCTTAATCGCATCCCTGCCTCCGTAGACATGGGCCTCCTTGGGCAGAGAGATAATCCCCTTCCGCTCGGCTATGCTCACATACTTCTCCATGCTCCTTCCCAGCAGGAGCGGCTCCCTCCCGAGCTTCTCAGCTATGTCCAGGATACTCTTTATTCGGGCGATGTGTGAGGAGAAAGTGGTAACTATCAGCCCGCGCTCAGGGTTGCTCTTAAGCAGCGTATCCTCGAGCAGTGTACGTGCCACCTGCTCAGAGGGTGTGCGTCCATCGTTGGCAACGCGGGTGGTCTCTATTATCAGTGCTTTGAGCCCTTCTTTGCCCAGCTCACGTATTCGCTGGTAGTCTGGCTTCTCCCCTATCACGGGCGTGTCGTCCAGCTTGAAATCATTAAAGTAGGCCAAGCTGCCCTCGGGTGTGTGCACCACCAGAAAAACAGTA
This sequence comes from Candidatus Hydrothermarchaeota archaeon, assembly GCA_015521615.1. GTDB lineage: Archaea > Hydrothermarchaeota > Hydrothermarchaeia > Hydrothermarchaeales > BMS3B > Pyrohabitans. Next base: position 35,056 of record WANW01000033.1, read on the forward strand.
TCCGGAATGCTGTGCGTAATTCGCACAAACTCTATGCTCAGCTTTGGCGCCACCTGTAGCACTTCTCCAGCCTCGAGCACATAAAGCGGGTTTTTACGCCTGCCCCTCAGTTCCTGTTTCACCACCTCTATGGTGTATGGGGTGCCTATAATTGGTGCCATGGGAAATTTTTCTGCGAGAATGGAGACCGCCCCAAGATGGTCCAAATGCGCGTGGGTGAGCACTATCGCCTTTACTTCACCAAAGTCATCCTGAATCGATGGAATTATCCCCCGCGAGGCGAGCTCCTCAGGGGGTAGCTTGGAGATATCGGTATCCTCATGAATGAGCACCCTGTCAAGGCGAATGCCCATGTCTATCACAATCGCATCGTCACCATACCTGATGACGGTCATATTTCTGCCTACTTCCTCGTAGCCTCCTACTGCAATAATCTCCATAAAAATCACCTTAAAAATCCTCTAGCTTCCAGCCACTCACGTGTTCTCCCCAATATAACCACTCTCGCTCTGGAAAGTTCCTTCACACTCTCTGAGCCGGTCAGAAAGGCTGCCACACGAAGCTCATGCTCCACCCTGCGGAGCGCATTTATTACAGCTTCACTGCTCTTAACAGCCTCTTTAAGCAGGGGCAGGGCGATGCCACATGCGCTTGCGCCCAGAGCAAGGGCTTTAGCCACGTCTATGCCGCTTCTCACCCCGCCAGTGGCAAATACCGGTATATCCACGGCTGATACGCACTCAACCACACTTACTGCGGTAGGTATCCCCCAGTCCCGGAAGACAGAGCCAACACCCTCGCTATGCCTGTAGTGCTCCACAGCTGCGAAGCTCGTGCCGCCGAGACCACCTACATCTATTGCAGTTGCGCCTGCTTCCTGGATAAGCTTCGCCTCCTCGGCTGCTATTCCCGCGCCTGTTTCTTTGACAATTACAGGCACGTCGAGGGCATCGGAAATCTCTCCAATCTTCTCGAGGGCACCTGTGAAGTTGGTGTCGCCCTCCTTCTGGGCAACTTCCTGCACCGCATTAAGATGTAGTGCCAGTGCATCGGCCTCAATCATCTCAACTGCTCTCTCCGCTTCGCGCACTGTGTAGTCCTTGCAGAACTGCACCACACCAAGATTTGCAATAAGAAAGACATCCGGTGCAGCCTTCCTGGCAATACTGAAAGTTTCAACGAGGCTGGCATCTTCCAGAGCGGCACGCTGACTCCCCACGCCCAGGGGTATATTAAGCTCCTGGGCAGCAATGGCGAGGTTCTCATTTATCCTCTTCGCCTCCTCATGCCCGCCGGTCATGGCGGCAATAAACACGGGCATGCCCACCTCTCTGCCCAGAAATTTTGTATGCAGCCTGACCTTATCCGCGTCCAGCTCTGGCAATGCGTTATGAATCAGCACAATATCTTCAAAACCACTTCCTGCTTTTGCCTCGACCTTCTCGCTGAGGCATATTTTGATGTGGTCCAGTTTTCTCCTGTCTGTGCTCACGGGTAATTTCCCCCTTTGATAACTGTGCATTTCACCGGCTCGCCTAATAAAGCTTTCTTGAGCCTATCCTCGACAAGAGCGTTGATTATTATGGAGTCATAACCGAGACGTGCAGGAGCCACGAGTTCATTTATCTTGCGGCGCATTCCTCCTGTTGCATCATCGCCACTGGCCACAGCTTCAAGCACTTTTGCATAGTTCTCCGGGTTTATTTCAGGTATAAGCTCAGCCCCTGGTTCTTCCGGGTTTCTGTCAAATACCCCGTCGACATCTGCCGCAAGTACTATACGTTCGGGTTTGAACTCTTCTGCAAGCTTGGCCACGAGAGTATCACCCGAGAGGATGCACACACCGCGCATGCTGTCCAGGACCACATCACCATAGAGTACCGGTGTAAGGCCCAGCTCTAAAAAACCCTTCACAGTGCTAAGGTCAAGACGCTTAACCCCGGCGTTTGCACACTCTGCTATGGCAGATGTCTGTACACCTGTGGCGTTGACCCCTGCCTCTATCAGTGCCTCTACGACAAGCAGGTTGAATCTCGTCATCGCCGCCCTGGTAAGTGCAACTCCGTGCAGCTGTTCCTCGCTAACTATACCATTTGCGAGCCTGTACTCCATTGCGAGGGGATGCCCGAAACTCCCCCCACCATGCACAATCACGAGCCTCGCACCACTCTCCTTAATCTCCCGCGCCACACGCTTCATAACCTCTGAGCGAAAAGAAAACTTCCTTCGCTTGTTGGTGAGCAGGCTACCTCCAAGTTTGAGTATAATCATCCTTCGCCACCCTCTACTCGCACACCTTCAAAAGTTACTTTTGCGGGAAGTGCCTGGCTTTCTCTGCCAAGCGCTTCCAGCACCGCCTTATATTTCTCCCTCGCAAAGGCGAGCATACATCCACCCCCACCCGCGCCGGTGAGCTTGGCACCCTCTGCGCCTGCATTACGTGCAATGTAAACAAGGCGGGAGAGCTCAGGCGTGCTCACACCAAGAGCCTCAAGCAGGCCGTGGTTTATGTTCATTAGCTCGCCCATGTGGGTGAGTTCACCTTTCTCCAGGCACCGCCTTGCCTCTTTAGTAATTCTGCCTATGTTCTCTATAACGGGGTCAACCACCCCGGGCAGGCTTTCCTTAAGCCTGCGTACCTTGGCCACCAGAAGTTTGGTGGAGCGCTCTTTTTGCGTGTTTCCTATAATAAGGGGAAGCTCTTCTCTAACATCCAGCCTTTCAATACCCTTGCCCGGAAGCACAAAGAGCAGGCCCCCATGCGTAGCAGCGGCGGTGTCTGTTGGCGAGGCAGAACCCTGCACCTCCAGTTCCACGCGATGGGCAAGCGCCGCAAGGCTTGAGTTTCTAACCTCTTTGCCAAGCAGCGTAAGCACCGCTTTAAGCGTTGCAACACTCACTGCAGCGCTGGAGCCAAGCCCGGAGGCGGGCGGAAGTTCGGAGCTTATCCTCAGCTCCAGTCCGGTCTTTTCGCCTACCTCCTCGAAGGCTATGCTCACAGCGCGCTTCACATACCTGAAGGCACCTTCTGCATCCTGCAATTCTGCGAAGGTAAATTTTTTTCCTGTGCCAATAGTGTCAGAATAAACCTTTATCACCTTCTCGTCCAGCCTCCTGACCATTACTCTAACCCTTCTCTCAATTGCACCCACAAGCGCCGGCTCGCCATAGACAACGGCATGCTCGCCAAAGAGTATCACCTTTCCCGGCGCAGAAACGGTGAGCATATTCTTACAATTGCAGCGGAGTTAAAAAAGGTTGTTGCGATAATAATCTCCACCCTCGTTAAAGCTCCTGCTCAGGGACATGTACTACATGGGCAAGAGTGCTGTGCTGGGAAGCTTTGAGAAGCTGGAGAACTACGAAAAACACCTTCTGGAGGAGGCTTTTAAACGCGCTGAATTCGTCTTTGTGGGCATTGTGGCAGACGATGAGGACAAGCGCCTGAAGGCAAAGATAAGAAAGCTTTCGAAACTTCTGGCGGCGCGCTATCCCGGGCGCTACGAGGTGGTTGAGGTTCGGGGAGAATTCACACCTGCGGTGCAGGATGAAGAGGTGCATACCCTTGTGGTGCCATCACAGGAACTCGCCCGGAGTATCAATGAGACAAGGGAGAAACGCGGACTAGGGCGTCTTTCGGTAGTGGAGATACCACCACCCGAGCAGAAAACGTCTAACTGATTTTTTCAGAAAATACTTTTCAGAAACTTTAAAAAGAGGGCAAGTGCCCTCCTGATCTTCAGCCCCTGTGACCAGTCCAGCTCTCGACGGTCTATCATTAACCTTTCTCTTAGCTCGTAGAGAGAGGCTTTCACATGCTCTTCTCCCAGAGTGCCCTTTCTCCTGTACGTATCAACAAAGTGTATCATTTCCCTGGATATGGCTATTCTCTGCTCTATTTCCCTCAGAGTATCCTGTGGCATTAGCCCGGCGTTTGCTTTTATCCTGGCAAGCCTCAGTGCGGCGTCATAGGACAGGTTGACTATGTCATCTTTGCTCAGATAAGTGGTGCGATAGCTGAGGAAGTCTTTCCAGGTAAGGCCATTATCAAGCAGTGAATAGTGGTCCATGAGGGTGTGGGCATATTTTATAAAACCATATGCCTCTGGATTCTCGTAGGCTATTGAACCCGGGTCGAGGAAGGGTGCATAAGGTGAGATGAAGGGCAGCAGCCTACCGTTCCTGTGCTCATTCACCAGCTTTTCAGCCAGCCTCAGTGTTGTGTCTATGCTTTCTTTGGTCTGCCCGCCCAGGCCAATCATAAAGTAGAGGTCGAACTGCCTGCAACCAGCGTTAAATGCATTGTGGAGCATCTTAATTAACGCGGCATTGGAGTAATTTCTGCCAATGAGTTCCCTGACCCTTTCATCTCCAGATTCTGGGGACATCTCTATGGTGAAGTCATCAACACTCCTGCCCAGCAGGTGGAGAAATTCCCGTGACGGCGGTGCAAAGAACTCGAATATCAGGGGAATGTCCACCTTCTCCTTTTTAAGAAGCTCGAGCACACGCATACCGTACTGCTCACCACCAATAGCTAAATCGCCCAGAATAAACGCAGGTGCCCTGAACTCCTGTATTTTTAGAATGTCCTTTACCACCATTTCCGGACTGCGAAAGGCAACGCTATGGCGGTTGCAGACTCTTGCATAGGCATATTTAGAGCCTCCACAAGCTATGCAGTCGCTCTCGCATCCCTTGCGTGTGAGCACTGCCATTATAGGCCTCTCAATGAACTCGTAGAAGGGCAGCACATCGAGGCTTCTTGTGCGCAGTATGCTCTTAAAAACATAGTCATAGTCCAGGGAGAATTCGTCCAAATTAGCAGGCACGTAGCGGATTGGGTTTGCCTTAATGCGGGAGCCATCGCGATAGCTCAAATTTGGTACATCACTCACCTTACCTTTGCCAGAGATGGCATCCATTAGCTGCACAAAGGGCTTCTCGGTTGAGTCTCCACGAAGAACGAAGTCGACCTCGGGTACATCATTAAGAATCTCTTCATGAAAGTAGCTCGATGAAAGGCCGCCCATTATCACAGGCACATCTCCGTGAACCTGCTTACACAGCCTTGCCAGGCTTATTGCGCCATGCACATGTGGCATCCAGTGGAGGTCGATACCAAAAGCTTCGGCGCGCATCTTTTTTATGTACGATTCAGGATCAAAGTGCGGGTCTCGAAGCATCCGCAGCGCCAGATTCACTATCCTCACGCGATATCCATGTCTCTCCAGCGTTGAAGCAATTGAAACGAAGCCGATGGGATACATTTCAAACACTGGTGTAGAGGGCACAAGGTCGTTTATGGGTCCCCAGAGGATGGGTCTCTCACGAAAGTCGAAGATGCTCGGTGGATGAAGTAGAATTAGGTCAGCCTTCATGGAATCAGCACCGTTAAGTTTTGGTTATATTCTAAAGCTATCGTTGAGAAATTGGAACCAGCTTAACCCAGTGAGGCCAGCAACGCATATGCGGCCACCCCCACCGCTACGCTTGCCCCAGGTTTGCCCATCTGTGCTGCGCCAGGAGCACCGTCAGCAGGGCGGTTGAGCGTTTCAGCAGTTCACCTGTGGCGATTTGCTGCTGCGGGGGCAGAACAGAGACCACCAGAAAGGCGGCTATCAGCGCTGGCCCTGCCATGTTCAGCGCCTCCGAGAGTGCTCCAGTGGTAAACTTCCTGCGCCCTCTAAGCGCGAGGTGAAGGGGTAAGAGGCGCATGAGGTAGGTGCCGGCTGCAACCAGAAGCACAGCGCCGAGCACCTCACCCACTGCTCCTCCACCTCCTGACCAAGGACGTTAAAACTCCAGCAATACCGGCGCCGAGTAACTCCAAACCGCCTCGCAACAAAGGTGGTGCTGAGATAGCTTCATCAAAGGCTCGTGCCTAATACCGCACAAGCGAAATTTTTGGCAGATAACACACTGCTACACGCTACCACCACAACCTTTAAATACCGGCATGCAGTACTATAATAGCTCTTGATTGCTCATCAATGAATAAATATATGCACTGGTGATTAAATGTTCGCTGAGATATTCGCCGACTGCAGAAGGAGGTTCCGCGGGTTTAAAAAGGAGGTGAAGCCAGAGCGAAAGCCCAGAAGCTTCGAGGAGGCGATTCTCTCAGCAAGGAGAAGGGGCGTTAACCCGGTCATAGCGGAGGTGAAGTTCGCATCCCCCCGCGGAGAGATACGCGAGCCTGGTGATGTTGAGAAAATCGCCCTGGCGATGCAGCGGGGTGGTGCCTGCGCCGTCTCTGTGCTGACGGAGGAGAAGTACTTCAAAGGTAGCCTTGACTATCTCAGACGCGTCTCGGAGGTGAGTTCTCTTCCAGTGCTGCGAAAGGACTTCATCTTCGCCGGGGAGCAGGTGGACGAGGCCTACTACTACGGCGCGGACAGCGTGCTTTTAATCTCCAGCTTCTTCTCGGAGGAGGACCTCGGCACTCTAATAGCGAGGTGCAGGTACTTCGGAATGGAACCTCTCGTGGAGGTACACTCTCCGCAGGATGTTCATCTCGCCGAGCGCTGCGGCGCCCGCATATACGTGATAAACAACCGCGACAAGGATACGCTGGAGATAGACCTCTCACGCAGTGAGAGGCTGGCAAAGCTTATAGACGGAATAAAGATCTCTGCCTCTGGAATTTCAGGCGAAGAGGATCTCAGGCGAGTGCTCCGGCACTGCGACGCAGCGCTAGTGGGTACCAGCATAATGCGCAGCAGGAACGTTGAAGAGGCCACTAGGAGGCTGGTGCATGCGTGAGCCCAGTCTGGAGAGAATTCATGAGCTTGTCGCAGGCAGGGAGCGCTGCCTCGTGCCCCTGGTGCGGGTGCTAAGTGTGGGGGAGCTCAGGCCGGTGGATGTTTACGCGGCGCTGCGCGGGAGGGGCAACGCCTTCCTGCTTGAGTCTGCGATTTTCGGGGAGAAGATAGCGCGCTACTCCTTCCTGGGCGCAGAACCGGAGATGGTGATATCGCTTAAAAACCACCTGCTGCGCTTCAACGGCAGAGAAGAGCATGTGCGCAACCCTCTGCGCGCCCTCCGCCGATTTGTTGACTACGAGGTGGTGCCCACCACGAAGAGGCTCCCCAAGTTCTTTGGCGGGCTGGTGGGCTTCTTTGCCTACGACGTGGTGCGCTACTTCGAGGAGATAGGCAGCTCGGCAAAAGATGACCTCCTGCATGAGGATGCCCTCTTCCTTCTCGCGAGGGACGTTGTGGTCTTCGACCACTGGCGTGAGGAGATACTGCTGATTTCGAGCATGATGCTGGAGGATGAGGCTGACCTTGAGGGAGAGTACGCCCGGGCAAAGCGTGCACTTGAGGCGCTGGAAGGCACCGTGAGAAGCGCGGCAAGGGTGAGCTTTACCCCGCGCAGGGCAGAGGAGCCTGAGGTGAGCAGCAACTTCTCCCCGCCACGCCTTTGAGGAAGCCGTGAAGAGGGCAAAGGAGTACATCTACGCGGGTGAGATCTTCCAGGTGGTGCTGAGCCAGCGCTTTGAGGTGCCCTTCAGCGGAGACCCATTTGAGGTTTACCTGGCGCTGAAGAAGATAAACCCCTCACCCTACATGTACTGCCTGGAGCTGGAGGACAAGGCCATCGTGGGCTCCTCGCCGGAGATTCTGGTGCGCGTCGAGGGGCGGAAGGTGGTCACCCGCCCAATCGCCGGTACGAGACCGAGGGGTAAGGATGTGGTTGAGGATGAGGCGCTCGCGAGGGAGATGCTGAACGATGAGAAGGAGCGCGCGGAGCATGTGATGCTCGTTGACCTGGGAAGGAACGACATCGGCAAGGTGGCGCGCTTCGGCAGCGTTACCGTGGATGAGTTCATGAGCATTGAAAAATACTCCCACGTGCAGCACATGGTGAGCAACGTCGTGGGAGAGCTACGCGAGGATAAGGATGCCTTCGACGCGCTTGAGGCATGCTTTCCAGCAGGCACTGTGAGCGGCGCGCCAAAGGTCAGGGCGATGCAGATTATAGAGGAGCTTGAACCTACTCGCAGAGGGATCTACGCAGGCGCAGTGGGCTACTTCTCCTTCTCGGGAGACATGGACTTCGCTATAGCGATAAGGACGATAGTCTTCCAGAATGGGAAAGCCTACGTTCAGGCGGGTGCAGGAATAGTCGCCGACTCCGTACCGGAGAGGGAGTACGAGGAGACTAGGAACAAGGGCAGGGGGATGCTCAGAGCAATAGCAATGGGGGGCGGTGAATGAGGGTGCTGATAATAGATAATGTGGACAGCTTCGTTTACAACCTGTACCAGTACGTTGGTGAGCTTGGCGCTGAGGTGCTGGTAAGGAGGAACCATGTTTCCCTAGAGGAGGTTGAGGCGCTCGAGCCGGAGAAGATAATAATCTCTCCTGGACCGGGAGTACCCGAGAAGGCGGGGGTAAGCGTTGAGCTCATAAGAAAGCTAGGTTCTGAGGTGCCCATCTTGGGTGTGTGCCTGGGACACCAGGCGATAGGTGTTGCCTTCGGAGCTAAGGTGGCGAGAGCAAAGACGCTGATGCACGGCAAGGTGAGTAGAATCACCCACGATGGCAGGAGAATCTACCGCGGGGTAAGCAACCCCTTCATAGCGACGCGCTACCACTCCCTTGCTATAGTGGAGGAAAGCCTTCCGTCCGAGCTTCTCGTGACCGCGCGCAGCGATGACGGCGTGGTGATGGGGGTGAGGCACAGACGCTATCCCATTGAGGGGGTGCAGTTCCATCCGGAGAGCATTTTAACCAGCGAGGGCAAAAGGATTATCAGGAACTTCCTGGAGATTTAGCACATGGTTCCGAGATGCATGTCAACGCAGCATCCAGATAATGTCACCACACCCTTCTTTGCCCACAACTCTGTCTTAGCCGGCGAGGACGAGATTCAGGAGGCCTACTATGCCTTCTCGCACCTGGGCATAGAGGAGCAGATGTGGGACTGTGAGGGCAAGGAGGTTGACAACTTCGTTGTGGAGAAGCTGCTCACCCGCTACGAGCGCTTCTTTCGAAGCACGAGGCTCGGCCGAGAGGTGAGGCTCACCCTTCGCGTTCCCAACCCGGAGGTGGAGCGCACCGAGGCGAAGATTCTTCTCGAGACGCTTGAAAGCATCCCGCGCAACTTCGACATTGCCAGAGCCTTCTACGGCGAAGACATAGCCCCAATCTTCGAGGTTATCCTGCCCATGACCTCCTCCGCCAAAGCTCTGAACCGCATTTACTACTACTATAAAAACTTCGTCTCGGGTAAGGCGGAAAGGCGCTTTTTCGAAGGGGATATCAAGATTAAGGAGTGGATCGGTGATTTTAAGCCTGAGGAGATAAATGTAATCCCCCTTATAGAGGACAGGGAGAGCATGCTGCGCAGCCACGAGATTCTCGAAGCTTACCTCAGGGACAAGCACCTCGAGCAGCAGCGCGTGTTCCTGGCGCGCTCAGATCCGGCGATGAACTATGGTTCGCTGAGTGCTGTGCTTTTAAATAAAATAGCGCTACAGCGGCTCTGGAGGCTGGCGGAGAAGCTCAGCGTGGAGCTCCTGCCCATAATCGGCGTGGGCTCAGCGCCCTTCAGAGGCAACTTCAAGCCCACGAACGTCTACAACTGCCTGTGGGAGTACCCCAGCGTGCAGACCTACACGGTGCAAAGCGCCTTCAAGTACGACTACCCCGAGGCTATCGTGAGGGAGGCAATAGAGGAGATAAAGTCGAAGCGCAGGAAGCAGCCGCGCTTTGTGAGCGAGGAGAAGTGCCTCGACATAATCAAAAGGGCAAGCGGAGAGTACGAGAGGCTTTTGCGTCTGCTGTCGCCGCTTATCAACCTCATCGCAAAGCACGTGCCAGCGAGGCGCAGAAGGAAGCTCCACATTGGTCTGTTCGGCTACGCCCGCGAGGTTGGCGAGGTTTCCCTGCCCAGGGCGATTCCCTTCTGCTGTGCCCTGTACTCCATAGGGCTGCCTCCGGAGCTCTTGGGGCTGAAGGCGCTGACAGAGCGCGACTTGTACTTCCTCCCTGATATTTACGTAAACTTTGAGGAGGACCTGCGCGACGCGCTGCGCTACTTCAACCCCGAGGTGGAGAAGATTCTCCCCCGCGAGGTCTGGAAGCGCCTCCCTCTGGAGCTGGTGGAGCAGGCGGAGCGGGATGAGGCGCATGCTGAGATTACGTCGAGGATAATCTCAGCGGTAAAGCACGGCGCACTTGAGAATCTTGAGGAGGACATCGTGGAGGCCGCCTGGGTTAGAAGGTTCCTGGGGTGAGGACATGAGTGAGATAGGAAAGCGAGTTAGACTTGAGAGGATATTCGACCGCAGGACTGGAAGGACGATTATAGTGCCTATGGACCATGGCGTTAGCCTCGGCCCAATCCCGGGCATAGTGGACATTAAAAGCATGGCAAACGCCATCGCAGAGGGTGGTGCAAATGCAGCAATTGTGCACAAGGGCGCGGCGATCTTTGGCCACAGGGGTTACGGCAGGGACCTGGGGTTAATTGTGCATCTGAGCGCAAGTACCTCGCTTTCGCCCGACCCCAACCACAAGGTTCTTGTGGCGAGTGTTGAGGAGGCGATAAAGCTTGGTGCAGACGCTGTAAGCATTCACGTCAATGTTGGCGCGGACGACGAGGCGGAGATGCTAACCCAGCTGGGCGAGGTCAGCGCGAGCTGCATGGAGTGGGGCATGCCGCTCTTGGCCATGATGTACCCGCGCGGGAGGAAAATCCAGAGTGAGCATGATGTGGAGGTGGTGAAGCACGCAGCACGAGTGGGAGCGGAGCTGGGTGCAGACATAGTTAAGACCAACTACACCGGTGATG